>CAIYMN010000054.1 GCA_903927295.1 uncultured beta proteobacterium | reverse complement strand
CGTACGGTTTGACTTCGATCAACATCTGGGCCAATCAGCCATGGTACAAAGCAGCAACCTGATCGATGCGAGAAGTCTGAGCAAGCTGAAATGGCGCTGCCGTCGCGGTTTGCTTGAGAACGATATTTTCATCGAACGATTCTTCAAACGTTTTGAGTCCAGCTTGACTGTCAGACAGTCACAAGGGCTCCTGGCTTTGATGGATCTGGGTGACAACGATCTGCTGGACCTGCACTTGGCACGCCAAACCCTAGCGCAAGTCAATGCTGATCTTGATCGCAGTGATGTGCGTGAAGTTTTGTGTATGTTGAGAAAACCCCTTGAAAGGCAAGAAAATGAAATTAGCTGATAACAAAGCCACCCTATCGTTCAGTAACGGCAGTCCCAGCATCGAATTGCCTGTATACCAGGGCAGCGTCGGACCAGATGTGGTGGACATCCGCAAACTGTATGGACAAACCGGCATGTTCACTTACGACCCCGGGTTCCTGTCCACGGCGTCCTGCCAGTCGACCATCACCTACATCGATGGGGACAAGGGTGAGTTGTTGTACCGCGGCTATCCGATTGAGCAACTGGCCACAAACTGCGATTTCCTGGAAACCTGCCATTTGCTTCTGTACGGAAACCTGCCCAATGCGGCGGCGAAGGCCGATTTCACGAAACGTGTGACCCGCCACACCATGGTCAATGAACAGATGCAGTTCTTCCTGCGTGGCTTCCGCCGCGATGCCCATCCGATGGCCATCATGACTGGCCTGGTAGGCGCCCTCTCGGCGTTCTATCATGACAGCACGGACATCAACAATCCCGAGCATCGCGAAATCGCAGCGCTGCGTCTCATCGCCAAGATGCCAACGCTGGTCGCGATGGCCTACAAGTACAGCATGGGTCAGCCCTATATGTACCCGAAGAACGAAATGAGTTATGCCGGTAATTTCCTGCACATGATGTTTGCCACCCCGTGCGAAGAGTACGTGGTCGACCCGGTCATTGAACGCGCGCTCGATCGCATCTTCATCCTGCACGCCGATCACGAGCAAAACGCCTCCACCTCGACGGTTCGCCTGTGCGGCAGTTCCGGCACCAATCCGTTCGCGGCCATCGCTGCCGGTGTCGCTTGCCTATGGGGCCCTGCCCATGGTGGTGCCAATGAAGCTTGCCTGAACATGCTTGGAGAGATTCAGGCCAGCGGCGGCATTGCCAAGGTCGGTCATTTCATGGAACAGGTCAAAGACAAGAATTCCGGCGTCAAGCTGATGGGATTCGGGCACCGGGTCTACAAGAATTACGATCCTCGCGCCAAACTCATGCAGGAAACCTGCAGGGAAGTTCTGGCCGCACTCGGTCTCGAAAACGACCCGCTGTTCAAACTGGCGATGGCGCTCGAAAAGATTGCGCTGGAAGACGACTATTTCGTCTCCCGCAAGCTTTACCCCAATGTCGACTTCTACTCTGGCATCGTGCAACGCGCCATCGGTATTCCGGTCAATATGTTCACCGGTGTGTTCGCGTTGGCTCGCACGGTTGGCTGGATCGCACAGTTGAACGAAATGATCAGCGACCCTGAGTACAAGATCGGCCGCCCACGCCAATTGTTCTCTGGCTCCGTCACGCGCGACGTTCCTCCGATGGCACAACGCTGAGGCGACCTCACCCAATGCGCCCGCCGGCTGGCGACACCGGCGGGCGTTTTTGTTTGCAGCGCAACATCGGTCGTGCCCGCCGTTTAAAATCGCTTCATTCCAAGGAAACCATATGGGTCGCATCGATAACCAGCCGCACGCACGCACGCTCTACGACAAGCTCTGGGACGAGCACGTGGTTCACACCGAAGCAGACGGAACCGCCCTGCTCTACATCGATCGCCACCTGGTGCATGAAGTGACGAGTCCGCAAGCCTTTGAGGGGCTGCGTCAAGCCGGGCGCAAGCTCTGGCGCATCAGTTCGGTCGTTGCCACGGCCGACCACAACACGCCTACCACCGGGTGGGAATTGGGATACGACGGCATCACTGACCCAACCAGCAAGGAACAAATCCTGACTCTGGACGCAAATATGCGGGAAATTGGACTGGCAACCTACTTCCCCTTTCTCACCAAACGGCAAGGCATCGTGCATGTCATAGGCCCTGAAAATGGTGCAACCCTGCCGGGAATGACTGTCGTTTGCGGCGATTCTCATACGTCCACACACGGTGCCTTCGGCGCGCTGGCCCATGGTATTGGCACCAGCGAGGTCGAGCATGTGATGGCGACCCAGACCCTGCTGGCAAAGAAAGCAAAGAACATGCTGGTCCGTGTTGATGGTGTCTTGCCGCAGGGCTGCGGCGGCAAAGACATCGTTCTGGCCGTCATCGGCAAGATCGGAACAGCGGGTGGGACTGGCCATACGATTGAGTTTGGCGGCTCTGCCATTGCGGCACTGAGCATGGAAGGTCGCATGACCGTTTGCAATATGGCGATCGAAGCGGGCGCGCGCGCCGGCCTCATAGGTGTCGATGAAAAGACCATCGCCTACGTCCAAGGTCGTCCCCTGGCACCGGGACAGGGTGCTGGCACAGACACCGCAGCAGCCATGGAATGGGAGATCGCGCTAGCGTACTGGAAAACCTTGCACACCGATGCCAACGCCGTGTTTGATGCCGTCGTGGTACTTGATGCCAGCCAGATAGTGCCCCAGGTAAGCTGGGGTACCTCCCCCGAAATGGTGCTTGGCATCGACGGAATCATCCCTGATCCCGATAAGGAAAAGGACCACGGCAAACGCGGCGCGATCGAACGTGCTCTGGTCTACATGGGCTTGCAGCCAGGGAAGGCTCTGAATGATCTGTTTGTCGACAAGGTATTCATCGGCTCCTGCACCAATAGCCGTATCGAAGACATGCGTGAAGCAGCCAGCATAGTCAAGAAACTGGGACGCAAGATTGCCGGCAATATCAAACTTGCTCTGGTGGTTCCGGGTTCGGGTCTGGTCAAGGAACAGGCGGAGCGTGAAGGTTTGCATGAAATTTTCAAGGCCGCCGGGTTCGAGTGGCGTGAGCCTGGCTGTTCGATGTGCCTGGCGATGAATGCAGATCGTCTGGAACCAGGTGAGCGCTGCGCCTCCACCAGCAATCGAAATTTTGAGGGGCGCCAGGGAGCAGGCGGACGCACCCATCTGGTGAGTCCCGCCATGGCCGCAGCCGCTGCCATTCATGGTCACTTTGTTGACGTCAGAAGATTCGCTTGAACCATTCTGCCAAAGAAAACACTATGCAAAAATTCACATTGCACCAGGGATTGGTCGCTCCGATTGACCGAGAAAACGTTGACACCGACGCCATCATCCCCAAGCAGTTCCTCAAGTCCATCCGCAAGACCGGATTTGGACAAAACCTGTTTGACGAATGGCGTTACCTCGACGCCGGCTTTCCCGGGCAGGATCCGGACAGTCGCCGCCCGAATCCTGACTTCGTGCTGAATCTGCCGCGTTACAAAAATGCATCCATTCTGCTGGCACGCAAGAACTTTGGCTGCGGCTCTTCACGCGAACACGCCCCATGGGCGCTTGACCAATATGGCTTTCGAGCCATCATTGCCCCCAGCTACGCAGATATTTTCTTCAATAACAGCTTCAAGAATGGCTTGTTGCCGATTGTCCTGAGCGAGGCTCAGGTCAGTCAGTTGTTTGATGATACGGCCGCCTTTCCTGGCTACACCTTGACAATTGACCTGGAACGCCAGGTAGTGCTCAAGCCGGACGGCATCGAATTGGCATTCGAGGTACAGGCCTTTCGCAAATACTGCCTTGTCAACGGCTTCGACGATATAGGTCTGACACTGCGTCATGCAGAAAAAATCAGAAATTTCGAAGCGGAGCGCCTGGCGCAGAAACCATGGCTGACCCGTACCTTGCTGGCCTAGCCGCCAACCAGGATGCTTTTCAAGTTCTGTCTTTAACTGTTCGAGAGATTTAGTCTGACCATGAAGATTGCAGTATTGCCCGGCGACGGTATCGGCACCGAAATTGTGGCCGAAGCGGTCAAGGTGCTTGGGGCCCTCGACCTGAAATTCGAGATGGAAACCGCCCTTGTAGGTGGCGCCGCCTACGAAGCCTATGGTCATCCCTTGCCGGAGGCGACTCTGAAACTCGCGAAGGCCGCAGACGCAGTCTTGTTTGGCGCAGTGGGTGACTGGAAATACGACAAACTCGAGCGCAGCCTGCGTCCTGAGCAGGCCATACTCGGCCTGCGAAAGAATCTTGGCCTGTTTGCCAATTTCCGGCCGGCCATTTGTTATGAACAACTGGTCGATGCTTCCAGTCTCAAGCCTGAACTGGTAGCTGGCCTGGACATCCTTATCATTCGCGAGCTCACCGGCGACATCTACTTTGGACAGCCAAGAGGGCGCCGCATCGCTACCGACGGGCACTTTCCGGGAACTGAGGAAGCGTTTGACACCATGCGCTATTCACGCCCGGAAATTGAGCGCATTGCCCATGTTGCATTTCAGGCGGCCCGCAAGCGGTCCAAACGAGTGACGAGCGTTGACAAAGCCAACGTGCTCGAAACCTTCCAGTTCTGGAAAGACGTGGTGACTGAAGTGGGCGAGCAATACCCTGATGTGCAACTCGATCACATGTATGTGGACAACGCCGCCATGCAACTGGTGCGGGCGCCCAAGAAGTTTGACGTCGTGGTGACTGGCAATATTTTCGGCGACATCCTCAGTGACGAGGCGGCTATGCTGACCGGCTCGATTGGCATGCTGCCATCGGCGAGTTTGAATTCCAGCAATCAGGGCCTGTACGAGCCCAGCCACGGCAGTGCGCCTGACATCGCCGGAAAAGGTATAGCCAATCCGCTGGCGACTATTTTGAGTGCTGCAATGATGCTGCGCTTCAGCCTCAAGCAACCAGAAGCAGCCCAGCGCATTGAGGTAGCTGTCCAATCGGTACTGACGCAGGGACTGCGCACGGCCGACATTTTCAGCCCAGGTGCGACGAGGGTGAATACCCAGGAAATGGGTGCTGCCGTGGTCAAGGCCCTGTGAATCTTGATTTTCTTATTCCAACCATTTGAAAGAGCAATATGAAAAAAATTGGTAATCTGGTCGGTCTCGTAGGCTGGCGCGGCATGGTCGGGTCGGTATTGATGGACCGCATGCAATCCGAGGGCGATTTTGAATTGATCGAGCCCGTCTTTTTTTCCAGTTCCGATGCCGGCGGCAAGGCACCAGCGCAGGCCAAGAATCAGACGGTGCTAAAGGACGCGTTTGACATTGAGGCATTGAAAAAGTGCGACATCATCATCAGCGCCCAAGGCGGCGATTACACCACTGAAGTCTTCCCGAAGTTGCGCGCCACCGGCTGGAACGGGCACTGGATTGACGCCGCCTCGACACTTCGCATGAAGGAGGACGCCGTCATCATCCTGGACCCGGTCAACATGCCTGTCATCCAGAGCGCACTGCTCAAGGGTGGAAATAACTGGATTGGCGGCAATTGCACGGTCAGTTGCATGTTGATGGGTGTCGGCGCGCTTTACAAGGCCGGTCTGGTCGAATGGATGACCAGCATGACCTACCAGGCCGCGTCGGGCGGAGGCGCGCAGCACATGCGCGAATTGCTGACCCAGTTCGGAACCCTTAATACAGAGGTCAAAGCACTGCTTGACGATCCCAAGTCGGCGATTCTCGAAATAGATCGAAAGGTGCTGGCCAAGCAGCAGTCACTCAGCAGTGCAGAGACTGCCAATTTCGGCGTGCCCTTGGGCGGCAACCTGATTCCCTGGATTGACAAGGACCTAGGCAACGGGATCAGCCGCGAGGAGTGGAAGGCTGGCGCCGAAGCCAACAAGATATTGGGACAAGGTCCTGGTTTTGGGACAGCAGCGGTCCCGGTGGACGGCTTTTGCGTTCGGGTCGGCGCGATGCGTTGCCATAGTCAAGCCTTGACTTTCAAACTCAAGAAAGACGTGCCGACGGCTGATATTGAAGCCATGATCGCTGCCGACAACGCCTGGGTCAAGGTCGTGCCCAATTCCCGCGAGGCCAGTTTGCGCGATCTGACCCCGGTTTCGGTCACGGGAACCCTGGGCATCCCGGTGGGACGGATCCGCAAACTTGCCATGGGAGCAGAGTACGTCGGTGCCTTTACCATTGGCGATCAGCTTCTGTGGGGTGCGGCAGAGCCCTTGCGCCGCATGTTGCGCGTATTGCTGGCGGCCTGAGCCGGGGTTGACGCAGGTGCCAGATATGTTATGGTCTGCTTCCAATTTTCGGAATCGAGGCCTCGTTATGGAAAATGAAACCTCTATTCAAGCAGTCTGAAACAGCGGAGCTCACCAATTGATTGCTAATTCACATCGCTGGCATCAAGTCGCCGTCGCGGTCGTTACCCTGTGCGGCTTGTGGGGAACCAGCGCCATGGCGCTTTCGCTTGGACGCATAACGGTCCAGTCCGCGCTGGGTGAGCCATTGCGTGCCGAGGTCGATCTCCTCGACATCAATGCCGACGAAGCGGCTTCACTCAAACCGGCCGTCGCCTCACCGGAAAGCTTCAAAGCTGCCGGGCTTGATTACAACCCGGCTCTGGCAACACTGCAGGCGAGTCTGCAGAGACGCCCAGACGGCCGTGCCTACATTCGATTGACCGGCGAGCGCGCCGTCAACGATCCTTTCGTCGACCTGATTCTTGAAACCAGGTGGTCCAGTGGACGGATTGTCCGCGACTACACCCTCCTGTTTGATCCGCCCAATCTGCGAAACGGCAGCAGCGCTGCGCCCCTACCTGCTCAGGTCACTGCGCAAGTTGTTTCCCGATCGAACAATGCCGCGAGTCCAGTAGCTGCGCCAACGCCAGCGGCCGCAGCGTCCGGCAGCAGATCGCCAACGCAAACAGCCAAGGTGGCCACGCCGCCTCTGCCACGCGCTCAGGTTTCGACTGCGCCCACGGCTGCGACCGCCAAGATCAGTGTCAAGCCAGGTGACACGGCCAGCAAGATTGCGGCGTCGACGCGACCTGACAATGTCTCTCTGGATCAGATGTTGGTGGCGCTGCTGCGCGCGAATCCGGCGTCCTTCATGGCTGGCAACGTCAACCGTATCAAGGCCGGAGCGATTCTCGACGTTCCCACGGCCGATCAGGCAGCAAGCACACCGGCGGCTGAAGCGACTCAATTGGTTGTTGCGCAAAGCAGGGATTTCAACGAGTTTCGTCGAAAGCTTGCTCAGAGCGCGCCTGATGCGCCCTTGATTGCGGCCGATCGTCTGGCGTCCGGCCCCATTGAGGCACGTGTTGAAGAAAAAAAGCCGACAGCTGCAGCGCCAGACAAATTGACACTGTCCAAGGCAGTGATCGAGAAGGTCTCGGCCGAGGATAAACTGGCCAAGGAACGCAGCGCTAAGGACGCCGCCGACCGCGCGGCCGAGTTGGCAAAGAATATCAGTGATCTTGGAAAACTTGGAAGCGCTACGGGCGCCGCGGCAACTCCGGCTTCCGGCGCCACCTCATCAACGGCGGCAACCGTCGCGGCATCCCAGCCTCTCAGCGCTGGCGCAGTGACGCCACCTGGCGCCGTCGCCAGCGGCGTCAAGGTGACACCGCCGGTGCTGACAAAGCCTGAAACGGGCGTGCTCGACAGCCTGTTTGAAAATCCACTACTGCCCATAGGTGCGGCCAGTCTGATTGGCTTGCTGGTCCTTCTTGGCGTCTACAGGTCTCGTCAGCGCAACGGTCGGTCCCAGGCTGATGGCGTCATCGTCGACAACCGCGTGCGGCCAGACACGTACTTTGCTGCCAGTGGCGGCCAAAATGTGGATACGCATCACGGAGCGGAAACTGGCTCCTCGCTGGTTTCAGCTCCCAGTCAACTCGAAAGTGCGGGCGTCGACGATGTGGACCGGGTAGCCGAAGCCGACGTTTACCTGGCCTACGGACGCGATTTGCAAGCCGAAGAAATCCTGAAGGATGCAATGCGAGAGACTCCTGAGCGCATTGCCATTCACCAAAAGTTGCTCGAACTCTTCGCCAAGCGACGCGATGCCAAATCGTTTCAGCACATTGCGGCAAAGGCCTACAGATTGACCGACAGCGACAGTCTTGAGTGGCAGCGCATACGCGAGCTCGGCCTGAGCATTGACCCTGGCAATCCGCGCTACCTGCCAGGCTGGCAGCCCGCAGAAGCCGAGGGCAAACCATCCATGCCGGCCCCGCTGGAGGAATCCTCCACGCGACCAGGCGCATTGACTCAGAGCGGTGCCGCAGTCGATCTTGATCTTGACCTCGATTTCTCGATTGATGAAGAGCCCGGGGAGTCCATCGGTGAAACAGCCGCGAGTGTGGCCGAGACAACTCCTTCCAGTCTGTCGGCGACACCGGTTGTTCCGGCACCCATGGCACCGACCAAGCCCGAGGCGCCTGATTTTGACATGCTGAAATTCGACCTTGGCTCCCTGTCGCTTGATTTGGGAGACGACGTCGCGCCTGAAGCCAGCGCGGAGCCGGTCAGGACTGACGATCCTCTGGCAACGAAGCTGGCACTGTCTGAAGAGTTCGTTGCAATCGGAGATGTCGAGGGTGCGCGCGCACTGATAGAAGAAGTCATCGCAGAAGCCACGGGTGACCTCAAGCTGAAGGCAAAAAAGGCCTTGAGCGATATTCAGTCGCTGTGATCTCGCCGTGCGTCTGGCACTAGGCATCAGTTACAACGGCCATGCCTATCAGGGCTGGCAAAGCCAATTGTCGGGAAAGACCATTCAGGACCACCTCGAACTGGCGCTGAGCAAGTTCAGTTCGCACAAGGTGTCGACCCTGTGCGCTGGACGCACCGACGCTGGCGTCCATGGCTTGATGCAAGTGGCTCATTTCGATACCCGGCTGGAGCGCCCAACATCATCCTGGGTACGCGGCACCAATTCGTATTTGCCGCGCGACATCGCGGTTCAATGGGCACAGCCTGTGCCTGATGAATTTCATTGTCGCGCCAGTGCCCTGTCCCGCCGCTACGCCTACGTGCTGCTGGAGTCGCCAGTGCGCCCCAGCGTCGACAACGGCCGGGTCGGTTGGGTATTCGCGCCGCTGGAGCACAACGCAATGCAGCAGGCCGCCCTGCACTTGCTGGGCGAGCACGACTTCACATCCTTTCGCGCCTCTGCCTGTCAGGCATTGACTCCGGTGAAAACCTTGCAGAGTCTTGATATAACCCGGCGCGGCGCCTACTGGCGCTTTGACTTTGAAGCCAATGCATTCCTGCATCACATGATTCGCAATATCCTGGGCTGCCTGCTGCTCGTCGGGCAGGGCAAACGACCGCCAGAGTGGCTTCGAGACGTGCTGCTGGAACGCAATCGTGACGCGGCCGCACCCACTTTTTCGCCTGATGGACTGTATTTTCTCGGACCCCGCTACGCCGCCCATTGGGGTCTGCCCGATCGAACCGCAGCTTTTGACGCATTACCATGAACCGGCGAACCCGAATCAAGATCTGCGGACTGACACGCGAGGCTGATGTTGACGCAGCAGTTGCTGCTGGCGTCGATGCCATTGGCTTTGTGCTGTATGAGCATAGTCCGCGCTATGTGTCAATCCATCGCGCCGCAGAATTGGCCTCCCGTTTGCCCCCCTTTGTGACGCCCGTCCTGCTCTTTGTCAACGCGCCAGCGCTCAGGATAAGCGAGGCCTGCGCGGCCATCCCCGGCGCCACGCTGCAATTGCATGGTGACGAAACACCCGACCAGTGTCTGGTGGCAAGCCAGGGCGGACGATTTCCCTACGTGTGCGTCGCGCGCATACCGATCGGCCAGGCCAGCGCGCAGTTTGATCTCGTAAAATACGCACTCGATTACTCTGGAGCCCAGGCTATCCTGCTCGACGCACAGGTCGACGGGTATGGTGGTTCGGGACAAACATTCAATTGGTCACTGCTGCCTCCAAACGTCAACGCTCACCTCGTCTTGAGTGGTGGGCTGAGCGCTGCAAACGTGGGCGACGGCATCTTGCAACTGCGTCCACGCTGTCTTAGCCTGGCCGTCGATGTGAGCTCGGGTGTCGAACGCTCGGGCCCCGGGAACAAGGGTCTGAAGGACCCCGAAAAGATCCACCAATTTGTGGCCGCCGTGCGTGTGGCCGATCAAGCATGAACCTCTACCAACAACCTGACCTGCTCGGTCATTTCGGAATCTATGGTGGCAGTTTCGTCTCGGAGACACTGACCTTCGCCATCAGCGAACTCAAGGCGGCCTATGCCCGCTACCAGCATGACCCTGCCTTTGTCGCGGAGTTCAACCACGAGCTGGCCCACTTCGTCGGCCGACCCTCGCCGATCTACCACGCTGACCGCGTCAGTCGTGAGCAGGGTGGCGCGCAGATTTTCCTGAAGCGCGAAGATCTGAACCATACCGGCGCCCACAAGATCAACAACACCATCGGGCAGGCGATGCTGGCCAAACGCATGGGCAAGCCACGCGTGATTGCCGAAACCGGTGCCGGCCAGCACGGCGTGGCGACGGCCACCATCTGCGCCCGTTACGGGCTGCAGTGTGTGGTCTACATGGGCAGTGAAGACGTCAAGCGCCAAAGCCCCAATGTCTACCGCATGAAGCTGCTCGGTGCCAGCGTGGTTCCGGTCGAGAGCGGCAGCCGAACCCTCAAGGATGCACTGAACGAAGCAATGCGTGACTGGGTGGCCAATGTTGACAACACCTTTTACATCATCGGCACCGTAGCCGGTCCTCACCCCTACCCGATGATGGTGCGCGACTTCCAGAGTGTCATCGGTACCGAATGTCTGCAGCAAATGCCTGAGATGCTTCAGCGCCAGGGCTGCCATTCAGACCAACCCGACGCGGTCGTCGCCTGCGTCGGTGGCGGCAGCAACGCCATGGGCATTTTTTACCCGTACATCGACCACCCCAACACGCGCCTGATCGGTGTTGAAGCAGCCGGTGAGGGCATCGATTCGGGTCGGCATTCAGCCTCGCTGCAACGCGGTAGCCCGGGCGTTCTGCACGGCAATCGCACCTATGTGCTGCAGGACGACAACGGCCAGGTTACGGAAACACACAGCGTCAGCGCCGGGCTCGACTACCCTGGCGTCGGCCCGGAGCATGCCTTCCTCAAGGACATCGGCCGCGCAGAGTACGTTGGCGTCACAGATCAGGAAGCCTTGCAGGCTTTTCACTACCTTTGCCGCACAGAGGGCATCATTCCAGCGCTGGAATCGAGTCACGCCGTGGCCTACGCCATGAAACTGGCCAAAACCATGCGCCCCGACCAGTCCATTCTGGTCAATCTGTCCGGGCGCGGCGACAAGGACATTGGCACGGTGGCCGATCTCTCCAACGCCGACTTTTACTGCCGCCCGAGTTGTACCGGGCAGGCCGTCAAGGGTGGCCCGTCCATCGTCGAGGTGTCCAGATGAGCCGCATCGCAGCCACCTTCAACCAGCTTCAGGCGAGCGGCCGCAAGGCGCTTATTCCTTACGTGACCGCTGGTTTCCCTTTTCCGGATATCACTGCGGAGTTGATGCACGCGATGGTCGCGGGCGGTGCCGACGTGATCGAACTCGGCGTACCCTTTTCCGACCCCAGCGCGGATGGCCCCGTGATTCAAAAGGCGGGAGACAAGGCTTTGGCAGCCGGTGTCGGCATGGTTCAGGTGCTGGCCATGGTGCGGACGTTTCGCGAAGCCGACGCCGTCACACCGGTAGTCCTGATGGGTTACGCCAACCCGGTGGAGCGCTACAACCAGAAACATGATCGCCAAGATGGCAAGAGCGCCTTCGTGACGGACGCGGCGCAAGCTGGCGTCGACGGCGTGCTGATCGTTGACTATCCACCCGAAGAGTGCGAGGGATTTGCCGCCGAACTCAAGTCACACGGCTTGGACCTGATCTTCCTGCTGGCCCCCACCAGCACGGATGAGCGCATGCGCCAGGTTGCCGCAGTGGCCAGCGGCTATGTCTATTACGTATCGCTCAAGGGGGTGACAGGTGCTGGCACACTGGACACTGATGCCGTTGCGGCCATGCTGCCGCGCATCCGCCAGCATGTCAGCATTCCAGTCGGAGTAGGTTTTGGCATTCGGGACGCCGCCACAGCCTGCGCCATTGGCAAGGTTGCCGATGCGGTGGTGATCGGAAGCAGAATCATCCAGTTGATCGAGCAGCAGCCCAGGGAGCAGGTGGCAGCCGTCGCGCAGCGTTTTCTGCGTGAAATCCGCATGGCACTGGATTCATAATTTAAACTGACAGTCCGCACAAGGCCGTCGTTACCACGCGTTAAGGAAACTCCATGAGTTGGCTTGAAAAACTGCTACCACCCAAGATCCAGCACACCGACCCGGCCGATCGACGCAGCGTCCCCGAAGGACTGTGGATCAAATGCCCAAGCTGTGAAACCGTCCTCTACAAGACCGACCTGGAGCAGAACCAGAACGTCTGCCCCAGTTGCAGTCACCACCATCGCATCGGCGCGCGTGCACGGCTCAATGTGTTTCTGGACAACGAAGGTCGCTTCGAAATTGGCCAGGAAGTCTTGCCCGTCGACGCCCTCAAGTTCAAGGACAGCCGCAAGTACCCGGAGCGTCTGAAGGAAGCGATGGAGAACACCGGCGAAACGGATGCGCTGGTCGTCATGGGCGGCGCCGTGCACGGCATCGCCCTGGTGGCCGCCTGCTTTGAATTCGAATTCATGGGTGGCAGCATGGGTTCCGTAGTGGGTGAGCGCTTTGTGCGCGGCGTGCACACAGCCATCGAGCAAAAGGTTCCGTTCGTCTGCTTCACTTCAACCGGCGGCGCACGCATGCAGGAGGGTTTGCTGAGCCTGATGCAAATGGCCAAGACCAACGCCTCGCTGACCCGACTCGCCAAGAAAGGATTGCCCTTCATCAGCGTCCTGACGGACCCGACCATGGGCGGCGTCAGTGCCGGTTTCGCCTTCCTGGGCGACGTCGTGATTGCCGAACCCAAGGCACTGATTGGATTTGCCGGACCGCGTGTGATCGAGTCCACCATGCGCGTCGCTTTGCCCGAAGGCTTTCAGCGAGCTGAATTCCTGCAGACCAAAGGGGCCATCGATCTGATCTGCGATCGCCGCGAACTGCGCAAGACGATTGCCAGCACGCTGGCGATTCTGCAACGCCAACCCGCCGACGCCGTAAATTAGCTTCGACTCAGCCGGTCTGCAGGGCAAGCGTCTGCAGGCTGCTCAGCACGATACTGGCAATCTGCAACAACACCAGCAGCACCAGCGGCGACAGGTCCACACCCCCAACCAGCGGCAACAGACGCCGGATCGGCTGCAATGGTGGCGCGCAAAGGCGCTCTATCAAATCCGAGACCGGCGACCTGCTCGGCACCCAGGACAACACGGCGTACACAATCACAAGCCCGGTAAGCGCTGAAATCACCAGTCGCAGCAAGCCAAAGCCAGCCAGAATCGGAAGCAGGAACAAATTGCCATGCGCTCCGGCGAGCAGCCAAAGCAGCGCAAACTGTGTCAGTTCCAGCAGGAAAGCCGCAAGCAGGCTTGCTGTGTCCAAGCCTCCCAAGGCTGGAACAACGCGTCGCAGGGGCAATACCAGCCAGTCCGTCAGTGCAAACACAAAACGCCCAAGCGGGTTGCCCGACCGTACCGACATCGGAATACGCTGGTACTGCATGTAGAGCCGCAGCAGGCAGGCACTGGCGAGCACGCTGGTGGCAACTTCAAGCAACAAAGAAACAATCTGGTACAGCATGGCTAGGGGTTCCCTCTGGGCGAATCATAGCGAGACTTAAAATCCTGCTCTGCCACCACCAATTGCCCGCCTTATGTCTGACCACAACATTGCCCCCGTCCCCCAGGACGAAAACCAACTCATTCTTGAACGCCAGGAAAAACTTAGGGCAATCCGCCAAGCTGAGGCCGACGGCAGGGGTCCGGCATTTCCCAATGATTTCAAGCCGTCGGACCATGCTGCCGACCTGTTTGCGGCACATGCGGGCCAAACGCCGGAAGCACTCACAGAACAAGGTTCTGTTGCCAAGGTGGCTGGGCGCATGATGCTCAAGCGCTTGATGGGCAAGGCCAGCTTTGCAACCCTGCAGGACAGCAGTGGCCGGATCCAGATCTACATCAAGAGCGAGGATGTAGGCGCCGAACTGTACGCCAGTTTCAAGCACTGGGATCTGGGCGACATCGTCGCTGCCGAAGGCAAGGTATTCAAGACCCGCACCGGCGAACTGTCGATCCACGCCACGAGCTTGCGCCTGCTGACCAAAAGCCTGCGCCCGATGCCCGACAAGTTTCATGGCATGAACGACCAGGAAACAAAGTACCGCCAGCGCTACGTCGACCTGATGACGGACGAAACCACACGCTCGCGCTTTGTGGCGCGCAGCCGGGCCCTGAGTGGCATTCGGGAGTTCATGGTGGCGCACGATTTCCTGGAAGTCGAGACTCCCATGCTGCACCCCATCCCCGGGGGCGCCAATGCCAAGCCCTTCACGACGCACCACAATGCGCTGGACCAGCAGATGTTCCTGCGCATTGCTCCCGAGTTGTACCTCAAGCGTCTGATCGTCGGCGGCTTTGAGCGCGTCTTCGAGATCAATCGCAGTTTTCGCAATGAAGGCATTTCGGTACGCCACAACCCCGAATTCACGATGATGGAGTTCTATGCGGCTTACTGGGATTACCAGGACCTGATGACCTTCACCGAAGCATTGGTTCGTGATGCGGCGCAGCGCTCCAGAGGCACATTGCAGTTGAGCTATGGCGGCAGGGATGTTGACTTGAACCAGCCCTTTGAGCGCCTGACGATTGTCGAAGCCATCTGCAAACACACCGAGGCCGGGGCTATTCTCGAGGGCAAAGGCGAGCGCAAGGTGGACAACCCGGTCTGGCTAACCAATGCGCTGCGCAAGCTCGGACTGACCGAGGAAAAAGACAAGTTGTCCAGCCGGTCGCTGCCGAGCCTGCAGGTGATGTACTTCGAGGAAACCGTCGAAGAAAAGCTCTGGCAGCCTACGTTCATCTGCGAACATCCGGTCGAGATTTCACCCTTGGCACGCGCCAGCGATCACAAGCCCGGCGTCACCGAGCGTTTTGAGCTCTACATCACTGGCCGTGAATTTGGCAATGGCTTTTCCGAACTTAACGATGCGCAGGAACAGGCCAGGCGCTTTCAGGAGCAGGTTGCGGCGAAGGACGAAGGTGATGACGAGGCCATGTACTATGACCACGACTTCATTCGTGCTCTTGAATACGGCATGCCGCCCACCGGCGGCTGTGGCGTCGGCCTGGACCGCCTGATGATGTTACTGACCGACAGCGCCAGTATTCGCGATGTCATCCTGTTTCCCGCGCTGCGCAGGGAGGCCTGAGAGCAGCGCCGGTCACGCAAGCGACAAACAGACACCGCTGCAATAGCAGAAACTTGCCCCATTTGGGGCGACAATCGACCGGCGTTTGCGACAGATCAAAATTTGACCACTTCGCCGACCCGCACGTTCACCCAAGCCCATGCTGCTTTTCCAATCAAGTCAGAAAAATGAAATTCCAAGGCACCCAAAATTACGTCGCAACTGAAGACTTGATGCTCTCGGTCAATGCGGCCATCACCCTCAAGCGCCCCCTGCTTGTGAAAGGCGAGCCCGGCACCGGCAAGACCATGCTGGCCGAAGAGGTGGCCGGCGCACTGAACATGCCACTGCTGCAGTGGCACATCAAGTCCACCACCAAGGCGCAACAGGGACTCTACGAATACGATGCCGTGAGCCGGCTGCGCGATTCGCAGCTATCCGACATTGATGGCGGCGAACGCGTCAAGAACATCCACAATTACATTGTCAAGGGCGTGCTGTGGCAGGCCTTCACGGCCGAGAAGCAGGTCGCCCTGCTGATCGACGAAATTGACAAGGCGGACATCGAATTCCCGAACGACCTGCTGCGTGAAATTGACCGCATGGAGTTCTACTGCTACGAGACGCGGGAACTGATCAAGGCGACGCATCGACCACTGGTCTTCATCACGTCGAACAACGAGAAGGAACTGCCGGACGCCTTCCTGCGCCGCTGCTTCTTTCACTACATCAAGTTCCCTGACGCCGACACCATGAAGAGCATCGTTGACGTGCACTTTCCTGGCCTGAAAAAGGAACTTCTGAGCGCTGCCATGAAGACGTTCTACGACGTGCGCAACCTGCCGGGTCTGAAGAAGAAGCCTTCCACCAGCGAACTGCTGGATTGGCTCAAACTCCTGCTGGCTGAAGACATTCCGCTGAGCGTGCTGCAGACGAAGGACGACAAAGTCGCTGTGCCACCCTTGGTGGGAGCCCTGCTCAAGAATGAGCAGGACGTGACCCTGTTTGAAAAACTGGTTTTCATGCAGCGCCACAATCGCTGAGTCGGAGAAAACAATTCATGGCCTACATCGAACCGGTCATCCTGAGCGGGCGCGGTATCAAGCTCGAGCCACTGGCACTGAACCATGAAGCGGGCCTGCGCGCTGCCGCAGCCGATGGCGAGTTGTGGAGACTGCGCGTCACGTCCGTCCCCGAGCCAGAGCAAACCCGCAAATACATCGAGGATGCACTGGCCATGCGCGAAGCGGGCAACCGCTTTGCCTTCGCTGTGCTGGAGGCCGGCAGTGGCACCGTGCTGGGCTGCAGCAGCTACCACGACATTGTTCCCGCGGTCAGGCGTGTCGAGATCGGCTGGACCTGGTACGCCAGGCGCTGTCAGCGTACGCACGTCAACTCCGTTGCCAAGTTGTTGCTGATGACGCACGCCTTCGAGACGGTCGGCTGCCACGTGGTGGGCTGGCGTACCGACAATTTCAATTTTGCGTCGCAGGCTGCCATCGAGCGCCTTGGTGCCAAAAAGGATGGCGTCATCCGCGGTCACGCGCTGCGCCGTGATGGCACGGTACGCGACACAGTGATGTACAGCATGCGCGCCGGCGAATGGCCTGAAGCCAAGGCGCAACTGCTGTACCTGCTGGACAAGCAACGCTGACAGGAATACTCCGATGCTGATCGACTTTTTCTACACCCTGCGCTCGGCCAAATTGCCAGTGTCGGTGAAGGAATACCTGACCTTGCTGGAAGCGCTGAAAGAGGGCGTTGTTGGACCGAACACACCCGAGTCCGACGATGAATCCACAGCCAGCGGCTATCGGATAGACGACTTCTACTACCTCAGCCGCACGACCCTGGTGAAGGACGAGAAGCATTACGACAAATTTGACCGCGCCTTTGCCTCGTACTTCAAGGGCGTCGAAATGGTGGCCGACTTCAGCAAGGAAATTCCGCTGGAATGGCTGCGCAAGAATCTTGAACTCAATCTGAGCCCGGAAGAACTTGCCCAGATCCAGAAGATGGGCTGGGACGAGTTGATGGAGACGCTCAAGAAGCGCCTGGCAGAGCAAAAAGAACGCCACGAGGGCGGCAGCAAATGGATTGGTACCGGTGGCACCAGCCCGTTCGGCGCCTACGGCCAGAATCCGCAGGGCATTCGCATCGGGCAGGACAAGAGCCGCAACAAGAGCGCTGTCAAGGTCTGGGACCAGCGTGCCTACAAGGACTACGACGACACGCAGGAACTCGGGACCCGAAACATCAAGGTAGCGCTGCGCCGGCTGCGCAAGTTTGCCCGCGAGGGTCATGAAGAAGAGCTTGATCTGGACGACACCATCAAGTCCACGGCCGCCAACGCTGGCTACCTTGATATCAAGATGATCCCGGAGCGCCACAACAACGTCAAAGTACTGCTGCTGATGGATGTGGGCGGCACGATGGATGAGCACATCGCGCGTGTAGAAGAACTGTTTTCTGCCACCAAGACTGAATTCAAGCATCTGGAGTTCTACTACTTTCACAACTGCGTCTATGACTTCATGTGGAAGAACAACCGGCGCCGCTTCGCGGAAAAGTTTCCGACCTGGGACATCATCCGCAAGTACAACAAGGATTACAAGCTGATCTTTGTCGGTGACGCCACCATGAGTCCCTACGAAATTTTGCAACCCGGTGGCAGCGTCGAATACAACAACGAAGAGGCCGGCGTCGAGTGGCTGCAGCGCCTGACCAAGGCCTTTCCCAAGTTCGCCTGGATCAACCCGGAGCCGCAAGGCGTATGGCAGTACCGGCAAAGCATCAGCGTGATCCAGCAGATCGTCAGTCAGCGCATGTATCCGCTGACCATCAAGGGTCTGGAAGACGCGATGCGATTGTTGACCAAATAGAATACGGCAGTCGCCGCCGTAGTTCAATGGATAGAACGAGCGCCTCCTAAGCGCTAGATACAGGTTCGATTCCTGTCGGTGGTACCAGGTAAGCGACGCGTCCATCGACAATCGTGCAACGCACGCGGCCCGGTAACTCGTAGCCTGCAAACGGTGTGTGCTTGCCCTGACTGCGCAGCGCAGCGCTGCCGACCGTCCAACTGGCACGCGGGTCGAAAACACACACATCGGCCACACCACCCGGCGTCAGGCGCCCGACGCGATCCTGCCGCTTGCCAAGTGATGCACCCAGCACCGAGGCTGGGGCGCGGCTGATCACATCGAGTGCGCGCAGCAAGTCAACCCCGCTATCAGCGCTCCATTTGAGCGCCAGGCTCAAGAGAAGTTCGACCCCGGTCGCACCCGGCTCGCTTTCGGCAAACGGCAAGTCCTTGGCGTCCGCATCGACCGGCGTATGGTCAGACACCAGTGCATCGATGGTTCCATCGGCCAGACCGGCACGCAGCGCGTCCCGGTCACGCTGCTGGCGCAGCGGCGGACTGAGCCGCGAGCGGCTGTCAAAGTAACCCATGTCGGCGTCGGTCAGATGCAGCGAGTTGATGCTGACGTCGCAGCTGATGTTCAGGCCATCGATTCTGGCCTGACGGACCAGCGCAACACCAGCGGCGCTGCTGAGCCGGCAGATGTGGACGCGAACGCCACTGGTGGCACGCATCAGCTCAAAAATTGTGTGCAGAGCAATCGTCTCGGCCGCTACCGGCACACCGCTCAAACCCATGCGGGTGGCCAGTGCGCCACTGGCCGCCACGCCTTGACCCAGATAAAAGTCCTGCGGTCTAAGCCAGATCGAATAGCCAAACGTGCTGGCGTACTGAAAGGCACGTTGCAAGACCTGCGTGTTTGCAAGTGGCACTTCAGCCTGACTGAAGGCAACGCAGCCCGCCTCGGTGAGTTGCAACATCTCGGTCAGGGTTTCGCCCTCGAGATTGCGGGTCAGAGCGCCCAGCGGATAGACACGCGCCTGTTGCAGCTTTTCCGCGCGATAGCGCAACATCTCCACCAGCCCCGGCTCATCAAGGACCGGTTCCGTATCGGGTGGACAGACCAGACTGGTCACGCCGCCCGCCACGGCCGCAGCCATCTCTGACTCGAGCATGCGCTCGTGTTCATGCCCGGGCTCACGCAGGCGCACCGCCAGATCCACCAGGCCGGGCGCCACGATGCAGCCAGTGGCGTCAATGATCCGGGCTGGCACAAAGTCAGCCGCCACGTCTTTGATGGCCAACAGCACACCGTTGGACAGTGCCACATCGGCAATGGCGTCCAGGCCACTGGCCGGATCCAGCACGCGACCACCCTTGATCAGGATATTCATCTGTGTTTTCATATCAGGCCTCATTCCCTGCCACGATGCTCATCGCCGCCATGCGCACCGCAATACCAAAAGTCACTTGTTGCATGATCACGCTCTGGCCGCCGTCCACCACGGCCGAGTCGATCTCGACACCGCGGTTGATGGGCCCCGGGTGCATCACGATGGCGTCCGACTTGGCCAATTGCAGTTTCTCTGGCGTCAGGCCAAAGCTCTTGAAAAATTCCTGCGTCGAGGGCAACAAGGCGCCACTCATGCGCTCGTTCTGCAGGCGCAGCATGATGATGACGTCGCAGCCGCGAATGCCCTCTTCCAGTGTGTGGCAAACCCGCACGCCCATGGGGGCCATGTCGGCTGGCACCAGGGTTTTCGGGCCAACGACACGCACCTCGGCGCAACCCAGAGTGGTCAGCGCGTGAATGTCGGAACGCGCCACACGTGAATGCAGCACGTCACCAACAATCGCGACCGTGAGGTTGGAAAAATCCTTCTTGTGGTGCCGGATCGTATACATGTCGAGCAGACCCTGTGTCGGGTGCGCGTGGCGTCCGTCGCCGGCATTGATGACGTGCACATGCGGCGCCACATGCTGTGCGATCAGGTAGGGTGCGCCAGACTCGCTGTGACGCACGACAAACAGATCGGCAGCCATGGCGCTCAGGTTGGCTACGGTGTCGAGCAGTGTTTCCCCCTTTGCCGCTGATGAGCGTGAAATGTCGAGATTGATGACATCGGCACTCAGACGCGTCGCCGCTATCTCGAAAGTGGTGCGCGTGCGGGTGGAGTTTTCAAAGAACAGGTTGAAGACACTCTTGCCGCGCAGCAGCGGCAGCTTTTTGACCTCACGGTCATTGACGCTGACAAAATTGGCTGCCGTGTCGAGGACCTGGGTCAGAATGGCCTTGGGCAAACCCTCTGTTGAAAGCAGATGAATCAGTTCACCGTGTTTATTGAGTTGAAGATTGCGCTTGTACAACATGGCTTAACTGGCCTTTACGTTGAAACTGAAAACCCCGGCTTCGCTGCGTGCCAGCGCAAGTGACTGGCTGGCTGGCAAGACCACGCGAGCAGCGCAAAAGTCTGCCTGAATCGGCAACTCACGACCGCCACGGTCCACCAGCACCGCCAGCATGACACTGGCAGGTCGGCCAAAGTCAAACAGTTCATTGATGACAGCACGAATGGTGCGTCCTGTGTAGAGCACATCGTCAAGCAGGACGATGTGGGCGTCATTCACGTCAAAGTCAATCCGGGTCTGTGCCCCTGCCGTCATGCCGCGTCGCGAATAGTCATCGCGGTGCATGGACGACGAAATCACGCCCGGTGGCTCTGGCAGATTCAAGTCGTGCTGCAGCCGCTCAGCGAGCCAGGCGCCACCCGAGGTAACGCCAATCAAACGCACGCCGGGTCGAAACATGGCGCGCACGCCTTTCAACAACTCGACGTACAACGCCTCGGCGTCCAGCGCCAATGTGCTCATGAAATACTCCTTAAGAACTGTTCGAGAATGATGCACGCCGCGGCAGCGTCCGCATCTTTGGCGCCCATCTGCAGCGCTTCGGTGGTGCTGTAGCGCTCGTCCACTTCAAAGACAGGCAGTCCGAAGCGACCCTGCAACTGACGTGAAAAACGGCGCGCGCGTACGGTGTTTTCGTGCTCGGCGCCATCCGGGTGAAACGGTACACCAAGCACCAGGGCGTCGGGTAGCCACTCCTTGATGCGCTGGGCAATCTGGACGAAGCGGGCATCGCCCTCGGCCTGAATGGTGCCTTGCGGTTGTGCCGTGCGCAGCAGCCGGTTACCAACCGCGACGCCGGTGCGTTTGATGCCAAAATCAAGGGCCAGAAAGGTCTGCAGGGTCGGCGCTACAGACACAGGCCCAGGATTCATGCATGCCCCGCGTCAGGTGAAAGCATCCAGGATTCGAAACCGAGCAGACGCAAGGCCTTGTCATAGCGCTGTGCCACCGGCGTATCAAAAATGATGCTGTTGCTTGCCGCCACCGTGAGCCAGCTGTTGTCAGAGAGTTCCGACTCCAACTGCCCTTCACCCCAGGCCGCGTAGCCCAGAGAGACCAGCACCTTGCGCGGTCCGGCACCGCTGGCCAGTGCTTCCAGAACGTCCTTGGAAGTAGTCATCTCAAGTCCACCGGGTATCGTCAGGGTTGAGGCGTAAAGGGATTCGGCCGGCTTGTCAGAGCCAGCAGCGGCGTGTTCATGCAATACAAAACCGCGCTCGGTTTGCACCGGTCCGCCCTGAAACACTGGCTCCTTGGAAAGATCTTCCCGGTGCAGCGGCAAATCGACCTTCTGAAACAGGCGCTTCATGTCAATATCACAGGTCTTGTTGATTACAAGGCCCAGCGCACCACGCTCATTGTGTTCGCAAACATAGACGACGCTGCGGCAGAAAACCTCGTCCTGCAAGCCTGGCATGGCAATCAAAAAGTGATTAGTCAGGTTGGTGGGCGCAAAATCTCCGGACATGCCTTGATTTTACCGGTGAACATGAACAAACAATTTGACGCAGGTCTGATGTGGTTTCGAAGGGACTTGCGCGCCAACGACAACGCCGCCCTGTCCCTGGCGCTGCAGGCCTGCAAGCGGGTTTATTGCGTATTTGTCTTTGACACCGGAATTCTCGACCTATTGCCGCGCCGCGACCGCCGTGTCGAGTTCATTCGAGAGTCCTTGTGCGAGCTTGACGCATCGTTGCGCACGATGTGCACCAAGGCAGGCAGCATGCTGATCGTGCGTCACGGCACCGCCGACATGGAAATCGTCGCTCTGGCCCACCGGCTTGGCGTGCAAGCCTTGTTTGCTGCGCATGACTACGAGCCGCAGGCGCTGGCGCGCGACGCACGAGTGCGTGGCAAGCTCGCTGACGCCGGCATTGCGTTTCACACTTGCAAAGACCACGTGATTTTTGAAGGTCGCGAGCTACTGACGCAGGCCGGCACAGCCTACGGTGTGTTTACTCCCTACAAGAACAAGTGGCTCGCCAGCGTGACGGCACAGCATCTGCACAGCCACGATGCCCAGCCCTTCACCAGCGCCCTGACACCAGCCCCAGCCGACCTGACGGCGGGCGTGCCAACGCTGGCGGCCCTGGGATTTGAGAACACCAATCTGGGCGAACTCGGGATCCGCACCGGTGCATCGGGTGCGTGCCAGTTGCTGGAAGACTTTAATGAACGCATGGACCGATACCACGAAACGCGTGATTTCCCGGCCGTCAAGGGTCCGAGCTACCTCGGTGTGCACCTGCGCTTTGGCACGGTCTCGATCCGCCAACTGGCAGCCACTGCACTGCAGCGACAGAGCCAGGGCGGCCGGGGCGCCAGCGTCTGGCTCGGCGAACTGATCTGGAGAGACTTCTATTTTTCGATTCTCGCCAACTTTCCGCACGTGGCCCAGGGTGCCTACAAACCCGAGTACGACGCCATCCCGTGGGAGCACGGCAAGCGAGCGCAGGCGCTGTTTGCCGCCTGGTGTGAGGGTCGGACTGGCTACCCGCTGGTGGACGCCGCGATGGCCCAAATCAACCAGACCGGCTACATGCACAACCGCCTGCGCATGGTGGCGGGCAGTTTCCTGGTCAAGGATCTGGGCATTGACTGGCGCTGGGGCGAAAGCTACTTTGCTCAGCATCTCAACGATTTTGACCTGGCAGCCAACAATGGCGGCTGGCAGTGGGTCAGTTCCAGCGGCTGCGACGCGCAGCCCTGGTTCAGAATCTTCAACCCGGTGAGCCAAAGCGAAAAGTTCGACAGCGAGGGCAAGTTCATCCGACGCTACCTGCCACAACTGGCGCGCTTGCCGAATGCGCTTCTGCACGCGCCCTGGAGCGCCAGCGCTGCGCAATTGCAGGAGGCTGGGCTGGTGCTGGGTCAGCACTACCCACTGCCCATCGTTGACCACGCCGAGGCTCGCAAGCGCACGCTGGAACGCTACGCAATCATGAAGAAATAGTTCCGATAGAATCAAGCACCGGGCCCAAGCAATTGTGGTCCGGTTTTTTTTGCCGGATCCAATCCATCAGGAGTACGGACCATGGAAATTTTTGACTACGACAACATTCTTCTGCTACCGCGCAAATGCCGCGTCGAGAGCCGATCCGAATGTGATGCCAGCGTGGAACTGGGCGGTCGGCGTTTTCGCATCCCGGTGGTGCCGGCCAACATGAAGACCGTGGTCAATGAGGAAATCTGCACCTGGCTGGCACAGAACGGCTATTTCTACGTCATGCACCGCTTTGATCTGGACAGTGTGCAGTTCGTCAGGAACATGAAGGCACTCGGACTGTACGCGTCGATCTCGCTGGGAGTGAAGCAACCGGACTACGACGCTGTGGACCAGTTGCTCTCGCTCGGGCTGATACCGGAATACGTGACCATCGACATAGCTCATGGTCATTCGGATAGTGTCAAGAACATGATTGGCTACCTGAAAGAGAAGATGCCCTCAGCCTTCGTCATCGCGGGCAACGTGGCAACACCCGAAGCCGTCATTGACCTGGAAAACTGGGGCGCTGACGCCACCAAGGTCGGCATCGGCCCGGGCAAGGTCTGCATCACCAAACTGAAGACCGGCTTCGGCACCGGCGGCTGGCAACTAAGCGCCGTCAAGTGGTGCGCTCGCGTTGCGACCAAGCCCATCATTGCCGACGGCGGCATCCGCGAGCACGGCGATATCGCGAAGTCGATCCGCTTTGGCGCCACCATGGTCATGATCGGCTCGTTGCTGGCGGGCCACGAGAGCAGCCCCGGCCAGACGGTGGAGGTGGACGGCAAACTGTTCAAGGAATACTACGGCTCAGCCAGCGACTTCAACAAGGGTGAGTACAAACACGTCGAAGGCAAAAGGATTCTGGAGCCCATCAAGGGTAGCCTGGCCAATACGCTGATCGAAATGGAACAGGACGTACAAAGCT
>CAIYMN010000053.1 GCA_903927295.1 uncultured beta proteobacterium | reverse complement strand
TCAAACGCCAGCGAGTGAGCGCAGGCCGCCGGGATCGTCAACGTTCACCAACCGACCCGAGCCACTGATCAGGCTGCGTTCACGCAAGTGGCGCAATACTCTGGACAATGTTTCCGGCGCGATCCCAAGTTGCGCCGCAATCGAGCGCTTGCGCTGTTGCAACTGCACCGCCATCACACCCTTGTCGCCGGTCTGAGCATGACGCAGGAGCCACTCGGCGCAGCGCGCTTCTGCATCCTTGGCCAGACGACTGACGGCAAACTCGGTTTGCTGACGATGCGCCATCGCGACGTCATGCAGGACCGCCTGTGCAGATTCAGACATGGCAACCAGGGAACGGTGAAAATCAGCGATCGGAACCTGGCGCAAACTGATCTCGGTTTCAGACACAGCGTCCACCGCGTGTGGCAGATTCAGCACTGCAGAACTCGCATCAAGCCAGCATGGGCCTTCCACAACGCCGAGTTGGTGCTCCATGACATCGCCCTCAATGACACCGAGTGCGATACGGCCCGCCTCGATGTAGGTGACCCAGGTTGAACGCTCGGCGCGGGTGAGCAATCGCACTCCGCGCCCAAGGACTCGCACTTCTGCAGGCAGGTCAATAATTTCAGCGGATAGCATGGATGCGACTGTGCCGCGCTTGGGCCGCCAAGACCTTGAGCAAAATCAAACAAACTTGAGTAAAGACGCCACAAAGCCGGCAAAGCCCGGAAATCATTGACGTTGGTAAACGTCGGCAATGGCGTACGCCTATTTCTTGCCCAGTCCCAGACGCTGTGCACCCTCGGTATAAAGGCGCACTTTTTCCTTCATGAAGCCATCCATCTGGTCCAAGCCCACATTGACCAGCTCAAAGCCGTTTCTGGCCGCCAGTTCCTTCATCTCGGGGTCGTTATTCAGCGTCGCCCACAAATCGGACAAGCGCTTGCGCGCCTCGGGCGTGGTCGATTTCGGAACCCCTATGCCGCGGTAGGCCCCGTCAACCCACTCCACGCCCAATTCCTTGAAGGTTGGCACGTCGGGCAGCAAGGGATGGCGTTTTTCCATCGCAATGGCCAAGCCCCGCACCCGATTCTTGTTGTTGATGGCAAAGGCCGAATACGTCATGGCGCCGTCAATCTGCGCACCGAGCACGGCGCTAGCCATGTCGCCGGTGCCCTTGTAGGGAATGTAGTTGGTCTGGACCGAAAAAGCGGCGTTCATGCGCTCATGGGCGGCATGGTTGGCGGAATTCAGGCCGGATCCGCCCAGATTGAGTGCGCCCGGCTTGGCCTTGGCGGCCTTGATAAAGTCAGCGAAGGTCTTGATGGCACTTTGCTCCGGCACCACCAGAATGTCGGGCGTGAAATGGAACCAGAAGACGGGAGTCACATCCTGCGTCTTGTATTGCACCTGTCCTTCAATCGGTTGAAAAACAATATGCGGAAGATTGACACCGACGATATTGAGACCATCACCGGGCAACTGGTTCATCTGTCCCCACATCAAACCACCACCCGCACCCGCCTTGTACTGGACGATGGTCTCAATGGCGGCGCACTTTTTCTTGAGCACCATCTGCTGGTGTCGCGCCGACAGATCGGACTCGCCACCCGGCGGAAAGGCCTGCCAGTAGAGCAAATTTTTCTCGGGACAGCTTTGCGCCAGCGCCAGTGGCGCCAGCGAGGCAAGACACATTGCGAAAAACAGCTTCTTCATCGTTGTCTCCTTATGGGTTTTGCTATCAACTGGAAGGTCTTTTTGCGGCAGCAGCAATGCACTGACACACGGCCTGGGTCACTTGCTGTGTCGTGGCGTTGCCTCCAAGGTCACGCGTGTGCAGCGCGGGTTCCGAAGTCACCCGTTCTATCGCCTGCATCAGCGTGTGCGCCGCGTCCATTTCCTGCAGATGTTCCAGCAACATCACACAGCTCCAGAAGGTACCGACCGGATTGGCCAGGCCCTTGCCCATGATGTCGAACGCCGAGCCATGGATGGGTTCGAACATGCTCGGGTACCGTCGCTCCGGGTCTATGTTGCCGGTCGGTGCAATGCCCAGGCTACCGGCCAAGGCGGCGGCCAGGTCGCTCAGAATATCGGCGTGCAGATTGGTGGCAACCAGCGTGTCGAGCGTGGCGGGGCGATTGACCATGCGCGCTGTCGCCGCATCGACCAGTTCCTTGTCCCATTTCACCTCAGGAAATTCTTTCGATATCTGCAGCGCAATCTCGTCCCACATCACCATGGCGTGCCGCTGGGCATTGGACTTGGTCACGACCGTCAGCAGCTTGCGTGGGCGTGATTGCGCCAGGCGGAACGCGAAGCGCATGATGCGCTCGACACCGGCGCGAGTCATCATCGACACGTCCGTGGCGGCCTCAATCGGTTGCCCTTGATGAACACGGCCACCCACACCTGCATACTCACCTTCGGAGTTTTCGCGCACGATGACCCAGTTCAGATCCTCGATCTTGCAGCGCTTCAGTGGTGCGTCAATGCCAGGCAGGATGCGCGTCGGACGCACATTGGCATACTGGTCAAATCCCTGGCATATCTTCAGGCGCAGCCCCCACAGCGTGATGTGGTCGGGGATATGCGGGTCCCCCGCCGAGCCAAACAGAATGGCGTCCTTGTGCCGCAATGCGTCGAGTCCATCGGCAGGCATCATCTCGCCATGTGCGCGGTACCAGTCACCGCCCCAGCCGAAATTCTCGAATTCGAAGCGAAAGCTGCTGCTGGTGGCGGCCAGTGCCGCCAGCACGCTCTGGCCAGCCGGCACCACTTCCTTGCCAATGCCGTCGCCGGGGATGCACGCAATCCGGTAAATCTTCACGCGCAGCTACTCCCCCAAGTAGGCAGCCCGCACCTTGGGATCTTTCAGCATGACCTTGGCATCACCCGACATCGTGATCAGCCCCGAATCCATCACGTAGCCACGATCCGCAATCGCCAGCGCACGGCTGGCGTTCTGTTCCACCAGCAGCACCGTGACGCCTTGCGCATAGACATCACGCACCACTTCAAATATCTTGTCCACCATCAGCGGAGACAAGCCCATCGATGGCTCGTCCAGCAGCAACACCTTGGGTCGGCTCATCAGGCCGCGCCCCATGGCCAGCATCTGCTGCTCGCCGCCCGACAGCGTGCCGGCCAACTGGTCGCGCCGCTCTTTCAGACGCGGGAAGATGGTGAAGACCTTGTCGATGTCGGCCAGCACATCGGCCTTGTCGTTGCGAATGTAGGCACCCATCTGCAGGTTCTCGACAATCGTCATGCGGGAAAAAACACCGCGCCCTTCGGGCACCATGGCCAGGCCCTGCTTGACCAGGTCCCAGGGGCCCTGACCGCGGATGC
>CAIYMN010000052.1 GCA_903927295.1 uncultured beta proteobacterium | reverse complement strand
GTCATGTCAAATTTCTCCTAATCACGAAGCCAGCTTGAGCAGCGTGTGCAGCAATACGTTCGCACCGGCTTCCAGATCGGCCGGGCTGGTAAATTCCTTCACGTTGTGGCTGATGCCACCGGCACTGGGAACAAAGATCATGGCGGTCGGGCAGACGCGTGCCAGCATCTGGGCGTCGTGACCGGCACCGCTGGGCATGCGCTTGACGCTTAACGCGAGCTCTTGCGCGGTGGCTTCGACCAGAGCGATGCTGTCCGGATCAAAGTCCACCGGCTCGAACCGCGCCAACTTTCGGATCGACAGAGTGACCCCTTCGGCTTGAGCGACCTCCGCGGAAAAACTGTGCAGACGTCGTTCGGCGTCTTGCAGCACCGCCTCATCGGTGTTGCGCAAGTCCACCGTGAAAACCGCCTTGTAGGCAATCACATTGACCAGATTGGGTGACAGATTGATGGCACCCACGGTGGCGACCTGGTTGCCGCCCATGTCACGTGCAATCTCGCGCGCCTTGTTGGCGATGGCGCAAGCGACATAGCCAGCGTCGTGGCGCAGTCGCATGGGCGTCGTGCCGGCATGGTTGGAGACGCCAAGCACGGTGAACTCGGTCCAGGATATGCCCTGCACACCTTCAACAGCACCAATCGTGACGCCCTCGGCTTCCAGCACCGGACCCTGTTCCACATGCAGTTCCACATAGGCGTGAACCTGTGGCTTGCCGCAGCTTGCTGCGCCGGCGTAGCCTATGCTCTGCAGACATTCGCCCACGCTGGCGCCATCGATGCCCACCGTGGCAAGGGCCGCGTCAAGTTCCATGCCGCCGACATAGACCAGGCTGCCCATCATGTCCGGGTTGAAGCGGGCTCCTTCCTCGTTCGTGAAGAAAGCCACCGCCAGCGGCCGGCGTGTCAGGATGCCGGCGTCATTGAGCGTCTGTATTACTTCGAGGCCCGCCAGCACGCCCAGGTTGCCATCAAAGCGGCCGCCGGTGCGAACGGTGTCGATGTGCGAGCCAGTCATGACGGGTGGCCCGGCCTCCAGGCCGGCGCGCACGCCGACCACATTGCCGATGGCGTCGATGCTGATCGACAGGCCAAGCTCGCGCATCCAGCGCACGACAAGATCGCGCCCCGCGCCATCCTCGGCGCTCAGGGCCAGACGACAGGCACCGCCGCCTTCAATCGCGCCGACATTGCCCAGCTCGTCGAGGTGGGCGCCCAGGCGCTGGACAGTTACGCGCAACTTGTCGGATTTAACGGGCATCGAAGGGAGTCTCAAAATCTCACAGCTATGGCCGCAGTGTAGCTGCTCGTGCGAGCGCCAGACTCTTGTTCCGGTCGAATTTCAAAGCATCTGTGGCATCGCGTCGGCGAGGAAATCAAAGACACTGCGGATACGCGTGCTGGTGCGAATTTCCCGGTGCACCGCGAGCCACATCGGCAATGGCGGGACCTTGATCTGACCGGGAAGCACCTGTACCACTTCCGGGTCGCTGCGCGCCATGTAGTCAGCACAAAACCCGACGCCCAGACCGGCACGGATGGCCTGCCATTGCACGATGAAGTCATCGCTGCGCAGGGCGAAAGATGAGCGCGTGGCCGCAAAACCCATGGCTGCAAAACCATGCAGGATGGCCGGATCGGCGTCGCTGCCTATGAGTTCGTGCTGCAGCAAATCGCTTGCCTGGCGCAAGGGGCGGCTGCGCGCCAGATAGCTGCGTTGGGCGTAGGCGCCCAGGCTCACATTGCCGATCTTCCTGGCAATCAGTGTTGACTGGTCAGGTCGAACCATGCGCAGCGCAATGTCGGCTTCACGGCGCAGCAGATTACTCACCTGGTTGCTTGAAACCAGCTCGACCTGTATCTCCGGCAGCGCCTGCCGCATGGCCGCCAGTACCGGGGGCATCAGAAAGACAGCCACGGGGACGCTGGCCGTCATGCGCACGGTGCCGCTGCTCTGTGTCTGAACGCCGGAAAGTGTGCGCTCGAGCTGCAGGGCGCCGGCCTCCATGCCACGCGCTGACTCGGCCAGTTGCAGTCCGGTCGCCGTAGGTACCAGGCCGCGCCCGGTCCTTTCGAACAGCACAACCCCCAGCTGACTTTCCAGCTCGGCGATGTGTCGTCCCAGGGTTGGCTGGCTGGTTTTCAAGTGCCGCGCGGCGCCCAGAAGCGTGCCGTGGTCCAGCGCCGCGAGAAAGGAGCGCACCAGACTCCAGTCAAATCCGTGCTTCATTCTGGTATTCATAAATGCATCTCTGTTATTGAAATTTATGCAATTGTGGTGCAAGCCGATTGATTTCACAATGCGTGCATTCGCCATTGCCGGCGTCAACCGAAAGAGGGAAAAACTGATGCAAGCTGCTGTTCTCATTCTGGGTGCGCGAGGTCGTTTTGGTCTCGCCGCCGCACGCGCCTTCCGTGATGCCGGCTGGCGCGTGCTGGGGCAACTGCGCCCTGGTGCTGCCGCGCCGACCGAGACGGGCATCGAGTGGCTTGGCACCGATCTGCATGACACCGATGCCCTGGCCATGGCGGCGCGTGGTGCTGCAGTCGTGGTGCATGCAATCAATCCGCCCTATCCGCGCTGGGAGCGCGAGGCACTGCCCGCAATGGAGCATTCGATCACGCTGGCAACCGCCCTGAACGCCTTGCTGATGCTGCCTGGCAATGTTTACAACTTTGGTGCCGGCATGCCACCGGTGCTGCGTGAGGACACCTTGCAGCAGGCGCAGACACGCAAAGGCAGGGTTCGCATCGCCATGGAACAGCGCATGAGCGAGGCCGGCAAAGACAGTCAACTGCGCAGCGTGGTGATCCGTGCAGGAGACTTCTTCGGTAGCGGCAAGGGCAGCTGGTTTGATCTGGCAGTGACGAAAAGCCTGCACAAGGGAACACTGAGCTACCCTGGCGCCTGGGAAGTACCAACCGCCTGGGCCTATCTGCCAGATCTGGCCAGGACGTTTGAGCGCGTCGCGCGTTGCACCCTGATCGACCCGGATCGTTTCAGTTCATTCGAGACCTTTCATTTCAAGGGTTACAGCCTGACCGGATCCGACTGGATTGCTGCGCTGGATCCCCTGGCGCAAGAGCAGGGCTGGCTGGCATCACGGGCGACACTCAAGCGCGGTGCCATGCCCTGGTGGCTGTTCAAGGCGCTGGGTCGGGTGGTACCCATGTTCCGGGAACTGGCCGAGATGCAGTATCTGTGGCACACACCGCACGCGTTGGCCAATGACAAACTGGAGGCGCTGATTGGTCCGGAACCGCACACGCCTCTGTCGCAGGCGGCGTGCCGGGCGCTGGCAGATCTGGGATTGCTGGAGCGTTCGAAGGAGGAAGGCCATCATGCAGCGGCGTAACTTTCTTCGCATTGCGGGCGGCGGCACCATTGCCGCTGCAACCGTGGGCGCCCTGTCGGCTTGTAGCCCGGACAGAATGCCGCAGGAGTCCATCGAGGCCTGGCGCGGTCCGGGGCATGACGCCAGCACCAGCACCGATGTGCGACGCTGGCTCCTGAGTTTTGCCATTCTTGCGCCGCACTCGCACAACCTGCAGTCCTGGGTGGTCGACCTGAGCACACCAGGCGAGATCGTCCTGAGCTGTGATCTGAAACGCCTGCTGCCGCAAACCGACCCGCTCTCGCGACAGATCATGATGAGTCACGGCACCTTTCTGGAGCTTCTTGACCTGGCGGCGCGAGAACGTGGACTGCGCGCCGATATCACGCTTTTCCCGCAGGGCGCTTTCGGACCCGACAGGCTTGACACACGTCCGGTCGCGCGAATCACACTGGTGCCTGATGCGACGATCCGCAAAGACCCGCTTTTCAGGCAGATCCTGCTGCGCCACACCAACCGCAGCGCCTATGACCCCGCACGACCGATTGCACCTGCCGCATGGCAGGCCATGAAGGAAGCTGTACAGCCACATGCGCTGCGCTTTGGCCATGCTGGGGCCGAGCAGGCCGATGCGCTGAAGCAGCATCGCAAGCTGGCATGGCAAGCCTGGCAGATCGAACTGACGACACCACGCACGATCATGGAGTCCTATGACGTGCTGCGTGTTGGTGCGAGCGAGATTGCTGCGCATCGCGATGGGCTCTCGAGTCTGGACCCGATGGTGGGGCTGTTGAATCGCTTGGGTCTGTTCGACCGCAGCAAGGCGCCGTCACCCGACGACTACGCCACCACCAGCCAGATCAAGGACTTCGGTCAAAAGCTCGACTCCACGCCCGGCTTTCTCTGGCTGGTCAGCGATGGCAATGAGCGCATCACGCAAGTCAACGCGGGTCGTGCCTACGCGCGCGTGCAACTGGCGGCCACGGCGCAGGGCTTGTCCATGCAACCGTTATCGCAGGCGCTGCAGGAATATCCGGAACAGGCCAGACCCTATGCCGACATCCATGCTTTGTGCGGCGCATCGCTTCCTGGACAAACGGTGCAGATGTGGGCCAGGGTGGGTCATGCGCCGTCGGTGGAGCCGGCACCGCGGCGGCGATTGCAGGACTTCATTCGGGCTTGAGCTTGTCATCCCGGACTTGATCCGGGATCCAGTGCCACGCGAGCCATGGATTGCGGATCGGGCCTGCCCCGGACTCCGATCCGGGGTCCGCAATGACAATGTGTCCGCAATGACATTTGCTACTCCAGTAATTCCAATAGCCGCGTCAAGGCGTGCTGCACTGTGGCCGCCCGCACCGCCGCGCGATCCCCATCGAAGTGGCATTTCTCCGTGAGGACTTGACCCGGCACGGCAAAGCCGAACCAGACCGTGCCCACTGGCTTGGACGCACTGCCGCCGGTCGGTCCCGCCACACCGGTCACGGCAACCGCCACCTGCGCCTTCGAGTGTGCCAGTGCTCCTGTCACCATGGCGCGGGCCACGCCTTCACAGACGGCGCCGGCGCGGCGCAGCAGGCGTTCCTCGACACCCAGCAACTCGATCTTGGCATCGTTCGAATAGGTGACAAAGCCGCGTTCAAACCAGGCGCTCGATCCCGCCAGATCGGTGCAGGCGGCAGCGATCAGACCACCGGTACAGCTCTCGGCGCTGACAAGCGCCAGCTTCTTCTCTATCAGTCTTTGCGCGAGCTGGGTAACGAGATCAACAGTCATTGGAAGAACTTCCACGTGGCGATGACCAACAGCGTGCATCCGGCAGCTATCAGGTCGTCGAACATGATGCCAAAGCCGGCTTTGTGCCAGGCGGTGGGGTCACCCTCAAGATCAACATCGTGGAACAAATTGTCAGCCCAGCCGACGGGACCAACCTTGACCGCATCGAAGAGGCGAAACAGCAGGAACGCCACCAGCTGTCCCCAGAATCCGGCTGGAGTGACCAGCCATAGCACCAGCCAGAAGGCCACAATCTCGTCCCAGACGACGCTGCTTGGGTCGAGCACGCGCAGGTTCCTGGCGGCGACGCTGCAAGCCCACCAACCCACGGGAAGCGAAGCGGCAATAAGACACGCCCAGCGCAGCTCTGTCATCCACGGTTGCAGGACCATGAAGGCCGCCCAGGCCCACAGGGTACCTGCCGTGCCCGGTGCGACCGGACTCAAGCCAGAGCCAAAACCCAGTGCGAAAAAGTGCGCTGGCTGCTGCAGCATGAAACCTGCGTTCGGGATCACTGGTGGCGCTGACATGGCAATCTTCTCCAACCGGCGTCAGGCAAAGTGGTCAAACGAGCTGTAGCCATTGGGCAGCGTCTGCCCCTTGGCATCAACCAGGCGCAGGCCTCTTTCCTGTTCGATCCTGCCGATCCGGGTCACGACGGTTTGGCTGGACTCGGCGGCTTGCGCGACCTGCGAGCGGGCTGAGGCCGGAGCACTGAACAGCAACTCGTAATCGTCGCCACCGGCCAGGGCCCAGTTGCGCCACTGCTCGGTGCTGATTCTGTCGCCGTGCAAGCCAGCAACGCTGTCGTAAGTGACGCTTGACGCGACCAGGGCGGCGGCGGCATCAGCCTGCACTGTGGCGCCCACGCCCGACTGTGCCAGGATGTGGCCCAGGTCGCCCAGCAGGCCGTCGCTGATGTCGATCGCGGCGGTTGCAATGCCGCGCAGTGCCAGGCCCAGCCCGACCCTTGGCGTGGGCTGTTCCATGCGCAAGCGGGCCATCTCAAACACTGGCGTTGGCACGGACAGCGTGCCACGAAAGACCTCCAGCGCTATTCTGGCGTCGCCCAGCGCTCCACTGACATAAAGATCGTCACCTGCTTGCGCGCCACTGCGCAGCAGCGCTTGCGAGTGCCCATGGGCAAGAGGTACTTCGCCAAACACCGTGATGCAAATATTGAGCGGTCCCTGCGTTGTGTCGCCGCCGATCAGCTCGCAATCATGCGCATCGGCCAAGGCCAGCAGGCCTTCGGAAAAACCAGCCAGCCAGCTCTCGTCAACGCGTGGCAGCGCCAGCGCCAGGGTAAAGGCCAGCGGTCGGGCGCCGCAGGCGGCCAGGTCGCTCAGGTTCACTGCCAGCGCCTTGTGGCCGAGTTTGCGCGGATCGACCGTGCTCAGGAAGTGCCGGCCCTCGACCAGCATGTCGCTGGAAATGGCCAACTGCGTGCCCGGAGTTGGCTGCAGCAGGGCGCAGTCATCGCCAACGCCAAGCGCTGCGCGGCGCGACGGACGCTTGAAATAGCGTGCTATCAGGTCAAACTCGCCCATTGCTCAGTGCAGCGTGCGCCGGCCATCGTCGGCGCTGAGCGCATCCAGAATGAACATCGGCACATCGGTTTCAAATTTCTCACCATCTTCAGCGACGCAAAAAAAGCTGCCGTGCATGGTGCCGGTGGGCGTGCGCAAGCGCGTGCCGCTGCTGTACTGGAAACTCTGACCGGGCTGCAGCAGTGGTTGATGCCCGACAACACCGAGACCCTTGATGCGATCAGTGTGGCCCAGGGCGTCGTTGATGTTCCAGCTGCGCGAAATCAGCTGGGCCGCGACTTCGCCGACATTGGTGATCGTGATGGCGTAGGAAAACGCGTAAACATCCTGCTCCGGATCCGACTGCTCGGCCAGATAGCGGGGCACGACTTCGACACGAAACTGGTACTTGGACATGACCTAATGCTATCTGATTAAACTCACGCCATGAACTATCGCATAGCCCCTTCGATTCTGTCGGCCGACTTTGCCCGCCTGGGAGAAGAAGTCAAAGATGTCATTGCCGCCGGCTGCGACTGGATCCATTTTGACGTGATGGATAACCATTACGTGCCGAATCTGACCTTCGGGCCGATGATCTGCAGTGCGCTCAAGCCGCACGCCAAAACGGCCACCGGTTTGGCCTTGCCGATTGATGTGCACCTGATGGTGCAGCCGGTCGATGCGCTGGCCAGTGCCTTTGCCGAGGCCGGCGCCGATCTGGTCAGTTTTCACCCGGACGCATCCGGCCACGTACACCGCAGCATCCAGGTAATCAAGGACAAGGGTTGCAAGGTCGGTCTGGCGTTCAACCCGGCCGAGCCGCTGGACGTGCTGGATTGGGTGATCGAAGACATCGACCTGGTTGTCATCATGAGCGTCAATCCGGGTTTTGGCGGCCAGAGCTTCATTGATTCGGCGCTGCGCAAGATTGAGGAGGTGCGCCGGCGCATCAGCGCTAGCGGCAAGGACATCCGGCTCGAAGTCGATGGCGGTATCAAGGTCGACAACATTCGCCGCGTGGCTGATGCCGGCGCCGACACCTTTGTCGCTGGCAGCGCCATTTTTGGCAAGCCCGACTACTCGGCCGTGGTCAACGCGATGCGCGCAGCACTCAAAACTGCGCAGGTCTGACGCACTCCTTACTCGGAATTCGACCTGGTGGCCCTGGAGCGAGGTTGCCTGGGTGTCGTCGGTGCTGGTGGAGCGACAACCTCAGGGGTCGGAGCCGCCGCAGCGACCGCTGGCGCGATGGCTGGGGTGGCGCTCGGCGCGCTGGTCAGCACAGGCAATTCCAGCGTGAGAGAGACCGGGCCGTCGGCGTTGGCGGCAAGCGCCGCACTGCGGGCGGCCACGGATTTCAACACCAGCGACTCGTTGAGCGCGGCACCCACTTCGTAGGGTCGGGCCGGTTTGCCGTCGACCGATATCAGGGCGTAGCCGCCATGTGTGCGATTGGCAATCACACCTATCAGCTTGAAGCGGCTGGAGGCACTCTCCACCAGGCCCGCCACCGCTTTTTGACCGCCGCCCAGCAGGCGAGCCACCACCTGCGGGTCGGTCTGGGTGGTGCGGGAGAAGGTCCGCACGGCCGCTGGCGCGCGGTTGGCGGGCGCTGGCGAGCTCCACTTCAGTACCCAGTAGGCGGCGCTGGCTGCTGCCAGGGCCGCCAGCAAAAAGGTGGCAATGCGCAGCCACCAGAGGCGCAGGGATTGAGTCTTCATAGAACGATTATCATTGAAGCGCCGATGATTTTAAAGTGATGCAAGCCCATGAAATTTAATCCTGCAACATTGCGCCGCCGAATTCAGGACGGTTTTACGCTGATCGAGTTGATGGTGGTGCTGCTGATCATAGGCGTGCTGGCGGCCCTGATTGTGCCCAATGTGCTGGATCGCGCTGACGACGCCCGCGTCACAGCCGCCAAGGCCGATGTGAACAACCTGATGCAGTCTCTCAAGCTCTACAAGCTCGACAACCAGCGCTATCCGACGGCAGAGCAGGGCCTTGCGGCACTGCTGACCAAACCGACCACGGCGCCAGTACCGCCGAACTGGAAGTCCTACTTGGACGTGTTACCCAACGACCCCTGGGGCAAGCCGTATGTCTACCTCAATCCCGGCGTCAAAGGTGAAGTTGATGTGATGTCGCTTGGCGCCGACGGTCAACCGGGTGGCGAGGGCAAGAATGCGGACATCGGCAGCTGGCAACCCTGAGCGCTCGCACGCCGGCTTCACTTTGCTTGAATTGCTGGTGGTGGTGGCCATCGTGGCGATGGTCTCGGTCGGTGTCGGTTTTGCCATGCGGGATTCTTCTGTGGTGCAACTTGAGCGTGAGGCCGAGCGCCTGAGCGCCTTGCTGGAGTCTGCGCGTGCGCGTTCGCGCGTCACCGGTGTGGCGGTGCGCTGGCACCCCAGCGAAGACGGTTTTCGATTTGATGGCCTGAGTGGGTCGGAGTTGCCCCAGCGGTGGTTGGCCGCCGACACGCGGGTTGACGGTGTTGACGGCACCGTGCTGTTGACGCTGGGCCCCGAGCCCATCATTGGTCCGCAGGAGGTATCGCTGATCTCCAGTCGTTCGCCCGGAAAAAGCGTACGGCTTGCCACCGACGGTGTGCGGCCCTTCGCGCTGCAGGTGGCACCGCCATGAAAGTTGTTTGCGCGCAGCGTGGTTTTACGCTGATAGAGGTGCTGGTCGCGCTCGGCATCGTGGCCATCGCCCTGACGGCCGGACTGCAAGCCAGTGCCGCCCTGACGCGCAACGCCGAGCGCCAGTCGGACCTCTTGTTGGCCCAGACCTGTGCCGAAAATGAATTGATCAAGGTGCGCCTGGCCAAACAGATGCCTGGTGTGGGCGACAGCAGCATCTCGTGTGAGCAGGCCGGTACCGTCTTTGTCGTCGTGCTGGCGGTGCGACCGACGCCGAACCCCAACTTTTTGCGCGTTGATGCACAGGTGAGCAAGCAGGAGGCGCCTGTGTTGCGCCTGTCTACCGTGGTGGGGCGTTACTGATGTTGGGCGACCGGTCCGCGGCGCGCCAGGCGCACGGTTTTACGCTGATCGAGTTGTTGGTCGCCATTGGTTTGTTGGCACTGATGGCAGCGCTGAGCTGGCGTGGCCTGGACGGCATGACGCGCTCACAGGGACAAATGCGTCAGTATTCGGATGAGGTCTATGCCTTGCAGGCGGGGTTGGCCCAGTGGGGCGCTGACCTTGATGCGTTGACCGTGCAGCCCAATACAGCGAGTCTGGACTGGGATGGCCGAGCGCTGCGCATTTTGCGCCGCAGCAGCGCCGACCCCGGCGCGGGCCTGAGCGTCGTGGCTTGGTCCCGGCGCAGCGTCGAGGGGCAGGGCCAGTGGCTGCGTTGGCAGTCGCCACCCCTGCAAACACGTGGCGAGTTGCAACTGGCATGGCAAAAGGCTGCGCAATGGGCGCAGAGTCCGATGGAAGACGACCGCCAGCGCGAGGTGCGCATCGCAGCGCTTGATCAGTGGCAGATCTTTTACTACCGCGGCGACGCCTGGAGCAATCCCCTGTCGAGTGCCGGAACCACAGCGGATGCCAAGCCCGCAGCCGAGGCGCCGACGCCTGATGCGGTGCGGCTGGTCCTGACGCTGGCCAGCGGTCAGGCGCTGACTGGCAGCATCACGCGTGACTGGCTGCGTCCGACCTTGGGAGGGGGCAAATGAAGCAGCACAGCCAGCGCGGCGCTGCGATTCTGACCGCCATGCTGACCGTGGTGCTGGTGGCGACGCTAGCTGCCAGCGCACTGTGGCAGCAATGGCGTGCCGTGGAAGTCGAAGGCGCCGAGCGCGGTCGTGTGCAGTCTGGCTGGGTTCTCACGGGTGCACTCGACTGGGCGCGCCTGATCCTGCGCGAAGACGCTCGCAAAGGGGGCGCTGATCATCTGGCAGAACCCTGGGCCGTGCCGCTTGCACAGGCCAGACTGTCCACCTTTCTGGCGGCTGATCGCAGTGATGCGCTGGCCGCTGATGAAACGCAGGACGCCTTCCTGTCAGGTCAGATCATTGATCTGCAGTCCCGGCTGAACGTCACCAATCTGGTACAGGCGGGCAAGGTGGATGAGCCGAGCCGGCTTGCGTTCACGCGACTTTTTGAACTGCTGAACCTGCCCGTCAATGAGCTGGCTGCCATGATCGAAAACCTGCGTCTGCTGCAGGACGCCAGTGCCCAGGCCCGTTCCAACATGGCCTTGCCCCTGGCGCCGCAGGAACTCGATCAGTTGACCTGGGTCGGTCTGTCGCCCCGGACGCTGGCCAGCTTGCGCCCCTACGTCACCTTGCTACCGGTGCGCACGCCGGTCAATCTCAACACTGCGGCGCCCGAGGTCATCTATGCCTGTGTCGAAGCCTTCGAGATGGCAGATGCGAGCCGCTTTGTGCGTGCTCGTGAACTGACCCATCTGATGGCACTGAGCGACGCCCTCAGGATTGCCGGCAGTGCCGGGGCCCGCTTCACCGAGACCGAGCACAGCATAGCGACCCGGTTCTTTGAAGTGCGAGGTATTTTGCAGGTAGAGCAAACGATCGTACAGGAGCAATCGGTGGTGCAGCGTGACGGCATGGAAGTGAAAACGCTGGGGCGCAAGCGTGGCGTGCTGGCACCTGGGGCGCCCTTACAATGACTTCCGAGATTCGCGTATGACCACCCTCATCATTACTCTTCCTTCCGACGCGGCTGACGCGGCTGCGTTGTACGACTATCTGCTCAGTCCTGACGGACGCATGGTCGGCGAGCAGTCACGTGTTCCTTTGGCATTGCTGCCGCAGGTCAGCAGCACAGTTGAGGTCGTGGCGCTGGTGGCTGCCGACAAGCTCTCCTGGCATCGTGTCCAGTTGCCGCGCGGCAGTCTGGGGCGACGCATGTTTCAGGAAGGTGGACCTTCACGCCTGCGTGCTGTGCTGGAAGGCTTGCTGGAAGACCAGTTGCTTGATGAGACTGCGCAACTGCACTTTGCACTGGAGCCACAGGCCAACGAAGACACCCCGGTCTGGGTTGCTGCTTGTGACAAGACCTGGCTGCGTGCTGCGCTGCAGTTGCTGGAGCAGTCAGGTCGAGCAGTCAGCCGTATCGTGCCCGAGTTTGCCCCCGATGCGCTGAGTGATGCGCTGTACGCCATTGGTGAGCCGGAGCATGCGCAACTCGTGTTGGGCAATGGGGGTACGGTGGCGCTGTGGCCCTTGTCGAAGGCATCAGTGACTCTGTTGAACTGGCCTGAGACTCGTCCTCTGGTGGCAGAACCCGCCGTCGCCGCTCTGGCCGAGCAGTTGTTCAAACGCGCTGTGAGCCTGCAGCCGGTCGCGCAGCGGCGCTTGCTGGCGACGCAGTCGGCCTGGGACCTGGCGCAGTTTGATCTGGCCAATTCGAGTGGGGCCAGAACCAGAAAGCGAGTGTCGGACTCCTTGCTCAGTCTGCTGCGCGCACCGCGCTGGCGCGCTGCACGCGTATGCGCGATGGCGCTGCTGTTGGTCAATCTGGTCGGACTCAATGCCTGGGCCTGGCGCGAACAATCCCGAATCGCTGCGCAGCGTGGCGCCATCGCTGAAATACTTACGAGCACTTTTCCGCAGGTGCGTGTGGTGGTCGATGCCGTCGTCCAGATGGACAAGGAAGTGGCTTTGCTGCAGCAGGCCAGCGGCGCCGCAACGGCGCGCGACTTGGAAGTGATGCTGGCTGCTTTTGGTCTTGTGGCGCCGCCCGGCGCGCAGCCGACAGGGCTGGAGTTTGCCGCCGGCGACCTCAGGCTCAAAGGGCTCAGGCTCACCCCGGATGAAGTTTCGGCAATCGCTTTCAAGCTCAAACCCCAGTCCTACGCGGTCAGCCTGGAAGGCGACAGCCTGCACATCAAACAGGTCACGGCACCATGAACTTTCTTTCACCTCTTGTTGCGCGATGGCAGGCCTTGGCCGCTCGCGAGCGTCGCTGGCTTCTGAGCGCTGCTGTGCTCGTGTTGTTCGCCATCGTCTGGTGGATGGCGGTGTCGCCAGCCCTGGCAACCCTGCGCTCGGCGGCAAACCAGAGCCTGTTGCTGGATGCGCAACTGCAGCAGATGCAAAGTCTTCAGGCACAAGCCAAAGCCTTGCAGGCGCAGCCCCGGATTGCGCCCGATGAGGCGCGGCGCTTGCTTGATGCGTCGGTCAAGCAGTTTGGTGCCGCAGCGCAGTTGCAGATCGCGGGCGAGCGTGCAACTGTGACGTTCAAGAGCGCCTCGGCCGATGCATTGGCCCAATGGTTGTTGCAGGTACGACTCAATGTGCGTACCGTTCCAAGTGAGGCGCGGTTGCTGCGCGGCCCCAATGGCAGTTGGGATGGCACGGTGACGCTGAACCTCAAGTGACCCGGCAATCAACACCTCCCTGGCGGTGGGCAAGCGCCGGTGCTTTGATCGGCCTGATACTGGCTACGCTGGCTTTCGCGCCCGCGCGCTGGCTGACGCAGGTGCTGGAAACAGCGTTCGATGAACGCGTCGTTTTTGACGACACGCAGGGGACTGTCTGGAATGGCTCGGCCCGTCTGGGTCTCGCTGGGGGTGCCGGCAGCAGTGACGCCAGTCTTCTGCCGGGAAGGCTGGTCTGGATTCTCAGACCTCACTGGAGCGGTTTGAAAGCGGAAATTCAGGCTGACTGCTGCATGCAGCAGGCCTGGCATCTGACCGTCCAGCCGCATTGGGCTGGCACCGAACTGGCACTGGCCGACAGCTTGTCACAGTGGCCCGCGCAATGGCTGACCGGACTGGGAACGCCCTGGAACACGGTGCAGGTGGACGGCCAGTTGACGCTGACAACGCAGGCCTTGACGCTGCAATGGGCCGCCGGTCGCCTGTTGCTGGGGGGGCGTGTGCAACTCGACGCAACGCAGATGTCTTCCCGCCTGTCGACAGTCAAACCGATGGGCAGTTATCGCATCTCGTTGCTGGGCGGCGCAACCCCCAGCATTGCGCTGGAGACACTGGAGGGCAGTCTACAATTGTCCGGCAGTGGTCAGTGGGTCGGGTCAAAGCTCCGGTTTGAGGGCTTTGCCAGTGCCGCGCCGGAGCGCCTTGAGGCTTTGTCCAATCTTCTGAACATTATCGGACGCCGTGACGGTGCCCGCGCCATCATCAAAGTGGGTTGAATCTGTATGAAATTTACCAATTTCCGGCGTCCCTCCAACATGGTTTGTTCCCTCGCCATCAGTGCCTTGCTGATGGCGACGGCGGCCGGGTCAGCTGAGCCCGTTACGCTGAACTTCAGCAATGCCGAGATCGACGCCGTCGCGCGCACCATGGCCAGCATCACGGGTTTCAATGTGGTGGTAGACCCGCGCGTCAAGGGCACCCTGACGCTGGTGACGGACAAGCCGGTGAGTCGCAGTGCGGCCATGAACCAGTTTCTGGCGGCGTTGCGGTTGCAGGGCTTCACCATGGTGGAGTCGGCCGGTTTGTACAAAGTGGTGCCGGAAGCCGATGCCAAGTTGCAAAGCGCCGGAGTCACGATCAGCGACAACGCTGCCAGCACAGGCGACCTGGCTACTGGCAACCAGATCAGCACGCAGATTTTCCGCCTCAACTTTGAGTCAGCCAACAATCTGGTGACGGTACTGCGCCCGCTGATCAGCCCGAACAATACGATCAACGCCAACCCCGGCAACAATTCCCTGGTCATCACCGACTATTCGGATAATCTGCGGCGTCTGGCGCGCATCATTGCGGCCATGGATGTGGCCAACGCCACCAACGTCGAGGTGCTGTCGCTCAAGCATGCGATCGCGGTGGATCTGGCCCCCCTGGTGCTGCGCTTGATCGAGTCCTCGGGTACGGCAACCGTGGGGGGTGACACCTCATTCAAGACCACGCTGATTGCCGAGCCGCGCTCCAATACGCTGATTCTGCGGGCCGCCAATCCGGCTCGCGTTGCACTGGTCAAGTCCCTGGTGGAAAAACTGGATCAGCCGGTGGCCGGCAACGGCAATGGCGCGGCCGGCAACATCTACGTCGTGTACCTGAAGAATGCTGACGCGACCAAGCTGGCTGTCACATTGCGTGCCGCCATGACCGGCCAAACCCCAGCGGCGGCGACTGCGCCGGCGGCTGGTGGTGCTACCGCACCCGCTGCCACGGTCTCGGCCACCGGCGGACAGATACAGGCCGACACCGCCACCAATTCGCTCATCATCACGGCGCCTGAGCCGCAATACCGGCAATTGCGCGCTGTCATTGACAGACTCGATGGACGCCGTGCACAGGTGCTGGTGGAGAGCCTGATTGTGGAGGTGAACTCAACCAGGGCTGCGGAATTCGGTATCCAGTGGCAGGGTCCTTTGGGGAAGAATGGCGACGGCGTGATTGGCCTGCTGGGTACCAATTTTGGCGCCGCCGGCAAGAACATCATCAATCAGGCGCTGGGCGCCGGCACAGTGGCGCCGGGGACCGGTTTGAATTTTGGCGCGGCACAACAAGTCAACGGGGTTTATGTGCTCGGATTCCTGGCCAATTTCCTGGAGTCAAGCGGTAGCGGCAACGTACTGTCCACGCCCAATCTGCTGACGCTGGACAACGAGGAGGCCAAGATCGTGATCGGCGAGAACGTGCCCTTTGTCACCGGTTCGTACACCAGCAACAACACCAGCGGTAACACGGTCAATCCGTTCACCACCGTGGAGCGCAAGGACGTCGGTTTGACCCTCAAGGTGAAACCGCAAATCAATGAGAACGGTACCGTCAAGCTCGTGATCTATCAGGAGACTTCGGCGGTCAAGGCCGGCACCGAGACTGCCGCGAATGGGCCCACGACTTCCAAACGCACGATCGAATCCACGGTGCTGGTTGACGACGGCGGCATTGTGGTTATCGGTGGTCTGCTGCAAGACCAGTATTCGGGTAACCAGGACAAGGTGCCGGGTCTGGGCGATGTGCCCATTTTTGGAAACCTGTTCAAGACCGATTCACGCAGTCGCAACAAAACCAACTTGATGGTGTTCCTGCGACCGGTGGTGGTGCGCGACGCGCAGACCAGTGACCGCTTGTCAATGGATCGCTACGAACTGATGCGATCGGGCATGCAGGCGACGCAACCAGCGCCCAGCAGCCTGGCGCCGATCAATGACGCGCCCGTGTTGCCGGCACTGCCGGCAGCCCGTCCGGCAACTGGTGGCACACCCCAGACACAACCCTGAGCCGCGATCAACTTGCCATGCGCTACCCGCTGCCCTACGCGTTTGCCCGAACCCATCAGTTGCTGCTGGTGCAGGATGAATCCAACCAGTTGACGCTGTGTTTGCACGGCGAGTCCGGCGCCAGCGGTTTGAGTGAGGTCATGCGCAAGTACCCCGTCCAGCATATTGAAACCTTGGCGGCGCCTGTGTTGATACAGCGTATCAGTGCAGCCTACGCGCAGGGTGAGTCCAGTGCAGCGGCGGTGGTCAGTGAGGTCGAGAGCGATGCCGACCTCTCCAGGATGATGCAGGAATTGCCCGCCATCGAAGACCTGCTGGAAACATCGGACGACGCGCCCATCATCCGCATGCTCAACGCGCTGCTGACGCAGGCCGCGCGCGACGGTGCCAGCGACATCCACATCGAGCCCTACGAGCGCCATTCCAGTGTGCGTTTCCGGGTGGACGGCAGCCTGCGGGAAGTCGTACAACCGAATCGTGCCTTGCATGCAGCGTTGATCTCACGCCTGAAGATCATGGCCGATCTTGATATTGCCGAGCGCCGTCTGCCACAGGATGGTCGCATCTCGCTGCGCATCGGGACCCGCGCTGTGGACGTTCGCGTGAGTACGCTGCCGAGTGCCCACGGTGAGCGCGCCGTGCTGCGTCTGCTCGACAAATCGGAAGGGCGCCTGAGCCTTGAAGCGCTTGGCATGCAGGGCGATGTACTCAAACGCTTTGAACATCTGGTGACGCAACCGCACGGCATTGTGCTGGTGACGGGCCCGACCGGCTCCGGCAAGACGACAACGCTGTACGCCGCCATGGGCCGGCTTGATGCCGGGCACAGCAACATCATGACGGTGGAAGATCCGATTGAATACGAGTTTCCCGGTGTCGGGCAAACCCAGGTCAATGCAAAGATTGAACTCACCTTCGCCAAAGCGCTGCGTGCCATCCTCCGGCAGGACCCGGACATCATCATCATCGGGGAAATCCGTGATTTCGAAACGGCGCAAATCGCGATTCAGGCTTCTCTGACCGGGCATCTGGTTCTGGCGACGATCCACACCAATGACGCCGCCAGTGCTGTCACACGGCTGACTGACATGGGGGTGGAACCCTTCCTGCTCAGTTCCTCACTGCTCGGTGTTCTGGCGCAGCGTCTGGTGCGCAAGCTCTGCACCAGTTGCCGGGGCGCGGGGTGTCCAAGCTGCGGGCAGACCGGATACCTTGGGCGTTCCGGCGTATTTGAGTTGCTGGTTACGGATGACTCGATCCGGGCGCAGATTCACAGTCGCGCCTCCGAAGCTGACATACGTGCGGCGGCCCTGGCAGCGGGCATGGTGTTGATGCGCGACGATGGGGAGCGTCTGGTTCAACTGGGTTTGACCTCGCGCGAAGAACTGGTGCGTGTGACCAGGGATTAGTATGCGGCCCCCACGCTTGTCACTTTGTGTACTGCGCTGCCCCCCAAAGGGGCTGGCCTTGCTTGGGGCGGCCCGGCGCGGCGGCCGGCTCACCGGATAAGCCAACCTTATGCCGGTCTATTCATTTGAAGCCCTGACCGCTGAGGGGCAGAGTCGCAAGGGCGTGATCGATGCCGATTCGGCCAAGGCGGCACGTGGCATGCTGCGCGCACAGGCCCTGGTTCCGATCAAGCTCGAGACCGTCGGTGCCGATGCGTCGTCTTTGCCGGGCGCAGGTGGCGCGCAGCAACCGGGCAGCAGACGGGGCCGGCGCCGTGTCTTCAACGCCACCGGCCTGGGTATCTGGACGCGCCAGTTGGCCGGTCTGGTGTCATCCGGGCTGCCGCTTGAGCGTGCCCTGAGCTCCCTGGCGGACGAAGCCGAGCGGGAAAACGAACACCAGCTGGTGGCGACCTTGCGCGCCGAAGTCAACGGTGGCTCAACCTTCGCCCGAGCGCTGGCGCAACATCCGCAGGAGTTCTCCGACATTTTTGTGGCCGTCATTGGCGCTGGCGAGCAAAGCGGCAACCTGGGATTGGTGCTTGAGCGTCTGGCTGATGACCTGGAAGAGCAGCAGGCGCTCAAGTCCAAGCTGATCGGTGCAGCGCTATATCCGGCCATCGTGACCGTGGTGGCGATGGTGATCGTGCTGTTTCTGGTGGCCTATGTGGTGCCGCAGGTGGCGCATGTTTTTGCCAGCAGCAAGCGGGCGCTGCCGATGCTGACGGTCATCATGATTGGCATCAGCAACTTTGTTCGCAGCTATGGCTGGCTGCTCCTGATTGCCTTGGTGCTGGCGGCAATGGGTGGGCGGCTGGCTTTGGCGAACGCGGCCTTTCGGGAAAAATTTGATGCCGCATGGCTGAATGTGCCGATTCTGGGGAAACTCGCTCGCAGCTACAACACAGCGCGGTTTGCCAGCACGCTGGCGATGCTCGCTGGCGCTGGTGTGCCGATTCTGAAGGCGCTGCAAGCTGCCGCTGAAACACTTTCCAACCGCGCCTTGCGCACCGACGCGCTCGATGCCCTGGTGCTGGTGCGCGAAGGCGCACCGCTGGCCTCCGCGTTGGCGCAGAAGAAGCGTTTTCCTGGCTTGCTGGCGATGTTTGCCCGACTCGGTGAGCAGACCGGGCAGTTGCCAGTGATGCTGCAACGTGCCGCCAAGCAACTCGGCACCGAAGTGGCGCGCCGCGCCATGCAGCTCGCCACTTTGCTGGAGCCGCTGCTGATTGTGGCGATGGGGCTGGCCGTGATGCTGATCGTGCTGGCGGTCCTGCTGCCCATCATCCAGCTTAATCAACTGGTCAAGTGAGCTGTTGGACATGACGCTGTTGGGCGCGTGCTTTGACGTCGATGCAGTGATCGTGGACCTGGACGGCACGATGGTCGATACCTTGGGCGACTTTGTCGTGGCGCTCAAGCTGATGCTGGCTGATCTGCCAGCTCCCTACCGGAATCATCAGGTTGACCGTGCGACCGTCTCGCGCCTCGTGGGCAAGGGATCCGAGCATTTGTTGAGCAGCGTTCTGTCCCTGTGTGGCGGCCCGGTCAGTGCTCTGGAGGCGGTTTACGCACAGGCGTGGCCCAGTTACCAGCGGCATTACCTTGACATCAATGGGCAGCACTCGATGGTGTATCCGGGGGTCGTTGTGGGATTGCAGCGACTGCGGGCACAAGGCCTGAAGCTCGCCTGCCTGACCAACAAGCCGACAGCATTGGCCCTGCCCTTGCTCAAGGCCAAGGGGCTGGCTCGCTTCTTTGAAATGAATTTTGGTGGTGATGCTTTTGAGCGCAAGAAGCCCGATCCGCTGCCACTGCTGAAGACCTGCCAGGCGCTGGCGACGTCGCCGCAGCGCACCTTGATGATCGGCGACTCCAGCAACGACGCCCAGGCGGCGCGTGCGGCAAACTGCCCGGTGCTGCTGGTCACCTATGGCTACAACCATGGAGAGCCAATCCGGGATGTCGATGCCGATGCTTTCGTTGATTCGCTTGAGGAATTGACACCCGACTAGGCAGGGTCTTGCGTTGGTTTGATACACTGTGCGCATGTTCATTCACCGCATCTGGATCACGGGTTGTAGCGACCGGGGAGCATGGCCCTGGCGTTCGCAACAAGGTTTGTCGGGTCGTACCTGACAGCGTCTGTTTGCCTGTTGATTGAACTGCAGCCGGTCCGGCTGCGAGCTGAGCCCACTACGTGCCAATGGCTCCGCCTTGATTGAAAGATACCTTTCCGTGATCTCTGAACTTGAATTCAAGAGCCTGAGTGCCCAAGGCTATAACCGCATTCCCTTGCTGGCGGAAGCCTTTGCCGATCTGGAAACGCCGCTCTCCCTGTACCTCAAGCTGGCCCATTCGAAAGACGGCGGCAAACACAGCTTCCTTCTCGAATCGGTGGTGGGCGGCGAGCGTTTCGGTCGCTACAGCTTTATTGGCCTGCCGGCCCGCACCTTGTTGCGCTCAATGGGCTTTGGCGCCGATACCCGTACCGAGGTCGTAACCGACGGCGCCGTAGTCGAAACGTCGGTTGCCAATCCTCTTGATTTCATAGCGGATTACCAGAAGCGATTCAAAGTCGCCTTGCGGCCCGGGTTGCCGCGTTTTTGTGGTGGTCTCGCGGGTTACTTTGGCTACGACACGGTGCGCTACATCGAGAAGAAGTTGCAGGCCTCGTGTCCGCCAGACACCCTGGGTTGCCCCGATATCTTGCTGCTGCAGTGCGAAGAACTTGCTGTCATCGACAACCTGTCGGGCAAGCTCTACCTGATTGTCTATGCCGACCCAACGCGGCCGGAAGCCTATGCCAACGCCAAGAAGCGTCTGCGTGGGCTGAAGGAACAACTCAAGTATTCGGTCAGCGCGCCATTGGTCAGACCAACCCAGAGCTACCCGGCCGAGCGTGAATTTGCCAAGGCCGACTACATCGCAGCGGTCGAGCGTGCCAAGGGCTTGATCGCTGACGGCGACTTCATGCAGGTACAGGTGGGGCAGCGCATCAAGAAACGCTATACCGAATCGCCGCTGAGCCTGTACCGGGCGCTGCGTTCGCTCAATCCCAGCCCCTATATGTATTACTACCATTTCGGGGATTTCCACGTGGTCGGTGCCTCACCGGAAATCCTGGTTCGACAGGAGCAGATCCTTACTGAAGAACAGATCGAACAAAAGATTACCATTCGACCGCTGGCCGGGACGAGACCCAGGGGTGCCACGGCGGAAAGGGACAAGGCGGCCGAAGTCGAACTGGTTGGCGACCCGAAGGAGCGCGCCGAGCATGTGATGCTGATTGATCTGGCGCGCAACGACATCGGCCGCATCGCGAAGACCGGGAGTGTCAAGGTGACAGAGGCCTTTTGTGTTGAGCGCTACAGCCACGTGATGCACATCGTCAGCAACGTGGAAGGAACCCTGAACGATGGCATGACCAGCATGGACGTGCTCAGGGCCACTTTTCCGGCTGGCACGCTCACAGGCGCACCCAAGGTGCACGCGATGGAACTGATTGACCAACTGGAGCCGAGCAAGCGCGGTCTGTACGGCGGTGCCTGTGGTTACCTGAGTTATGCCGGCGATATGGATGTGGCGATCGCCATTCGCACCGGCATCGTCAAGGATCAGATGCTGTATGTACAGGCCGCTGCCGGCGTCGTGGCGGATTCAGTGCCGGAACTTGAGTGGCGCGAGACCGAAGCCAAGGCGCGTGCGCTGCTTCGGGCCAGCGAGCTGGTCGAAGAAGGACTGGAGTAAGCCATGAGTTCAAGCATCAAACTTTTGATGGTCGACAACTACGACAGTTTTACCTACAACATTGTCCAGTACTTCGGTGAGCTCGGGGCCGAGGTAGAAGTCTTTCGCAACGATGAAATTACGCTTGATGAAATTGATGCGCGGTTGCGGGCAGGGCAGCTTGATCGGCTGGTCATCTCGCCTGGACCGTGCGCACCAGCACAGGCCGGCATTTCGGTAGCAGCGATCCAGCGTTTTGCTGGCCAGTTGCCGATATTGGGAGTGTGTCTGGGGCATCAGGCCATTGGCGCTGCGTTCGGCGCGAAAATTGTGCGCGCACAGCAGCTGATGCATGGCAAGACCAGCACCATCAGCACGACGCAAGAGGGTGTATTTGCCGGACTGCCGGCACAATTCACCGTCAATCGCTATCACTCGCTGGCGATTGAGCGTCAGAGTTGTCCGTCCTGTCTGAAGGTGACGGCCTGGACGGATGATGGGGAAATCATGGCTGTCAGGCATGCCACACTGGCTGTCGAAGGCGTACAGTTTCACCCGGAAAGCATATTGACCGAACACGGGCATGCGATGTTGAAGAATTTTCTCCTATGCAAGTAGACCTGCGCAGTGACACCGTGACGCGGCCGACGCCGGGCATGCGCGAAGCCATGATGGCCGCGCCGCTGGGCGACGATGTGTACGCGGATGACCCGAGCGTGAACGCGCTGCAGGACAAAATTGCGGACCTGCTCGGCTTTGAAGGCGCCCTGTTCATGCCGACGGGGACGCAGAGCAACTTGTGCGCGATTCTGGCGCATTGTCAGCGCGGCGACGAGTACATCGTGGGTCAGATGGCACATTGCTACCGCTGGGAAGGTGGTGGCGCAGCGGTGTTTGGCAGTGTGCAGCCCCAGCCCTTGAATCATCAGAGCGACGGTACGCTGTTGCTGGAGGAAATTGAAGCCGCCATCAAGCCCGACGACGCGCACTACGCGCGAACGCGCTTGCTGGCGCTGGAAAACACGATTGGCGGCAAGTTGCTGCCAATGTCCTATGTGCAACAAGCGGCAGAACTCGCCAGAAGCAAAGGTTTGGCGCTGCATCTGGATGGTGCGCGCCTGTTCAATGCAGCGGTGGCGCAAGCGGCCCTGTCGGGAACAGTTGTGTTTGCTGAAGCGCGCCGGATCGCGCAGTGCTTTGACAGCGTTTCCGTCTGCTTCAGCAAGGGTCTGGGTGCGCCGGCCGGATCGGCCCTGTGCGGCAGCCGTGAGTTGCTCGCCCGGGCCCACCGGATTCGCAAAATGGCCGGTGGCGGTATGCGTCAGTCTGGTCTGTTGGCCGCTGCTGCTTCCTACGCGCTGGATCACCAGGTAGCGCGTCTGGCGCAGGACCATGCACTGGCCCGGCATCTGGCCGCAGGTCTGTCCGGTATTGCTGGCCTGGTGGTGGAGCCACCGCAATCCAACATGGTCTTTGTTGATCTGGTGGGGCCGGCCAAGGCCAGAGCGGCCGAACTGCTTCCCTTTATTGCGTCGCGTGGTGTGGTGGCCAGCGGCTTGTATCGACTGCGGTTTGTGACCCATCTGGACGTGGATGCGGCCGGCGTTGCGCACGCCCTGAGCGTCATGCGTGAATTTTTTGCCACCTGAGACCCATCAACTGTACCGAACTGTTCCATAGAGAAGACCATGCCCAAAAGTAACAAAATCAATCCGCAAGAGGCCTTGCTGCGCACCATCGAGCACCGGGAAATCTTCCACGATGAAATGCTGCACATCGTGCGCAGAATCATGAGCGGCGAGTTGTCACCGGTCATGATGGCCGCGCTGATCACCGGACTGCGTGTCAAGAAGGAGACGATCGGCGAAATCACCGCCGCTGCCGAGGTTATGCGAGAGTTTTCAACCAAGGTGCATGTGGCTGACAAGACGCACCTGGTGGACATCGTTGGCACCGGTGGTGACGGCTCCAATACCTTCAATATTTCTACCTGTTCCATGTTTGTGGCTGCCGCTGCCGGCGCCAAGGTGAGCAAGCACGGGGGCCGTGGCGTCAGCAGCAAGTGCGGCAGCGCCGATGTGATGGAGTCTCTGGGAATCAATATCCAGCTTTCACCGCCGGACATAGCCCGTTGTATCGAGCAGGTGGGTGTCGGTTTCATGTTTGCGCCCAACCATCACCCGGCCATGAAGAACGTGGCACCCGTGCGCAAGGAACTGGGCATCAAGACCATCTTCAACTTGCTGGGGCCGCTGACCAACCCGGCCGGCGCACCCAATATATTGATGGGCGTGTTTCATCCTGATCTGGTCGGTATCCAGGTGCGCGCGCTGCAGAGACTGGGAGCCGAGCATGCAGTCGTGGTGTATGGCAAGGACGGCATGGATGAAGTCAGTCTGGGTGCTGCCACGCTGGTGGGCGAACTTCATCATGGCGAGATCACCGAGTTTGAAATTCATCCGGAGGATTTCGGCATGCTGATGGCCAGCAATCGTGCGCTCAAGGTCGAAACGGCCGAGCAGTCCAAGGCCATGCTGCTTGGCGTGCTGGACAACGTGCCCGGTGCCGCCAGGGACATTGTGATTCTCAACGCCGGCGTTGCTTTGTACGCGGCCAATGTGGTTGCTTCCATGGAAGAGGGGATTGTGCTGGCCAGAGCGGCGATTGAATCTGGCGCAGCCAGAACCAAGTTGTCACAATTGATCGAATTCTCGCAGCAGGTCAAAGGCGATACGAAATGACAGACATCCTGAGTCAGATTGTTGCGGTCAAGCGACAGGAAGTCGCAGCCTCACTTAAGCGAAATTCGCTCGCTATGATGCGCGCCGACGCTGAATCAAGGGTCCTGACCCGCGATTTTGTTGGCGCGATGCGCGCAAAGATCAGCGCCGGCAAGCCGGCAGTGATTGCGGAGATCAAAAAGGCGAGTCCTTCCAAAGGGCTGCTGCGCGAGGACTTTGTTGCTGCCGATATCGCCCAAAGTTATGCGGAAAATGGCGCTGCGTGTTTGTCAGTGCTTACTGACAAACAGTTTTTTCAGGGTGGTGCTGATTATCTGAAGCAGGCCCGGGCCTCCTGTCCTTTGCCGGTGCTGCGCAAGGATTTCATGGTCGACGTCTACCAGATTTACGAGTCACGGGCCATGGGTGCTGATGCAGTACTGCTGATTGCGGCGGTTCTCGACGACCTGCAGTTGAAGGATTTTGCCGCGGCGGCGACCGGGCTGGATATGGCGGTGCTGGTGGAAGTGCACGACGCGCCGGAACTGGCGCGCGCCCTGAAGCTCGGGACGTCGATGATTGGTATCAACAACCGCAATCTCAAAACGTTTGAAGTTTCGCTTGACACGACCCTGTCCCTGATGCGTGAAGTGCCACCTGGGACATTGCTGGTTTCCGAAAGTGGCATTCACAGCCGTGACGACGTCCTGCGCCTTGGCGCTGCCGGCATCAACGCATTTCTGGTTGGCGAGGCGTTCATGCGCGCGGCCGACCCGGGCCAGGCTCTGGCCGCCTTGTTTGGGTGACATCGTGTCCGGGAGCAGTCCGGCACAGTCGCCAGCCTCAGCCACCGCCGGGCTGAACTTCGCCATAGAACCGGTTCCCGACCAACTGACGATGGCCGATCCGGTGAGTTGGCCGGTGGCGCCGGGCTGGCAAGCTCTCGTTGCGGAATTCTTCCAGTCCGAGGCGGGTCGCGGCTTGCTGGCCTTCCTGGAGCTCAGGCTACAGGCGGGAGCTGCGGTATTTCCGCCAGAACCACTGCGCGCCCTGCACCTGACGCCGCCCGAAGCGGTGAGGGTGGTGATTTTGGGGCAGGATCCGTACCACGGGCGGGGACAGGCTGAAGGTTTGGCATTTTCGGTAGCACCGGGTGTTCCAGTGCCGCCTTCATTGCGCAATATTTTTACCGAGTTGCGGCGTGACATGGGTACGCCTTTTCCGTCATTCCCCGAGCCGGGCGGCAGTCTCGTGCGCTGGGCTCGTCACGGCGTCTTGTTACTCAACACCTGTCTGACGGTGGAGGAGGGACAGCCAGCCAGCCATTCGGGCCGTGGCTGGGAACAGTTGACCGACGCCGTGATCCGCAAAGTCTCGCAGGATACCGCGCCGGCCGTCTTCATGCTTTGGGGTGCGCACGCGCAGGGCAAGCGTGCCTTGATCGATGCGTCGCGCCATCTGGTACTTCTGGCCAATCATCCTTCGCCACTTTCGGCCCTGCGGCCACCGTTGCCGTTTATTGGCTGCGGTCATTTCTCGCGGGCACGCGCCTGGCGCGACGAGCATCGGTGACAGTGCCAAAACTTCGTGGCATAATGCTAGGCTCACTTGAGGAGAGGTGGCCGAGTGGTTAATGGCAGCAGACTGTAAATCTGCCCTCTTACGAGTACGATGGTTCGAATCCATCCCTCTCCACCAGTGGATTTGAATAGAGAATTGACACAAGAGCGGGCCATAGGGCAGTTGCGGTTGACCGGTTCAGCCTCAATGCGGGAGTAGTTCAATGGCAGAACCCTAGCCTTCCAAGCTAATGACGCGGGTTCGATTCCCGTCTCCCGCTCCAGTGCTCGGTTTTGGTTGTGGTTGGTAGAGTTCGCTGGG
>CAIYMN010000051.1 GCA_903927295.1 uncultured beta proteobacterium | reverse complement strand
GGGAGAAACTTTCAGCCGCTTTCGCCGGGTGGTGCGCGACACCGCCTCCAGCCTGGGCAAGACGGTCAACTTCGAAATCGTTGGCGGCGATGCCGAGCTCGACAAATCAGTGGTCGAAAAAATTGCCGACCCATTGATGCACCTGGTGCGTAATTCACTGGATCATGGTCTGGAGCCGCCACAGGAGCGGCTGGCTGCGGGCAAAGCCGCCGCAGGCAAATTGGTGCTCAGTGCACAGCATGAGACCGGCGCCATCCTGATTCGGATTGAAGACGATGGCCGTGGCATCAACCGCGAGCGTGTGCTGCAGCGCGCCTGGAACCGCGGTCTGGTGGAGCAGGGCGTGGTGCCCAGCGACGAGGCCATCAACATGCTGATCTTCGAGCCGGGTTTTTCGACTGCCGAGCAGGTCACCAACCTTTCGGGCCGGGGTGTCGGCATGGATGTAGTGCGACGCAACATCGAGGCCCTGCGCGGCAATATTCGGCTTAGCAGCCAAGCTGGCAAGGGCTTGCAGGTTGACATTCGTCTGCCCCTGACGCTGGCCATCATCGATGGCTTCCTTGTGGGAGTCGGCATATCCAAGTTTGTCTTGCCACTTGAGTCGGTCGTTGAAGTGATCAAGGGCGGTGGCCAGTGCGTCAAGGTTGACGCCGCCGGGCGCCATTGCCTGGAGCTTCGCGGCAATGTGCTGCCGGTGGTGCGCTTGCGCACGCTCTATGCCATTGAGTCTTCCAATCCGGAGCAGGACAGCGTGGTGGTGGTCAACTCACCGCGCGGCAAGTATGGCATTGAGGTCGAGGTGCTGCTCGGGCAGCAGCAGACTGTGATCAAGCCGCTGGGTCGTCTTTTCAGGAGCCTGCGGGGCATCTCAGGATCGAGCATTCTGGGCAGCGGCGAAGTAGCGCTGATTCTGGATGTGGGCTCGCTGGGCGAATTGACGGTAGTTGGGCCTGCGGGAAGGAAGTCCTCCGCGCGCGCTGCGGTGCCAGGTGAGCGCGAAGCTGCGCCCACGCTAAGTTGAGCAAACAGAGTCTTTTTGCGGAGTGTTGAAATGAACTTGAATAATTTGAAAATCGGCAGCCGCCTGTACATACTGATCGGCGTGATGGCGCTGCTGCTCATCGGCATTGGCTGCTTTGGCCTGTACGGACTCAAGGTGGCCAACAACCAGATGCAGGCGCTGTACAGCGACAACCTGTTGACCACCCACATGATCGACGAAATCAATTTTCTGATGACGCGCAACCGTCTGGTCATCAGCAATACCGTGATCGATCCGTCACCCGAAAAAATAGCCAAATACAGCGCTGAAGTGGAAGCCAATATTGCCAGCATCACGAAAATGTGGCAGGAGGTCACGGCCAAACCCATGTCGCCCGAGATGAGCAAGGCAGCCAAGGGCTACGCCGAAACGCGCATTGCCTTCGTGGAACAGGGCTTGCGCCCGGCAGTGGCGGCGCTGCGCGCCAATGACATCAAGGAGGCCAAGCGTCTGGTGGTGGAAAAGATACATCTGCTTTACGATGCCGCCACGCCTTACCGCGTCGGCCTGATCCAGACCAATCTCGCCGATGGAAAATTGGCTTACGAAAGCAGCGCCGCACAATACCTGCTGTCGCGCAATTTGACACTGGGTACGCTGTTTGTCGGCTTGCTGTTTGGAGCCATCTTCGGCATGGTTCTGGTACGTGGCATTACGAGACCCTTGTCACGCGCAGTCGAAGTGGCCGACGAGGTGGCAGCCGGCAGGCTGGACGGGGTCATTGACGTGCATGGCCGGGATGAAACCGCACAGCTGCTCACGTCAATGGCCAAAATGCAGTCCGTGCTGGGGGAGTTTCAGGCCGCTCAGGTGGAGATGACACGCCAGCACGATGCCGGCATGCTCGATTACGTCATGCCCGCGCACAGCCTGCCAGGCGCCTACGGCAATCTTGCGCAAGCCATGAATTCGCTGGTGCAGTCGCACATTGCGGTGAAGATGAAAGTGGT
>CAIYMN010000050.1 GCA_903927295.1 uncultured beta proteobacterium | reverse complement strand
GAGACCATCCGGCGCTGTGGCGAGCTCCATGCATCCGACGTGCAGAGGATCTTTCTGGCTGATGGTGACGCCATGGTTCTGTCAACCCGGCGTTTGATGGAGCTGCTGGCTGCGATCAGACAGCATTTACCGCGGGTCCGGCGCATTTCCAGTTACTGCCTGCCGCGCAACCTGCGCAACAAGACCGTGCAGGAGTTGACGGAACTGCGCTCAGCGGGGCTGGACCTGGCCTACGTCGGCGCGGAGTCGGGCGACGACGAGGTACTGCAAAAGGTTAGCAAGGGCGAAACATTCGAGAGCACGCGCGCGGCGCTCGACAAGCTCGGCGCAGCGGGCATCACCCGCTCGGTGATGCTGCTCAATGGCCTGGGTGGTCGCGTGCTCACGGGGCAGCATGCACAGAACTCGGCGCGTCTGGCCAATGCGACGCAGCCGGAATTTCTGGCCACGCTGGTGGTCAGTTTTCCCCAGGGTGAGGAGAGGTTTCGCCAGGGCTTTCCCGAATGGGAGCCGCTCAATCAGCAGGAGCTGTTTGTCGAGATGGAGCAGTTCCTGCAGGCGCTCGACCTGAAGCGCACTGTGTTTCGCAGTGATCACGCCTCCAACTGGCTGGTCCTCAAGGGCGTGCTGGGCGCTGAAAAAGAGCGTCTGTTGCAACAGGTGCGAACGGCCATTGAGCAGCCACAAGCAGCCCGCCTGCGCCCCGAATGGCAGCGAGGCCTTTGATGCTGATCGCCGTGATTGTCATCGCCGGATTCTGGGCCGGACTGCAAAATGCCCTGGCAGGAGGCGGTTCCTTCATCACGCTACCGGTGCTCATTCTGTCGGGTATGACGCCACTGGCTGCCAACATGACATCCACCCTGGCCTTGTTTCCGGGACAGGTGAGCACGGGTCTGGCGGGACGGCGCCTGGTATCCGGGGCCGGCCGGCTGCCTTTTCGGGCCTTGTTCCTGATCAGCATACTGGGCGGGGCCCTGGGCGGACTGCTCCTGCTGATCACGCCTTCCCGCGTGTTCACCCTGCTGGTGCCGTGGCTCGTGCTGTTTGCGACGTCCGTCTTTGCCTGGGGCAGCTTCCTGCGCAAGCCAGGCGAGTTTTCCGTGCATCTCGGACCTCTGGGCGCTGCCACCGCGCAGTTTCTGATCGCAATCTACGGTGGCTATTTCGGCGGTGGAATTGGGTTCCTGATGATGGCGGCGCTGACCATGGCGGGTTTGCCAACGCGCAGCGCCGGTGCCACCAAGAATGCGCTGGCTGGCGTCATGAACGCATCCGCGGTGGCGCTCTTTGTAACCTCACCCCAGGTGCACTGGCGTGAAGCGATCGCACTCGGTAGTGGCGCTCTCATCGGCGGTCTGTGCGGTTCCTGGGCCCTGCACCGCGTCAACGAGAGGACGCTGCGCATGGTGATCGTGGGCATAGGCGTTTGCCTCACCGTCGGTCTGTTCGTCAAGCCGATCTGACTCTTGACGTGCGGCGAATCGGCGTGGAAGCGGTGCTGCCTGCTGCTATGGCGCTGACGGCGCCACTCGACAGAAGCGCTGCGATGACCACATCGCACTTGTTGCGGATATGATCTTCCAGCAGCAGGCGCAGCCGCTTGCCGTTGCGGGATTCGAGCGCATCCATGATCTGATCGTGCTCCTGCATGGCCCGATCCCAGCGTGACTGGCCGATGTTGGCGAAATAGCGGGCACGGCGCAGGAGCAGGTTGAGCTTGTCGCGGGTCGCCAGCAACACCGGGTTGGCGGCCAACCGAAACAGCTGAGCGTGAATTTCCTGGTTCACTTCAAAGTACTTTTCACGATCACCATTGCGGTAGTGTTCACGCATTTGCTCGTGCAGCTGGCGCAGACTGGCAATGTCTGCAGCGCTGGCCTGACCACAGGCCAGTTCCCCCGCCAGACCCTCCAGCACGCTGAGCACCTTGAAGGTGTCGGTGGTATCCGTCAGGGTCATCGGAGTCACCATGGCGCCGCAGTTTTGCAGCAGTTCGACCAGACCTTCGCTGGCTAGCGTCTTGAGCGCCTCCCGTAGCGGCGTGCGTGAAACCTTCAACTCCTCACACAGCACGCGCTCGGTCAGTCGCAAGCCCGGCGCCAACTCCCCGTAGGTGATCTTGTCGCGCAAAACTTTGGCAACCTTCAGGTGCAGCAAGGTCTTGTCTGGCACCACTTCGATTGTCGATGGGCTTGCGTTTTGCATGCAATGTTCAGCAGAAATTGGTGTTGAAAACAGGTGTGTGATTGTATATGTGACTCAATGAACAAGCACTAGGGGTAGGCGACATTGCATTCCGGATTCGTTTGGACTAGTATCCGATTTTGAATACAAATTCACGGAGAAAACCGCATGCTGAAGCTCACACACGGGGCCAGTGGCCGACACTTTCTGCAAATCCCCGGGCCCACCAATGTTCCAGACCGCGTCATGCGTGCCATGGACAACGCCACCATTGATCACCGCGGGCCTGAATTCCAGGTCATTGGCAAGAAGGTTCTGTCAGACCTGAAGAAGGTGTTTCAGTCAGATGATCCGGTCGTCATCTATGGCGCCAGCGGCACCGGCGCCTGGGAAGCAGCGCTCGTGAACACCTTGTCTGCGGGCGACAAGGTTCTGATG
>CAIYMN010000049.1 GCA_903927295.1 uncultured beta proteobacterium | reverse complement strand
AGGGCGGCAATCTGATCCTGGAGACCGCCTTTGGCATGCCCGATGAGACGCCGATAGAAAATGTGCGCGCCATGTTCGGCGCGGCGCGCAAATACGCGGGCTAAGGAGAACTTTTCCATGCCAGCCAAGCGCGGTATCGATCTATTGCAAAGTGTCGCCGAGATGGCGAGCGTGGGACCTGTGTCGGGGCTGAGGGAACGCATGCGTGCGCAGGCGCTGGCGCTGGTGCGCACGGAAGATCTGGCGGACGTTGGTTACAGCTACCGAATTCTTGCGCTCGATACGCCGGTGGGCGCGCCCTTGACGCTTGCCGGCGAAACCCTGCATGCGCCCTGGCTTTTGCCTGCCCGTGGCGAACTCACTGCGCTGGCTTGCGCGGTGTGCAGTATTGGCGCCCGGCTGGAGGCGCGGGTCAGTTCACTGTTCAGGGAAAAGCGTGCGTCGCTGGCACTGGCGCTGGACGCCCTGGGCAACGAAATGCTGTTTGCTGTGTCGCGCCGGGTGCAGGACCGGGTGCTGGCCGATGTCAGACGCCAAGAGCTCTCCATGTGCGGCGAACTGCGCCCAGGTGACCCCGGACTGAGCCTGGATGCGCACGCGGCCGTGCTGCGCCTGGCGCAGGCCGAAGCCATCAACGTCGGCCTGCGCGGCAATCACACCTTGCTGCCGCTCAAATCCATGTCCATTGTGATGGGTGTTGGCATTGATCTGCCTGCTGCTACCTGGTCGCGCTGCGACCATTGCCCATCGCGCGCCAGATGCAACTTGGTGGCACGCACTGCCGCTGTCAAAGCGCTGTGAATACCGTGTCCAGTCCCGACCCGACAGTACCCACTCCGGTCGTGCACCGGCTACGCTTTCCTGAGCTGGAGCGCGAGATCTCGGTGCGCGAGCAGGAGACAATTTTTCAGAGCGCGCGCCGCAATGGCTTGCGCATTGTCGGCGCATGTGGCGGGCGTGGCAGCTGTGGCACCTGCGTCGTGCAGGTCGTCGAAGGCGAGGTCGAGCGGTCGCACGGCCCCGTTTCAGAACTGCTTGACACCGATGCCGATGTGGATCCGGGAGAAGCCGCAACACCGGGGAAGAAGAAGTGGCAACGCGCTTGCCAGCTTGAGGTTCGCAGCAACTGCACGGTCATGGTGGCGCCGCGCTCGCTGGCACCCATCGTGCGCGCAGACGTCGATACCGCAGGTCTGTGCGAGTTATTGCCACTGGATCCGGTTGTCGTTGCGCACGACCTGCGGCTGCCATGCGCCACCCTGGCAGACACAGTCAGTGACGACGCGCGGGTAGCGCGCGCCCTGGGGTTGGGAAACCTCACGCTCGATCTGAGCGCCGCGCAGCGGCTTTCATCGCGCTTGCGCGCCGAAGACTGGTCGCTGCGCGCCTACCGGCGCGGCAACGAATTGATCGGCTTTGCACCACTGGGAAGTCGCACGCTCGGGCTGGCAGTAGATCTGGGGACAACAAATATTGCGGGTTTTTTGATCGATTTGGACACCGGCCAGCGCCTAGCCAGCCTGGGCCTGGAAAACCCGCAGGTGGCATGGGGTGCGGACCTGATCAGCCGCATCAACTACGCCATGCAGGGGGCGGCGCAGGCGAAGGAATTGCGCGACGCGGTGCTGGCAGCGCTCAATGGTCTGGCGCATGATCTGTGCCGGGCCGTGGGACTCGCACGAGAACTTATTGTTGACGCAGTGATCTGCGGCAATACGGCCATGCAACATGTGCTGCTGGGGCTGGCGGTGCGGCAGTTGGGACGCGCGCCCTTCGTGGCGGCAGTGCGCCCAGCGATGGACCTGAAGGCGCGCGACCTGGGCCTTGATTTTTGTCCTGGCGCCTGGGTTCATGTGGGCTCCGGCGTGGGCGGATTCATCGGCGGCGACCACGTCGCGGCGCTATTGGCGACGCAGCAGCACTGGCAGGGCTTGCGCACCAGCCTGGTGATGGACATTGGCACCAACACCGAAATTTCCTTGATTCACGATGGCCGCATTTTCTCGGCCTCCTGTCCATCCGGTCCGGCGCTGGAAGGCGGCCACATCTCCTGCGGCATGCGTGCCGCGGCCGGCGCGATCGAACGCGTCGCCATGGAGAATGGGCGCATTGCGGTGCGCACCATCGGCGATACGAGGGCGGTGGGCCTGTGCGGCTCCGGGGTGCTCGACGCCCTGTCGGCCTTGAGTCGGGCAAAGATGGTCAACGCTGGTGGTCGACTGCTCGCCGGGCACCCTGATGTGGTGGAGATCGGGGGCAAGCGCGCAGCGCTGCTGGCGCCCGGTGTGTATTTCACCCAGAGCGATGTGCGCGCCGTGCAACTGGCAAAGGCGGCGATTCGCACCGGCGTGAACTTGCTGCTGCTTGAGCAGGGTTTGCAGGAGCAGTCGCTTGAACGCGTTGTCATCGCCGGTGCCTTTGGCGCATATATCGACCTCCATAGCGGCGTCGACATCGGCTTGTTTCCAGACTTGCCACTGGCGCGCTTCGAGCAGGTCGGCAACGCAGCTGGCGTTGGCGTACGTCAGATGCTCACCAGCGTCACAGCGCGCGTCAGCGCTGGGGAGATTGCGGCAAGCTGCAACTACCTTGAACTGTCAACGCGCACTGAATTTCAGAAAGTTTTTTTGCACCATATCGGATTCCCGTCCGACACCAGCAGGAGTAGCGTTTGAACCCAACCCAAGGCTTTGCCATCCAAATCATCGGCGAGCGCATCAACCCCGGCTTCAAGAGCGTCAAGGCGTTGTTTGACAATGAAGACCTGCCCGGCATCCAGGCACTGGCAGTCAAGCAGGCCGAGGCCGGAGCGGCGTTTCAGAACGTCAATATTGGCGCGCGCGCTTTGACTGACCCGGCGTTCATGGGCCAAGTGATCCGGTCCATCCAGGAAGTGGTGAGGACGCCGCTGTCATTCGATTTCCCCAGCAAAAATGTGCAGGAGCTATGCCTGTCGAGCTACAGCTTGGCGCGTGCCAACGGCCAACTGCCGATCGTTAACTCCATCACCGAGCACCGCTGGGACCTGATGGACTTGTATGGCCGCTTTCAATTCAAGGTGATCCTGATGGCATCGGAGCGGGTCGAGGACGGTGTGGCCAAGGGCAACAAAACCGCCGATCAAATCTACGGCACGGCACGGCGCGCGGCGCTGCGTCTGAAGAACGACTACGGCATGCCGCTGGACCATATCTTCATCGATATGTCGATATCGGCCATCATCGCTGACACGCAGGGTCTGAACCGCTCCACCCTGGATGCTATCAAAGCGATCGGCGCCGATCCTGAACTCAAAGGCGTGCACATGATGGGCGGCTTGTCCAACATCGGCCAACAGTTGCCGCCCAAGGCTGCTGACGGTTCGGATCTGAAGAATTGCCTGGAAAACGCATTCCTGACGCTGGCGGTTCCGCTCGGGTTTGACTATGTGCTGGGCACACCCTGGCGCGGCTATGCGCCCTTGCCCGAAGAGCACCACGTGTTGAAAACTTACCGCGACTTCCTTGAACAGACTGGCAGCAATGCGCTGCGGGCAGTGCGCAAGTTCTACAGGGCCTGAACGTGAGCTCCACTATCGAATTCGCCGTGATCGTCCAGAGTTGGTTTGACGGCCAGCGGCACCATGACAAACACGGGCCGACGACGTTCATCGTACGGGACGGGCGCGTCGCCGAGATTGTTGCTGGTGACCATGGATCTGCTTTGACTCAACGTAGCGTACCGGTGGAGCGCGGCGCCTTTCTGATGCCTGGGTTGGTGGATGCGCATGTGCATCTGTTTCTCGATGGTGCTACTACCGTCAACAAGGAACGTTCGGAACATCTGAAGCAAGCACCTGAACAGTTGTTGCACGCCGCACGCTCCAATGCCCGCCAATCGCTGAACTGCGGTGTGACCCTGGTCCGTGATGCCGGAGATCGCCACGGCATTAACAGTCGTGTCCGGGAAGAGGCCAGGCTGCCTGGCAGTGGTCTGACCCGGGTCCGCTCCGGCGGGATGGGAATCAAACGAGCGCAGCGCTACGGTGCTTTTATGGCCTGCGATGTGCAAGATGAACTAAGCATTCGGGATGCCGTGCGTGCGCTGGCGCTGGACAACGACGAGATCAAGCTGATCCTAACCGGCATCATTGACTTCGACGCGGGCGGCGTCACTGACGAGCCCCAGTTCACGCTGGAAGAGGCAAAGTGGGTCGTGGCAACGGCACGCGCTGGCGGTCGCCAGGTCTTCGCCCATTGCAGCGGAATCAAAGGACTCGCGATTGCTGCAGCGGCAGGTGTGGGCTCAATCGAACATGGTTTTTTCATGGACCGCGAACACCTGGCTGTCATGCTGAAGAACCAGGTGGCCTGGACCCCCACATTCAGTCCGGTTTATTTCCAGTGGGCTCATCCTGAGATCGCCGCTTGGTCAGCACCAACCGTGGCCAATTTGCGTCACATTCTGGATCAGCACGCTTACCATCTGAAGTTGGCTACAGAGATGGGTGTCACCTTGTTGCTCGGAACCGATGCCGGCAGCATGGGCGTAGAACATGGTTACGCCGCTTATGAAGAAATCCAGCGCTATCTGGAGGCCGGTCTGACGCTGGAATTGACGCTGGCAGCTGCTACTTCCAATGCCCGCCGGCACTTCGGTTTTGAATATCCAACGCTTCTTGCCGGTGCGCCATTTGACGCGATGCTTTTGGCCCAGGATCCATTCTTCGAGTTAAATGCCTTACGACAACCGCTGCAGGTATGGCCGGCACGCGCTGATTTGAAGTGACTTCTGAGAGAATATTTGCATGACTGATTTGTTTGAAAACCCGATGGGTTTAATGGGCTTTGAGTTCGTCGAATTTGCATCGCCGACTCCGGGGATTCTGGAGCCGCTTTTTGAGCGCATGGGCTTTTCGCAGGTGGCCCGCCATCGCTCCAAGGACGTGGTTCTGTTTCGCCAGGGGGACATCAATTTCATAGTCAATCGCGAACCCAAAAGTGTGGCGGCCTACTTTGCCGCAGAACACGGCCCTTGCGCCTGCGGCATGGCATTTCGCGTCCGGGACTCGCACCATGCTTATCGGCGTGCCCTGGAATTGGGCGCACAACCGATCGAAATCCCGACCGGGCCGATGGAGTTGAATTTGCCGGCCATCAAAGGCATCGGTGGCGCACCGCTGTATTTGATTGACCGCTTTGAGGAGGGCAAGTCGATTTACGACATCGATTTCAACTTCATCGACGGCATCGAGCGACATCCGGTCGGTCTTGGCCTCAAGCTGATCGATCACCTGACCCATAACGTTTACCGTGGTCGGATGGCCTTCTGGGGCAACTTCTACGAGAAACTGTTCAATTTTCGGGAAATTCGCTACTTTGATATCCAGGGTGAATACACCGGCCTTACTTCGCGTGCCATGACGGCGCCCGACGGAAAAATTCGGATACCACTCAACGAAGAGTCGAAAAAAGGCGGCGGACAGATTGAGGAGTTTCTGATGAAGTTCAATGGCGAAGGTATCCAACACATTGCACTGATCTGCGATGACCTGATCGCGACCGTTGACAGACTGGCCCAGGCCGGTGTGCCACTGATGACGGCTCCCAGCAAAACCTACTATGAAATGATGGAGGATCGTCTGCCCGGTAATGGACAGCCGGTGTCTGAACTGCGGACGCGCGGCATCTTGCTTGATGGCAGTACAGAGGGTGGCAATCCCCGCCTTCTACTGCAGATATTTTCAGAAACGCAATTGGGGCCGGTGTTCTTTGAGTTCATCCAGCGCATGGGCGATCAGGGCTTTGGCGAGGGCAATTTCAAGGCTTTGTTTGAATCACTCGAACGTGACCAATTGCGTCGTGGCGTTATCGACGCAAAGGACTGATGCCATGAAAATCGACCGCATTCATCACGTTGCTTATCGTTGCAAAGACGCCAAGGAAACTGTGCTTTGGTATCAAAAAATGTTGCATCTGGACTTTGTCCTGGCCATCGCCGAAGACCTGGTTCCATCAACCAAGGCGCCCGACCCCTATATGCACGTCTTCCTGGATGCCGGGCAGGGAAATGTGCTCGCTTTCTTCGAATTACCAACGCAGCCACCGATGGGCCGTGACTTCAACACGCCAGATTGGGTGCAGCACATCGCTTTCAAGGTTAAAGACCGCGCTGAGTTGCTTAGATTTCGAGCCCACCTCGAAGCGAACGGTGTTGACGTGCTGGGCGTGATTGACCATAGTGTTTTCCACTCGATCTATTTTTTCGACCCGAACGGACACCGGCTGGAGCTAGCCTGCCCGGACCCCGATGAGGCGATCCTGCTCGGGCGACTGGACGCCGTAAAGTGGGACATGCTGGAGGAGTGGTCCAGAACTCGTAGGGCGCCCAAGCATGCTTCCTTCCTGCACCAACGCGAGTTCAATTGATGAGTGCTCCGATTGACGAAACCCATAGCCCGTCATTGCGAAGCTGGGTCGAATCGGCCAATGACCCGACGAGTGACTTCCCGATCCAGAACCTGCCTTTTGGACGATTCCGACGAAGCGGTGAGATCAATTGGCGTCTCGGTGTGGCTATCGGTGACCACGTGCTGGACCTACGCGCTGCCAAACTAATCTCGGGACGCGACATGAGATTGCTAATGCGCATGCAAACGACAGCACGGCGAAAACTACGTTTGCAGATGGTGCGTGGTTTGCAAGTCGGAAGTGAACAGCAGACCGCTTTCCGGGCTGCGTTGTATCCGCAATCCGGGGTCGAACTCGGCTTGCCCTGTGAGATCGGCGACTACACCGACTTCTATACCAGCATCCACCATGCAACCAACATTGGCAAGCAGTTGCGCCCCGACAATCCGCTGTTGCCAAACTACAAATGGTTGCCGATTGGCTACCATGGGCGTGCTTCAAGCATTGTGGCTAGCGGCTCAAGCTTTCATCGCCCTCTGGGGCAGACGCGGTTGGCAGACCAGGACCGCCCCAACCTGGCGCCAAGTCGTCGGCTCGATTACGAACTTGAACTGGCGGCCATCATTGCCCACCCAAATACCTTGGGCGACCGCGTTGACCTGGCGCAGGCAGAAGACCACGTATTCGGCTTGGCGCTGCTCAACGATTGGAGTGCACGTGACATACAGGCCTGGGAGTACCAACCACTAGGGCCGTTCCTAGCCAAGAGCTTTGCCAGCACGCTTTCGCCTTGGGTGGTGACGCTCGAGGCGCTGGCACCCTTTCGCGAGTCTTTTACGAGACCCGAAGGTGATCCACAACCGCTTCCTTACCTTGATGGGGATCGGAATAACGAACGGGGCGCCTTCAACATCGAGCTCCAAGTCTCTTTGCAGACGGCGCAAATGCGCGCCCGTGGCTATGCGGGTGACCAACTCTCGCAATCCAACTATCGCAGCGCATACTGGACGATTGCGCAGTTGGTGACACACCACACGATTAATGGCTGTAATCTGCGCCCCGGCGACCTGCTTGGCACCGGTACGGTGTCGGGCCCAAAGCCGGAGCAAGCTGGTTCACTGATGGAGTTGAGCACTGGTGGTCAGCAGCCCATTCATTTATCCAATGGCGAAACGCGTACCTTCCTGGAAGACGGTGACTGTGTGATTTTGCATGGCTATTGCCAGCGCAACGGATTTCGACGCATCGGCTTTGGCGAATGCCGCGGAACCGTGCTGCCAACAGCATAGAGCTGAGCACACGTCTATTTTCATGCAGTTGCATACCTACTTTCGCAGTTCGGCGGCGTACCGCGT
>CAIYMN010000048.1 GCA_903927295.1 uncultured beta proteobacterium | reverse complement strand
ATCGTTCAAGAAATTGCGCGGTCACGCCGAACTGAAAACCCTGATAGACGGTCTTCGCCCTAACGCCCAACAACTCAAGAAGGCAGCATAATATTCATGACCACCGACTCAAACCTGCAACTGCGGTCGGGACATCGCCCATTGCCATCCGTACCGACATAACGGCGCGCAGGGTCAGTGAGGACAAGCTGCAGGAGCAGTTGCGCTTTATCGAGGTGCTTCTGGAGACCACGCCAACGGCCATTTATCTGAAGGAACGTTCCGGGCGCTACCTGCGGTTCAACAAGGCTTTTGAGGAACTCTTCGGGATTGACCGACTGCAGTGGACAGGACGCAATGTCTTTGACCTGGTGTCCGGACCGGTTGCCGCGCAGATGAACGCCAGGGACCAGGAGTTGTTCCTGACGGGATTGCCTCAAACTTACGAGGCAGTCTTCACCAACCGCAAGACGGGACGCTCGCATGAGGGCTTGTTCTGGAAAGCCGCTTTGACTAATGCCGAAGGCGTGACCACAGCGCTGGTGGGTACTGTGATGGACGTCAGCGAGCGCAACCGTATCGAGCAGGAACTGCGCGAGGCCAAGCTCAATGCCGAAGCTGCCAGCAAGGCCAAGAGTGATTTCCTGGCGAACATGAGTCACGAGATCAGAACACCGATGAATGGTGTTATTGGAATGACTGACCTGGTCCTGGGGACTGAACTCAGCAAAGAGCAGCATGAGTACTTATCCATCGTCAGGTCTTCAGCCCAGGCTCTCATGGTCATCCTCAACGACATTCTCGATTTCTCCAAGATCGAGGCAGGCATGCTCACTATCGAGACGGTTGAATTTGACCTTCCTGGCAGCATTGCCGATAGCCTGAAGATCATTGTGCCGCGCGCTGAAATGAAAGGCCTGTCCATGCCCTGCAAGCTGGCTCCTGACTTGCCTGCGCTGGTGCGAGGCGACCCGGGTCGGATCCGCCAGGTACTGACCAACCTCTGCGACAACGCCATCAAATTTACCGCCAAAGGCAGCGTGACGGTGACAGTGCACAGTGCCCCCCTGGATGCCAGCCAATGTGAGTTGCACATATCGGTTTGTGATACGGGCATTGGCATACCTTTGGAGAAGCAGCAATCGGTGTTTGACGCCTTCAATCAGGCCGACACCTCCACCACGCGCCACTTTGGCGGAACCGGCCTTGGACTGACCATCTGTGCGCGTCTGGTCGACTTGATGGGTGGGCGGATTTGGGTCGAGAGTGCCGCAGGCCAGGGCAGCACATTTCACTTTACTGTCCGTCTGCAGTTGATGGACGTTGCCCAGCCACCCGCCGCATCGGCTCGGGATGCGGCACAGCCGACGCCAGAAACGTTGGCCGGGATTCAGGGTTTGCATGTTTTACTGGTTGAGGACCATCCGGTTAACCAAAAGCTGGCTACCACGCTACTCAAGCAATGGGGTCATGTCGTGCAAGTGGCGAACAATGGGCAGCAAGCCGTGGCGCTGTTTCCGACGCGTCACTGGGATCTTGTGCTGATGGATATGCAAATGCCCATCATGGGTGGAGTTGAAGCCACCCGCTTGATCCGTGCCAGTGAGCCAACCGGACAAAGGACGCCGATCATCGCCATGACCGCCAATGCCATGGCTTTGGATCGGACAACTTGCATGGAAGCCGGGATGGATGAACATTTGCCCAAGCCTTTCAAAGCGGCAGCCCTGCAGGCCATGCTGGCGAAATTTGTCAAGCCGAAAGCCGACGCCGGGTTTTCATCCGGCCCTTAGGTCCAGGATTCAGGTCTTGTTGTGCTGAGCAAGAAAGTTTTCCAGCGCCTTGTTCAGTGCCAACACTTCCGCCTGCAACTCCAGGTAGACAGAGCGGGCTTTGCTCATGTCGCTCTCCATTTGCGGATCTTCCAGATCGCGGGTTAGCTGCTCGATGCGGCTGGCGTTGAAATTGCCTGCCAATCCGCGCAAGGTATGCGCCGTTCGTTTCAGGATCGCAGGGTCGGCGGTCTCGATAGCGGTCTCGATCTCCTTCAACTGCCGTGGGCAGTCGTCCAGGAAGTCCTGTCCAATCGTCTCGATGATCCAGACGTCTGCCGTCTCCAGCGCATGGGCATAGTCGACGGGTTCTTGCGGCCCGGACGGCACCGGCTGCTTGTCGGTGGCGCTGTGCAGGATCCCCGTCAGGACGGAATGCAATACGTCGACGTCGAGCGGTCTGGAAACACAGTCATCCATACCAGCTGCCTGACAACGCTGCCGGACTTCGCTCGCGGTGTCAGTGGTGATGGCGACGATGGGTGTGTGCTGGCCGCTGGCGCGCTCGCGCTGACGTATCTGGCGCGTGGCTTGCAGTTCAATTTCCAGGTCCATCAAGACCAGGTCATAGTGCTGCAACCCGGATAGCTTCAGGGCCTCGGCGCCACTGGCTGCCAGCTCCACACGGTGGCCCGATTTGGACAGCAGGGTTAGCGCCAGTTCCTGATCAGCCGGCTTGCTTTCCACGAGCAGAATATGGAGCTGCTTGGGCAACCGGGCTTCCCGCAGATTATGTTTCGTAATCAATACCGAGTCCGGGGCTGCACTCAAGGCCATTTTGATGGCGTTGAACAGCTCGTTCTTGTCGACCGGCTTGGTCAGGTAAGCCTGCACGCCAAGCTCGCGACAGCGCTGCGCATCGCCACGCATCGCACCAGAGGTCAGCATCATCACGATCGCGCCGGAGAGTTCCGGCGCGTCCTTGAATCTTTCAGCAAGTTCAAAACCGTCCATGGTTGGCATCATCCCGTCCACAACGGCCAGGCGGAAAGGCTGCCCGTTGCGCTGCGCTTCGGTGGCAATATCCAGCGCCTGCGTCGCGTTGTCGGCGCCGGTCGGATTCATGCCCCACTTTTGCAGCAGACGTGTCAGCAATCGTAGATTGGTCGCATTGTCGTCAACGATCAGCACCGACAGCCCTTGCAGGTCCACAGTGTTCGGAGGCCGGTGTTGTACCGCGCGTGGCGTGGGCGTGAAGGGAATGTCAAAGCTGAACACGCTGCCTTTTCCCGGGCTGCTCTTGACAACCAGCTTGCCGCCCATGGCAGTGACCAGCTGGCTCGAAATGGCGAGTCCCAGACCGGCGCCGCCGTACCGTCGCGTGCTGGAACTGTCAGCCTGCGTGAAGGCCTCGAAAATGTTTTCCAGGTCCTTTGGCGCGATGCCGATCCCGTGATCCACCACCTCAAAACCAAGAACCATGGAGCTGGTCTGCTCGGCGATGAGCTTGACGCGCACAGCGATTTCGCCAGCCTCGGAGAATTTGACCGCATTGCTGAGCAGGTTGTTCAGGACCTGACGCAGCGCTCCGGGATCACCCTTCAGGAAGTCGGGGACGCCGTCTTCCACGTCGCAAATCAGTTCGAGTCCCTTTTGCTCGGCCTCCTGCATCAACGGCTTGCTGGTGGTGGCCAACAGCGAGCGCAAATCAAACTCGACCTGCTCCACCTTCATCTTGCCAGAGTCCAGTTTTGAAAAATCGAGAATGTCGTTGATCACCTTGAGCAGAGCGTCGGCGGACGATTGAACAACGCGCAGATATTCGCGCTGCTCGGCGTCGAGCTGGGTGTCCAGTGTCAATTCGGTCATGCCGATGATGCCATTCATCGGGGTACGAATTTCGTGACTGATGGTGGCCAGAAAGTCACTCTTGGCCTGATTGGCGTGCTCAGCCGCTTCTTTGGCCAGGGTCAACTCCTGCACGCGTTCATGGACGGCTCGCGACATGGTGTTGAAGGCTGCGCCGAGCTGGCCCAACTCGTCCGATCCTTCAGCCACCGGGGCAGGACTGAAGTTGCCGGCCGTAACGTCCTGACTGGCGCGCGTCAGATCCGACAAATGACGTGTCATCCACAGACCCAGTCCCGTCAACAACACCATTGAAAGCAGGAGTCCGACTGCTGCAATCGACGACCCCTGGATCGTCAGTGCACGGCGCGCCGTCACTATGTGAGACAGATCCAGCCCGAAATGCAGTTGCCCCAGAACTTGGCCAAACATCACGATCGGCTTTTGTATGTGATACACGGGATTGTTCACTTGTCGCGTCAGGTCAAAACCAATGTCCGCTGCTGGTAGTGGCTGTCCTGACGGCCAGCCACTGCTGGCTACGCGGTTGCCCTGAGCGTCTACCACGGCCAGGTATTGAACGCCTTTGTGACTCAGGCTTTCATCGAGCACTGACTGCACCGTGGCGTAATCGTGCTGGGCCAGCGGTGCGATGGTAGCTGCTGTCAGGACCGGCGCAAACTGGCGCGAATGGAGTTCCACCTGCTCCACCATGTAGTCGTTCATCAGGCGCAGGCTGTTGTACACCAACAGCGGCAGCATGACCGCTTCAACGACAAAGGCCGCGAGCAGCAGACGTACCCGCAGCGAGCGAAAGGTGTATCTCATTTCAGTGTATGTCGAACTTCCGCCGCGTAGGGATCCATGGCCTCCAGTTCCTTCGGTTTAAGCTTGCGGTATCCCTCGAGTTTGTATTTTTCAAAGTACTGCTTTCCCTCGGCACCTTGTGCAAAGCTCGCGAGCGCCGAGTCAATCGTGTCCTTGCGCGTCAGGTAGCGCTTGTTGAGCATGTAAACCCGACCGGCCAGCGACTCGCTGATGACCAGAAATCGCAGTTGCGATTGCGTATCGCGTGGCAGGCTCTGGTAATTGGCCAACGATGTGAATCCGGCTGCGGCTTCGCCCGACAGCACGATGCGAGCCACGCTGTCCGACGCGCTGACGTAGCGCAATGGTTCAAGGATGCCGTTCTGCTTGAGCCAGTGCTGGCCCCAAAGCGTGACCAGAGAGGTGGAGGACAGGCCCAGGACTGGTTTGCCTTTGAGGTCTTTGGCAGACTTGTAGGAACTGTTGCCGGCCACCAGCGCGACCGCCCGAAAGTCGGCGCTGTACGTCAGCAGGGGGATGTAGTCGGCGTCGGTCTGACTCAGTCGCGCCTGGTGACCGGTGGTCACCGCGATGTCGTATTCCTGACGCAACATACGCCGCGCAAACTCTGTGAAGTCGGGTGCCGTTACCACTTCAACCGGCATGCCAAGCGCTTTTTCAAGCTGCAATCGAAGAGGTTGATACATTTCCAGAATGATGCGGGCGCTGGTATGCGGCGCGATACCCAGTCGAAAGACTGCGCCTTGCTGGGCTTGTACAGCACAGCTAAGCAGCAGGCAAAGCGCCAAACAGGCGCGACGTGTGAGATGAAGCTTGGACATGGGATTGACGGATCAGTGGTTTGAAAGGAAAGGTCAGAGCGCTGGTTTCGGAACCTGCCAGCGCAAGAAACACGCAGCCAATACTTCCCGGTTGAAAGGCTTGGAAAGAAAGTCGTTCATGCCTGCCGCGCGGCAGGCCTGCT
>CAIYMN010000047.1 GCA_903927295.1 uncultured beta proteobacterium | reverse complement strand
GAGCCATGAAATCCGCACCCCCATGAACGCTGTCATCGGTCTGTCGTACCTGGCGCTGAAAACCGATCTGTCTGCGCAGCAGCGCGACTATGTGCAGAAGATCAACAGTGAGGGCACGACGCTGCTGGGCATACTCAACGATATTCTTGACTTCTCGAAGATGGAAGCCGAGAAAATGACCCTGGAGTCAGCCCCCTTCTGGCTTGACGATGTGCTCGACAGCGTCTCCACGCTGGTGGCGCACAAGGCGCAGGAAAAGGGTATCGAGTTCCTGATTCGTGTCCTGCCCGATGTGCCGCAAAATCTGCTGGGTGACGCCCTTCGCTTCAAGCAGGTGCTGACCAATCTGCTGCACAACGCCATCAAATTTACCGAACGCGGTCAGGTCAAGGTGACAGTCGCTGTATCGCAGCGGCGCGACCGGCAGGTCGAGCTCACGATTTCGGTGAAGGACACCGGCATTGGCATGACCGCCGAGCAGTGCCAAGCCCTGTTCAAGGCGTTTTCCCAGGCCGACAGTTCAACTACGCGCCGCTATGGCGGCACGGGTCTGGGCCTGACCATCTCCCGGCGTTTTGTTGAGATGATGGGTGGGCATGTCGAGGTGGAGTCCGAGCTTGGTGTTGGCAGCACCTTCACCTATTCAGTCCGGCTGCTCCAGTCCGATCAACCACTGCACTCGCATCAGCACGGGCATCTGGCGCAGGGTGTGCGGGTTCTGGTGGTGGACGACAACCCGGCGGCGCGCCAGATTCTGACCGAGCAGTTGTCTGCGCTGGGCCTGCGTCCCGACGAGGCCATCGATGGCCAGCAAGGTTTGAATGCGCTAAAACAGGCCGATGCCGGCGACCCCTATCAAGTGGTGCTGATGGACTGGCAAATGCCCGACATGGATGGCATAGAGGCGACCTGGCATATCAGCCATGACCTGGGGCTGCAGCACCAACCAGCCGTGGTGATGGTGACAGCCTTTGGCGCCGACGAGGCGCGCAAGGCCGGCGGCAACGCTGGCGCCAGCGCTTTTCTGGACAAGCCGGTCAGCCAGTCGCGCCTGTGGGACACCTTGATCGGCGTCATTACACCGCAACTGGCCACGCAGAACATGCTGCCCAGGCAGAACGAGGAGCAGGCCGCGCTCGCCGGTGTGCGCGTGCTGCTGGTCGAAGACAATGACATCAACCAGCAGATCGCGCGTGAGTTGATGGAATCGATGGGCGTCGCGGTCACGCTGGCTGACAACGGCCAGCAGGCGCTGGACCTGTTGCTGGCCGCGCCCGACCCACTGCCCTGGTCCATGGTGTTGATGGATTTGCAGATGCCGGTGATGGACGGGCATCAGGCAACCCTGTTGCTGCGCCAGCAAGCACGCTTTGCCAACTTGCCCATCATTGCGCTAACGGCGCACGCTTCGGCCGAAGAAGGTGCACGCTGCCTGCGCGAAGGCATGAATGCCCATTTGACCAAGCCGATTGAGCCAGCTGCCCTGCACGGCGCTATCGCCTACTGGAGCAATACCGCAGCGGGTGGAACCGATCTGCGCATCAGCGGAATGGACGTGGTTCAAGGTCTGCTTCAATGCGGCGGCAACAGAAAGCTTTATGAGTCACTGGTGCAGAGGTTTCTTGCCAGCTTGATCAACACGCCCAAGGAAATACGCAAAGCTCTTGAGACGGGCGACATGCCGCTGGCCGAACGCAGCGCCCACACCTTGAAGGGCGTTGCCGCCAATCTGGGTGCCGGCGTATGCAGCCAATTGAGCAGCGAACTCGAGAAGTCGGTGCACCAGCATGAGCCGGCAGCGGCCATTCAAGCGCAGTTGGCGGTGCTGGAGCAGCACCTGTCGAAGCTGTCACTGGCCATCGCTCGTGCCCTGCCGGTATCCGCGCCGTCGCAGCAAGACCCGGTCGACCCGGTTGACCGGGAACTGTTGCAGCGTATCTGCTGCCAATTGGCTGAGTTGCTGCGCAGTAGCAACGCGGAAGCACGTTTGCTTCTGCAGGAGCAGGCTGAGCTGCTGCGCAACGGTCTGGGCGAACACTTCGATTCACTGCAGCGTCGAGTGCAGGACTTCGAGTTTTTCGCTGCGTTGACAGAGCTTGAGGATGCTGCCCGTGCGGTGCAGCTGGAACTGACCTAAGAACGGACCATGGAACTCTTTTTACCTGTCAAACCCAGCGTTCTGATCGTCGATGATTCGCCGGAGAACCTGTCCTTGATGACTGGTCTGCTGATCAGTCATTACACGGTCAAGACCGCCACCGTCAGCGCTCACGTGATGAAGATCGCGATCACCGAACAGCCCGACGTGATTCTGCTTGACATCATGATGCCGGACCTTGATGGCTATGAAGTTTGCCGGCGCCTCAAGGCAGACAGTTTGACCAGAGAGATTCCGGTGATTTTTCTGACCAGCAGTACGGATCCGGAAAGCGAGCAATTGGGAATGTCCGTCGGTGCGGTGGACTACATCACGCGCCCGTTGACTCCGGCCATACTGATGTCGCGCGTGAAGGCGCATTTCATGGTGGCAGCGAGTGCCAAGACCATGCGTATCAATAACGACTACCTCGAGTTGGAGGTGAGCAAGCGCACCCGGCAAATGGCGGCACTGCAGAAAGTGACGATTCTGGCGCTGGCGTCTCTGGCCGAGACTCGCGACTCTGAGACTGGCAACCACCTCAAACGTACCCAGCAGTACATGGAGCTACTCTGCAAATATCTGCGCGGGCGGCCAATATTCAGGGACTTCCTGAGTACTGAGCGCATTCAGTACATGATCGAGTGTGCACCACTGCACGATATCGGCAAGGTCGGGATTCCGGATCGAATTCTGCTGAATCCGGGCCGCTACTCCGCAGCAGAGTTTGCCATCATGAAAACCCACCCGACACTGGGTCGTGACGCCATTGCCAAAGCGCAGGCCAATGCGCCGCAAGACGGCGAGTTTTTCGAGATTGCCAAGCAGATCATCTATTCGCACCACGAAAAATGGGATGGTTCCGGCTATCCACAGGGTCTCGCGGAAGAAGAGATCCCGATACCGGCGCGGCTGATGGCCCTGGCCGACGTCTATGACGCGCTCATCAGTCGGCGCGTCTACAAGCCGGGCATGTCACATGAGAAGGTCGTGCAAATAATCATGGATGGACGCGGCAAGCATTTTGATCCCGATGTGGTTGACGCCTTTCTGTCCCTAAGCGATGACTTTCAGGCGATCGCGACCCGATTCGCCGATACCGACGAGGACTTGCAGAATAAGGCCGTTTATCTGTCGGACGCAGCCATCAGTCAAGCCAGTGCAGCATTGCCATAGTTACTGGAAACAGTGCGATGCTTCCCACAGCCGCCCATCCGTTGGCTCGTAAGCTGACGCCCACGTCGTCGCGAGTGCTCGGGGTGAGTCGTGGACCAGGATCGCCGTGTCATTCAAGACGGCTGGTGGTTAGCGTGCTCAAAGCATGATGTCTAATTGACCCTACTTGGGTAACTGGGCTGCTGAATGAAACAACTGACTATCTTGACAGGCGCATCTCGCGGCTTGGGACTGGCGCTGGCAGAGCAATTGCTGGCACCAGACCATACATTGGTATGTATCTCCCGCAAGACCAATCCTGAGCTAACGCGGCTTGCTGAAAACGCTGGTGCAGTCTTGGAGCAGTGGACCTTGGATTTGGCGCAAACCGCCATTGCCGAGCAAACATTGAGGCAGTGGCTGGCTGGGCAGTCGGCTACGTATTGGAGTAGCGCAACGCTCATCAACAATGCATGTGGCCTGCCTCCACTACTTCCATTGCGTGACGCCAAAGGCGACGACCTGTCGTATGCAATGCGTGTCGGCCTTGAGGCTCCGCTGTTGCTGAGTAGCGCCTTTCTTGATGCCACGCGACATTGGGCTGTGAGCCGCAAAGTGCTCAACATTTCGTCAGGACTGGGGCGCCGCGCCATGGCGTCACAAGCCGCCTACTGCGCCGCCAAGGCAGGCATGGATCATTTCATCCGCTGCATGGCGCTGGACGAAGCCCTGTACCCGAATGGTGCAAAAGTCTGCTCGCTGGCCCCTGGTGTGATTGACACCGACATGCAGGTGCAACTGCGCAGCGCCGATCCAGCGCAATTTCCTGACGTGATCAATTTTTCGAACATGCACACGCAGGGGCAACTGAGCAGCCCTGCTCAAACAGCTTCAAACGTGCTGGCTTACTTGGCTCGTCCGGATTTCGGCAGCCATTCCGTTGGTGACGTACGCGACTGAAGCTGAGATTCAGGGCAGGGTGGCAAATTGCAAAGGATGAGCTATGGAATTGGAACTGCAAACAACGATCTCTCCGAAATAAGTCGATGCTGAATTTCGCCACCGCGGCCATCGGGTCGTCAGCGCCGCTGCCTACCACCCTGGTTGATCCTCTCATCGCCGAGCGCACGGTTTTCAGCGCCGACAGAACTCACCGCTTCGCGTTGTTCCGGTATTGGGGCGACCCAGACGATTACGCTTGCGGCATCAGCATGAACCCCTCCGGTGCGGCGGAGGACGTGGGCGATCCGACTGTCGATGGCATGGTCCGGCGAGCTAAGGAGCACTGGGGCGTCGGCGCTTATTACCAGCTCAACGTCATGTCCATTCGCGGTACCTGCTCGTCAGACTTGGCCACAACAGCGGTGGTCAACCTCCCGGAGAACGATGAGTGGATCCGGCGAATAGCGGCCAGTGCCCGGATCGTCGTGGTGAGTTGGGGGAATCCTGGTCACAAATCAGGACGTGGACCGGCGGTGGAGACGATCTTGCGCGATGTGTGCACACCCGCGAAGGTCTGCTGCTTCGGCAGGAACAAGAACGGGTCTCCGGTCCATCCACTTTATCAACGGATTGACGCGCCGTTGGTGCCATATTTTGTGCAAGGCTGATACTGTCAAACCGCACCAACAAGTCATGTGGTTCTGAACTTCGGCTGTGCACATTGCTCGCGCTCACGGCCGACAGTGTGCGGCAATCTGATTTGTGAATCCTCGACCCTCAGGTTTCGGGCGGGCAGGTCAGCGTTGCTGGGCCAGGTTCCATGAAGCAGGACAGCTTCAACGTGGCGACTCAATTGCCAGAGAGTTCGTTCAGCAACTCGGTGGCGCCGTAGATCGACTTCAGCGCTTCCAGCATACCACCGCTCGTCACGCCCACGGTGCGGTTCAGAGTGGAGTCCATCCAGAATGCGCCGCCATGCGAGTGCACGTTGCCGTCAAAGGCCAAGCCCACAATTTCACCCTTGGCGTTGATCATGGGACTGCCGGAGTTGCCACCAATGATGTCGTTGGTGGTGACAAAGTTGTAGTTCTGGGCCAGGTTGATCTTGTCTTTGGCGGCAAGCCAGGAAGCAGGGAGGGCATAGGGATCAGCACCGGTGTTGCGGGCAAAGGCCCCCGCAAAATCGGTAAACGGCAGCACCGACGCGCCACGTTCTTGCCAGCCCTTGACGGTTCCAAAGCTCAGGCGCAACGTGCCGGTTGCGTCGGGGTAGGTCTTGGTACCCAGTTGAGCGAAGCGTGCCTTGGCAATCAGCTCGGCATTTTTCCTTTCAACGGCGGTCACTTCGCTTTCATAGCGCTTGCGCATCGCGCGGGCGTCAGCGTCCATGCTACGAACCAGTCTGATGAACGGGTCATCGGATTTGGCAAGAGCTTCCTTGCCGCCTGCCCACAGGGCTTTGCGTACGGCAACGTCGCCTAGTTTGGTTCCGTCGATCAGGCCTTTGGCCATCTGTTCGGGAGATTCATTGCCCAGAACTTGTTTGACGAAGGTGTGGTCCGTACCCAGATTCTCGCGCAGCTTGGTGAGCGACCACTCGAGCTTCATTCTTTCAAACTCCGGGTAGATTGGTGCCGGGGAGAACAGCTGGCGTTCCACAAATCGCTGGCGCGAAGCTGCAAATTCGGGCAGGCGCTGCGCATCCGGCTTGCTGCGTTCCTCTGCTCCGCGCAACAGGGTGCGAGCCGCATTGAAGTAGCGCGTATTGAAGGTTCGCCCACCTTCCATGGCTTCAAATTCGGGGCCAATTTCCCGGATTCTTTGTTGCGCCTTTGCAATGGCGGCCCATGGGTCGCCAATTTCTGTTTTGAGCCTGGGGTTGGATGCCACAAACGCCTTCAACGAATCTTCGTCGGCGCGTTTGCGATCCATCAGCGCTGGAGACTGCAGGGCAGACAGATTCCCTGAAGTCACCTTCAAGCGGTTTTCCAGGAAGTACAGATCGTTGTAGGCAATGCGTGCTTGCTCGGTGCCCAGTTTGCGGAACTGGGTCAAGGCGCCGCGGAGCTCATAGCCGCGCTTGAGGGAGTTGATGCTGACTACATCACGCAGTGTTTCCAGCTGCGAGACAGTCAACAAGCGGTTCGTGCGACCGGGGCTGCCGACAGTGAACACCAGTTCGTCGGTCCTGGTACTTGCTGCGCTGAAGGGGAAGAAGTCGGTGACGACCGCCGGCTTGCCGTTTTCATAAGCCCGCAGCATGGCCGAGTCCAGGCCGAAACGGGGAAAGTTGAAGTTGTCCGGGTCACCCCCAAAGTTTGGGGCTGCGTCTTCAGGAGCCCAAACGAGGCGCACATCCGAGTACCGGTTGTATCGGTAAAGGTGGTATTGGCCGCCCTGGTACAGGGCTACGACGCTACAACGTACAGTGGCCTTGTTGTTGCCCTGGCAGTCCGATGTGAGCTTTGCGGTCAGTGCGTTTTGGGCATTTTGGAAAGCCTCACCTTCGAGGCCCTTGGTCGCGCCTTGCATGATCGCCGTGACATCGGTGATCTGCTCCAACTGGCTTACTTCAGCGGCGGGGCATTGCAACTCCTGTTCCAGCCTGCGTGCCAGAAAGCCATCAGCCAGGTAATTCTTGGTGGGGCTGGAAATCTGCTGCAGGCAGCTGGCAATGCAATGGTGGTTGGTCATGACCAGTCCGGCCTTCGATACGAAGGAGGCGGAGCATCCACCCAGGCTCACGGCCGCGCGCTGCACATGATCTACCCAGGCTCTGTCCGGCGTGAAGTTGTAGCGGGCCTTCAATTGCTCGTAGGGCAGGTTGTCAAAGGTCCACATGCCTTCGTCAGCAAAGACCGACGCGCCGATGAGCGCGATCAGGGAGAGTGAAATTGCCTTCAAGCGCATGGCTTAGTCCGCTTCAAACAGGATGTCAAGGGAACGACTGTAACCGCAATACTCAAGCCGCTTGGGGCCTTGCAATCGGCGCCTCTTTGATTGGCAAATTGATCAGCGCAGCCATGCCGGACAGTGCAATGTCGGCCCACCACATCCACTGGTAGTTGCCTTGGGATTCAAAGGCCAGGCCTCCCAGATACGCACCTAAAAAACCACCTATCTGGTGCGAGAGCAAGGTCAGGCCAAACAGCGTTGCCAAATAGCGCACGCCAAAGAGCTTGCCCACGATGGCTGCTGTGGGTGGCACAGTAGCCAACCACGTGAAGCCCAGACCCACGGCAAAAACATAGAAGGTCCACTGGGATTTAGGCGCTGCCAAGTACAAGGCAATGAGCACAGCGCGTGAGCCATACATGACGGCCAACACATACTTGCTTCGGTAAACATTGACACACGACCCGGCGTACAAGCTACCCAAAATGTTGGCCAACCCAATGATGGCCAACGACCAACTGGCCACAACAGGCGAGAGGCCGCATAGGCCCACTTCAGTGGGCAAGTGCGTTACGAGAAAGGCTATGTGAAAGCCGCAGGTAAAGAACCCCAAATGCAGCAGTAAATAGCTCGGGTTGTGCATGGCATCGTGCACAGCCTTCTTCAGACCGCCTTCAGGATCGGGAGCTTTCGCGGGTGCGTGCGTATCGCTGGTCAAACGATTAAGCAGTGGAATGGCCAGCAAAGTGAGTGCAGCCATCGACCACATGGAACCCATCCAGCCTAGCCACTGAATAAGCTTCTGAATGATCGGGGCAAATACAAACTGACCAAAGGAGCCGCCAGCGTTGATGATTCCCGACGCCATGCCACGTGATTCGCCAGGCATGCGCTGGGCGGCGGCGCCCAACAATACAGAAAAGCTGCAAGCGCCTGCGCCAATGGCCGTCAAGACACCCAACGTCAAAGTGAGCCCCAGGCCGCTGTTCACAAACGGAGTCAGGGCAGAGCCAACCACCAATAACAACAGGCCATAAAGCAACACAGGTCGGGGCCCGTATTTGTCAGCAAATGCTCCTGCAATAGGCTGAATGGCGCCCCACACAAATTGACCAACTGCCATCGCCAGGCTGATGGTCACAATGCCCAGGCCCGTACTGGTATTTAGGGGGCCAACATACAAGCCGATGGACTGACGCGCTCCCATCGTGATCATAAGAATGGACGCAGCCATCAGTGTGGTGGTCCACACGCCGCGGTGATTCATGCTTGGAAACAGGGACATAAGCTGCGCCACAAACTCGCTGAAAAAAGCAAGCGGCCATCTTAGTCGAAATGGCGTTTCTGTTGCCAAAGTGTCATGAAAAGTTGACTTCAAAGTCGAGAGACTGGGTCCCCGGCAAGCAGCCGTGCGCCAATCTCAGCTTGCGCCGGGACCCGGAACTCCGTTTTGCCCGGAACCTGACAACCCTTGTCAGAGCAGTCAAGGCCTCATCGGCCACAGCCACCGTGGAACCGACGCTGAGTATGCGGCCCAGGCATTGCCGAACGTGCGTTGAAGCCACGGCTCCTCACCGAGTACGACGCGCAAGTGAAAGGCAACTGCGACGCACAAGGTGTACATGGCTATGCCGGCAGTCGGAGACAACATGAGCCACGCGAGAAGGATGAGCAGGACGGCCACGTACATAGGATTGCGTGTGACACGATAAAGTCCAGATGTGACCAAATTGACAGGCGGCGCCCAAGGCGCAAGCGTTCCCTTGCCTGCGATGTAGAACTCGCGGACGCATGCAAGCAACGCCAGCAAGCCCAGCGAGAAAAGCAAGGTTGCAGCCATGGCCCTCTCGGAACGTATGCCGCTGGCGTTGACGATGAGCGCGGGCACTGCGAACGCGACCATGCCGGGCAGGGCAAGAAATGCAATGAGGGCGCGAGCGAACATGCGGTCACACGAATTTCATTAGAGAACGATTTATGAATCGTAAAACAATGGGATGCGCCTCTGAAAGACCGGTATCGCTGCAACCCGGCCCCACGACTTCACTCTGCCACGATCTTGCTGGGTGGCAACGGCGGAGTTTCTGGCTTCCCTTGCCGTTGTTCCCAGTCTGACCTCAGCATGGAAAGCACCACATCGTCCAAATAGACACCGCCAACGAAAACAAGGCCGCGCAGAACGCCCTCGCGGATCAATCCACACTTCTCCGCCAGCCGGATGGACGCAAGGTTCTGAGTCGCGGTACTGCACTCAATGCGATTGATCGGAAAGCTCTTGAATAGGTAGTCAATGAGCGCCGTGACCGCCTCTGTTGCGTATCCTCGGTTTCGATTTTCCGGATCGTGAACAGTCCACCCGATTTCACGCGCAGTTGAGTAACGCTTGGCTTGAAAGTGGACCACATCCCCGATCACAGTCTCAAATTCATTGCAGATCAGAAGCAACTCATGCTCATCTGATGAAAATCCATTGTCTTGAAAGCGCTTTTGAATAGCTTGCGGGCCTGTGATTCTGGTTGGATTGAATTCACCGCGTGCAACGGTGTCTCCCGACACCTTGGTCAATATCGGTAAATCGGCTTCGGTAACATGCCGCAGGGTTATACGCAGATTCTTGATCATCAGGGGCGATGTCCCGACCGCAGTTGCAGGTTTGAGTCGGTGGTCATGAATATTATGCTGCCTTCTTGAGTTGTTGGGCGTTAGGGCGAAGACCGTCTATCAGGGTTTTCAGTTCGGCGTGACCGCGCAATTTCTTGAACGAT
>CAIYMN010000046.1 GCA_903927295.1 uncultured beta proteobacterium | reverse complement strand
GCGACTGCATCGAACCGCATATCGTCCCTATGCCGGCTTCAGAATAATCCTGAAAAAAATGTGTAGAAATAGACCCGGCGCCTAAGCTCTTGTGCCGCAAGCTGTAAGTTCCATTGGTTTCAGCTGGACACAACGGTGGACTAGCGCTATGGCACTGTCTTAGGACACGTCAGGCAGCGAGAACCTAATGGCGCTTCGCAGTCTTCCAGTCACGAAACACATCAATGTCAATTCCATCAGGGTAATGCAATAGCCCGGGCAGGTATCCTTTCTTTCCCTTTTCCCCGTATTGCCAGATGATTTCCTTGGTTTTTCGGTCTATCACCATGACGCGATCGTTGAGATCGTCCACCACCAAGATGTCACCTGTATCAGGCAGTTCCATGGCAATGGAGCAATGGTCCAGCGCCTTGTCACCGTCCTTCACAAAGTACTCCCAGGTGACTTTGCGCGTTGCCGGATCAAAAATCACGACCCGTCCGGGTTTCCAAAAATCAGCCACGATCACTTGTTTCCCATCTACCGTTGGGAATGCATCCGATGGGTAGTGAATATTGGGGGCCTTGACACTCCAGACTACCTTGCCCTCCCTGGTGAGGCGGGTGATCCAGGCATCCTTGATTTCTGTCATCAGGATATCGCCGTTGCTCATGTCGGTGACCCCATTGGGATAAGCCAGTTCATGCGGCGGATTGTGATTGCACTTTCCCGGCGTGCCCCACTGCGTAACGATCTTGTTTTCCTTGGGATCAATGATGAGTACCCGGCAGTTGCGGATGTCGGCCGTGATGAACATGCCATCAATCAACAAGTGCGCGTCATCAGGATAGTTGAAGAGCGATGGACCAAGGCCGCGCACGTCGGGGGTTCCATAAGTCCAGGTCAATGCACGTTTTTCGTAGTCAACAATATGCACGTCGTAGTTGTCTTCTTCGCTGACGGCCAGCATTTTTCCATCGTGCGAAAAACTGACATCTTCGTTGCCGCGATAGACCTTCAGGGCCGGGGAGGGAAACTCCCAGATGATGCTCTTATCTGGTGCGATCTCGATGAGCCGGTTATTTCGGCGATCGGCAATAAGTACCGGATAGGGTAGTGGCTTGCCCCAGGATGCGACTGGGTGAACCCGATTGCCCGTGACTGGGGGAATTGGCGGAAGCGCAACTCCGCTGGATACGATTCCTGCACCGGTCATTTCGGGAGTGACTGTGACTTCCCTGCCGACCGACTGGCGAGCATTGACTGGCGGAGTTTCACCGGCAGCCGATTGCGTACCCATCACGACCATCAGTGGGATTGCTGCGCTGATCGTTAGTACACAAGATTTAAGGCATGTCGTCAGACGCATCATGGGAGATTCGTACATAGGATGTCTCAATTCAGAAGGTGCGCAAAGTTGCAAGCAGGATTGTTCAGTGTGCCGTACCAAACGGACTTGACTTGAATCAACGGCCCCGGTGATTGGGTCGGATTGCGGCGTACCATGACGATTCAGGCTAATCAGCGCGCACGACAACAGCGAAATGCCAAACACACCATTCACTCGGGCAAACCAATGATTACCGTAATTGCTGAATTCAAGCTCCCGCAACCGATGACGGTCGAGCAGGCCCGTGAGACTTTCTTGAGCACTGCACCGAGATACCAGGGCATGCCCGGATTGATTCGAAAGTATTACTTTCTGGCGCCCGATGGAACGAAGGCCGGGGGAATCTACCTTTGGCAATCGCGAGAAGAGTCAGATCGTCTGTACACCGATGAATGGAAATCTTTCGTTCGCGGCAAATACGGGTCCGATCCCACACTGACCTACCTTGAAACCCCAGTCGTCGTGGACAACGTCCTCAATGAAATCATCTCGACCTCATAGGTAAGGATACGCGAGTCGCCTTGTCTGCCATTGAATCTTCGTCCACGGCCCTTGGTGCTTCTGAGTCTCAGGTAGAAATTGCGGCCCATGCTCGAACCTTAGGGATTGAGCCTGCCCTGCTTGAGCAAGCCCGCGCTCGCCTGGAGTTCTTGTACGCTGAAGTAGCCAAGTCCTGGCCCGGCTTCATCGCCCGAGCCGGTCAGTACCAGATGATGCATGCAGCCTTGCTGACCTTCTTGTCTGCCAAAGCGCCTGACGATGCGAGTCGTCAGGGCAACAATCTGGCGCAACTCGAAGCTGGAACCGGTACCGGCAAGACTGTTGCCTACTGCCTGGCGGCAATTGTTGCCTCTGGGCTCTTGCATAAAACGGTCGTCGTCTCTACCGCCACCGTGGCTTTGCAGGAACAACTCTTTCACAAAGACCTTCCCCTTCTGGCCTCAATCATTCCTGGCTTGCGCTTTGACATCCTCAAGGGACGGGGCCGCTACCTTTGCGAAAGTCGCCTGCAAGGCGCACTCAGCGATGACGCTCAAGACAGCTTGCTCGAAGGAGAGTTTCAGGAGTCCTTCTTTGACAACAGCAATCCGATTGGCATCTCCCGAGACAGCGCTGAAGCCATGCGCTGGTTCAAGAATGTCGCAAAGAATCTGCACTCGGGCAAATGGGACGGCGATATCGACAACCTGGAGCAAGCACCAGACCCGCAGGACTGGCGCCAGGTGCAAGCCAGTGCCCACGCTTGCAACGCCGGTAAATGTGAGTACTTCAAGAGCTGTGCCTTCTTCCGAGCCAGACGCCAGGCCTCCACTGCAACTCTGCAAGTCGCCAACCACGCCCTGATTCTGGCGACGCTGCAAACTGAAAGCACGCTGATCGACCCCGGCAATACCTTGTTTGTGTTCGATGAGGCCCACCACCTGCCGGCGATCGCAGCAGACCAGTTTTCTTACCGCGCCCGCCTGGGCACAAGCGTCAAACTGCTCACCAGTTTACGAACGGTAGCACTGCGCCATAGCCGGGATCTACCCTCCTCCACCCGACCTGACCCCGTTAGCTTTGCCCAGAGCATTTCCGAGTGCACCGACAAGTTGACTATTCTTGAGGACTACTGGAGCCAGGCCAGTCTGGTGAGCCCGGACAAACCGGTCCACCGCTTCCCTCAGGGTCAAATCCCCCCTGCCCTTGTTGCCGAATGCGAACAGTTGGCGAGCATCATTGGCTCAATCAGCGCAGAGGTGGCCACTGTCGCCTCGGCCTTGATGCAAACGGATGAGTCCAAGTCTCCAAAAGAGCGTGACGAACGGGTTCGCGCCGGCGTCGAGTTGGGCGTTTACCTCTCCAGACTCGATACCCTGATACGGCTTTTTGAGTCCTGGGCCACTCACGACAAGGTGCCCTGGGCCAAATGGACCGAGTACGTAGCTGACTCTTCAGGCAGCCAGGGTGGAACTGGCAGCACGGGAACGAATGTTTTTGCTGGCACCAGCAAGCCTGACTTCTGGCTGTGCTCCAGTCCGTTGACGGCGGCCCAGATCCTGGCGCGCGGTTTGTGGAAAAGTGTGAGCGCTGCGGTTTGCACCTCCGCCACCCTCACTGCCTGCGGCAGCTTTGACTTCCTTGATCGGCTCAGCGGCCTGAACCGCTTTCCGCAGCGCCGTGCACTGGTGGTCAGTTCCCCGTTTGACTACGCAAGCCAGGGGGAACTACGTATCGCCGCTATGACTCACTCCCCAAAGAGCGCAGGCTTTTCTGAGGAGTTGTGCCAGAAGCTGCCCGGTCTGCTGCGCGAGCACGAGCATGGCCAATTGGTGCTTTTTACTTCCAGGCGTCAGATGGCAGCCTGTTATGCCGCCCTGCCCCGTGACTTGATTGCCGAGGTTCAAATGCAAGGTGAGTGCTCACGTACACAACTTCTTAAAGAGCACGTCCGCCGCATCGAGCGTGGTGAGCGCAGCATCATCTTCGGGCTGCAGTCCTTTGGTGAAGGCATTGATCTGCCCGGGCTGCTATGTGAGCACGTACTCATCGACAAGCTCCCGTTCACGCCTCCAAACTCGCCGGTCGAGGAAGCCCTGGCTGAATGGCTGAGTACCCAGGGGCGTGACCCCTTTGCCGAGATTTCGGTGCCCCGTGCTGCCATGAAGCTGGCCCAATGGGCTGGCCGCGGCGTGCGCACGGTGACGGATCATGCGGTGATTACGGTCTGTGATACACGACTGGCTACCACGCGCTATGGCCAGGAAATACTCGCTGGGTTGCCGCCGTTTCCGGTGGTGCGGCCAGCGCTGTGAATCTTGTGGAGCCGGCTTGTTGATGAGCCGGGTCGTCAGCGACAATAACTGCCATCCGCTTCGCGCGCCTCAAAATGAAGCGCGCACTACAGGAGACATTGCCTTGCGACATTTCCTTCGACTAGTCTTCGCTGTCGGCCTGGCCGCCACTCTTGCATCAACCTGCGCTTTGGCCCAGAGCTGGCCGAGCAAGCCGATCCGCCTGATCGTTCCCTTCTCGGCCGGTGGCGCCAATGACTTGATGGCCCGCGCTGCGGCTGAGGGCGCTGCCAAAGCGCTCGGCCAACCGGTGCTGGTCGAGAACAAGCCGGGCGGCAGTACCACACTGGGCGCCGACCTCGTGGCCAGGAGCGCACCTGATGGCTATACATTCCTGATCAGCGCCGCCAGCGTCATCTCCAACAGCATGATCAAGAAGACCATGCCGTACAAGGACACTGACCTTGTGCCGGTGGCAATGATCGGCCTGGCGCCCTCGGTGGTTCTTGTGCCGGCTAACGCGCCGTACAACACCCTCAAAGAATTCATCGCCGCCTCTCAGAAGGGCCAGGGCTTCCATTGGGCTACCGCCGGTACCGGTAGTACCCCGCACTTCGTCGCCGGGGTGCTGCAGACGCGCTACGGTGCCAAGCTGGATATCGTCCCCTACAAGAGCGGAGCGGAGTCCATCACCGCCGTGCTGAGCAGTCAGGTCGAGGCGACCTCAGAAGCCAGCATCGTCGTGTTGCCGTTTCTACGTAGCGGCAAGCTGAAAGCGCTGGCCGACACATGGACCACCCGCATCTCGGCCTATCCGGAGTTGTCTACCGCGTCCGAGCAGGGTTTCGACGAATTGCGAATTGCCCACTGGGCCGGAATCCATGCGCCGCAAGGCACGCCGGACGCAATCCTGGACAAGATGAGCGCCGCCGTGGACTCCGCGATGAAGACACCGGCCATTGCCGAGCGGCTCAAGGGCCTGGGGATCGAGCCGATCGGCGGCAGCCGCGCCTCGTTCGTCAAGTTCGTCAGCGAAGAGCGGGCCCGGTTGGGTGCGGTGGTCAAGGCCACCGGCATGAAGGACGAGTGATGGCGCAGCCCTACCCCGGCACGCTGCTGCGCCAGCGCGTCCAAGCGCGGTGCGGTCTGGTGGTGCCGGGTGCGGCCAATGCGCTGGCCGCACGCGTGATCGAGCAGCTCGGCTTCGAGGCGGTCTACTTGAGTGGCGCAGGCTTGACCAACACGTTCTACGGAATGCCGGACCTTGGCTTTCTGTCGCTCAGCGACGTGGCCCAGCACACGGCCGCAATCCGCAATGCGGTGGCGCTGCCCATCATCGTCGACGCAGACACCGGATTCGGCAACGCGGTCAACGTGCGCCACACAGTGCGCACGCTAGAGCGCGCTGGGGCCAATGCGATCCAGCTGGAAGACCAGGTCAGCCCGAAGAAGTGCGGCCATTTCGAGGGCAAGGGTGTGGTATCCCTAGCCGAGATGGTCGGCAAGGTGCGGGCTGCAGTGGATGCGCGAGAGCATGGCGACTTTCTCGTCATCGCCCGCACTGACGCGACGGCCATTGAGGGTATTGACGCCGCCATCGCACGGGCAGCCGCCTATGCCGAGGCCGGCGCCGACATGACTTTCGTCGAGGCGCCCGAATCAGTCGAGGCGATGCGGCGCATCCCGCGCGAGATCGCGTGTCCGCAGGTCGTCAACGTAGTGATCGGCGGCAAGACTCCGACGCTGGACGTGAGCGAGTTCGCAGCTATGGGCTTCGGCCTGGTGCTGTATGCCAACGCCGCACTGCAGGGCGCTGTGCGCGGCATGACACAAGCCCTGCAACAACTGCGCGACAGTGGCCGACTCGACGAGGCCAGCGGCCTGGTCGCAACCTTCGCCGAACGGCAGGCGCTCGTTCGCAAAGATGACTTCGATGCGCTCGACCGGCGCTACAGCTAAGGCCGCAGCGCTGGCCGCCACCGGCTTGCTCATGAGCCTTACGGGATCGATCACCGCAATCAACAGCGACACCACACTCACAAGTTCCGGTGTGGCCGGCTGCTGGCTCCAGCGCACCAACGGGGCAGGTTTTCACACGATGAAGTGAGGTACCAAAAGTCAATTTTTGATTGCCACCTCGCTCGCAATATCGAGTAAATCAGCCGTGGTAGGCTTGTCCCAAGTCTCGCCGAGAGCTGCCTTGGCATAAAAGTCAATCATCAAGTGACGCACTAACGGATGATCCCACCCATTAGCTTGCAGACGCTTTGCCAGCGAAGGGTGTGCCTTTCTCTCTTCCATCTCGCGGAGTAACTCAGCTTCGAGGTCTCGGACGCCCTCCTCTGACAGTTCTCGCAGTAAACCAACGACCTTCTCCCGCTGACGGCGGAGCCACTCCTCGAGCCAAGACGCCTTCAGTTGCTTCTGTTTCTTTTCTAACTCCACGTGTCGTATCTGCTCGGATTCAACAGGACCAATTTGTTCTTCAATTTGCTTTTGCTGCTCGCCCGAAAGCCGCGCCTTCAGATAACGATATGGGTCACGCACTGGTTCAGGAAAGGCGCTGGCCACCCTCCCCTCCAGATCAAAAAGGCCTTCGCGCGTGGCCGCATCGCCATACTTCGTCAAGAGCTCCTCAGCCCTTTCTTCATTGATGCCCAAATCGACGGCTTTCTTAACGATCGACAGATCCAACGGCATGGGCCGATTCTTGAGCGGCAAAGATGCCTGCGCCTTTGATTTGACAAGAAACTGAAGGGCACTGATGCTTTTACCTTCTTTGTACTCAAGCAATTCGATCTCAATGTCGGTAATTGCGCACACCTCTGCGATGGCTGGTTTGATAGTATCGCGCTTGAAGAATCGGTACTCTGTTTTTGCCAACCTTTCAGAATTCGGCTGCCCAGTAAGTACTGGTAGCCACCAACGCCAGCTCTGCCGGGAGGTCCTACCCACATTCTTGTACCGAGTACAGATTTCGTAGAGCACGATCCCTGCATGGGTATGCATTTGTGAGAGCATTCCGATCGAAAGCTTCGCGAATACTGACGGAGAAAGAAGTTCCTGGCGCAATGGCTGCGCATACCCCCACTCAATGAAGTTCTGGTTAGCTTCTTTAACAATGGTCGCGTGAGAGATCAGGGCACACACTGTCCACTTTGTACCCTCCCCTGTCGTCGGTGAGTTCCATTCAACAATGGTTGTGGCCATTGCTTTCAAATGCTTCTTTATCAACTCAATGTCATTCGATCCATAGTCAATCCCGCTGACGATTTCCGAGAGTGGCGCCCTATATGACTCCTTCTCTACACCTTGTGACTGAGCAATGTTCAGCATCACGTTATATGCCTTGCGGCCGAGCGTCGTGATCTTGCGATTCTGCGGAACAATCGCAAGCGTATTGACCGGCTTTCTTAGCGGGTCAAACTCTGAAAATCGTTCCAAATCATTCATCATGGACACTTTACTACAGGCAGGTACATGTGTGAAAGATGAATTTCACATGTTTATCTTGATTCTAAAACCACAAGTTCCTGAAAACTCTCACGTGAAATAGATGTTTTCACCGTTACCGTGCAGCGACTCAAGCATGTAGGACTCCTGAAAAAGCTCACATATAGCAGTCGAATTCAACGGACTGAGGGAGAAATGGGCCCGGTCCAGTTTTTGTGACCTGGGTTTACTGATCATCGAAAGGCGAAAGGATGCCGGGAACGGGGAAATTCCTGTATTCACTCACCTATAGCCCCGTAGTAGCTCACCTTCTGACCTGTATTCACTCCCGCTGAGTCCCGAAAAGTCTCACGTGTCCACCTGTATTCACACACTTGAGTAGGCGTAAGGTATTGATTTAAAGAGAGAATTAGGTGTCTAAAGGTATTAAAGGAAGTAAAGGTATTCCAATTGCTAAACCCACGGCCACTTCTCTCCGGAGAAAAAACAGGAATGACGGGCATCAAAATTTGGCAAATAGAGGTTCGTTGACCAGGATTTGCTATTCATAGCAAATTCCGTAAAATGTTCACCGTCCGCTCAATGCAAGGAATTTCATGGCAACCGCAAAGAATATCAGCAAGCCGTCGATCAATCTCAAGGACATCGCAGATCAGGCGGCACTCTCAGCCGAAATGATGGATCAAGTTCGAGCAGCGATGCTTAACCCAACATCTCGGAAAAAAGAATTGTCTATCCACTTGAGTCAGCTTGCAACCTATTGTGGGGTAGAAAAGGGCTCGATCATCCACAGAATGGCTAAAGGCGACTTGCCACAAGGCAACCTCAACACAACGGGTAGCCGTCGAGAGTTCACGCTTAGTGAGGCCCGTACGTGGATCCGTTCATATCGCAAAGATAAGCTTAGACCAAAAGGTGCGGAAGCCATCACGATTACGATCTCGAATTTCAAGGGTGGCGTCGGCAAGACGACCACGGCGATGACCCTGGCACAAGGCCTCTCCTTGCTTGGCCATAAGGTGCTTGTCATCGACACAGACCCGCAGGGATCGCTCACCACATTGTTCGGAATTTTGCCGGATGCGGAGATCTCTGAGGAAGACACAATTCTTCCCTTAGCCCTTGGTGAAGAGACGTCGATCCGCTACGCCATTCGACAGACCTATTGGAACGGAATCGACTTGGTGGCAGCTGCGCCTTGTTTGTTTGGAGCAGAATTCGCCCTCCCCGCTCGTCAAACACAGGAGCCTAAGTTTGAATTTTGGAATGTGCTCAATTTGGGGATAGATGACGTGCGCGACGAATATGACGTGATTGTCATTGATAGCCCGCCGAGCCTGAGTTACATCACGATCAATGCGATTATGGCCAGTAATGGCCTTGTAATGCCCCTGCCGCCGAATGCACTTGACTACGCGTCGGCCAGTCAGTTCTGGAACCTGTTCTCTGAACTGAGCAGCGAGATGCTCACTAAGCGAGGCCTGGATAAAGATTTTGATTTCATCCATGTGCTGTTGTCGCGTGTTGACTCTGCCGAGTCGACAAGCGACATCGTAAGGACTTGGATTCAGGCCACGTATAAAGAGAAAGTCCTACCGGTTGAGATTCCAAAAACCGCGGTGACAAGCAGTGCAAGCGCTGAATTCTCGACTGTCTATGACATTCAAAAGTATGACGGAAACGCGAGAACCTTCAAACGGGCCAGGGACGCATATGACCAGTTTGTTGGATACGTTGAAAGTTCGATTCGTGCCGCTTGGGACAAACAGGCCGAGGCGACCAAGTCAACAAAATCAATCTGAGGATAGGGGACACTTATGGGAAAGAAACTGCTCGCCAAAGCCAGCTTCGTACTTGCACCACGTGGCCCTATCACGCCGGCCTCGAATTCGGCGGGGAGGGCGGAGGGTGCCAAACCAAAAACCGCAATCGGTGCCATGGCTCAGTTTACTGACCGACAGTCTTCTGCGATCAAAGAAGCGGTTCATCTCAAAGAGCAATTAGAAGAGTTCCAGGGCAGTTTGGCGACAAAACTTCTCGATCCGAAGCGTATCGTTCGAAGCAAGTGGGCGAACCGCCACGAGCTTTCGTTTGTAGGCCCAGAGTTTGATGGACTGAAGGAAGATATCCGATCCCAGGGTGGCAACGTTCAGCCGATTAAGGTTCGCCATTTGAAGGATGAATCCGGGAAGTACGAAATTGTGTTTGGTCATCGCCGCCATCAAGCGTGCCTAGAACTCGGCATTGATGTTCAGGCAGTGATCGACGACCTAGATGAAAAGCATCTCTTCATCGAAATGGATAGGGAAAATCGCCAACGTAAGGACCTAAGACCCTTTGAGATCGGTGCGATGTATTGCAAGGCGCTGGAGGCCGGACTGTTCTCATCGGCGCGACGGTTGGCTGAGGAGGTCGGGATCGATCAAAGTCAACTTAACAAGGCCTTGTCTCTAGCCAGATTGCCAGTCGATGTGCTGAACGCGTTCGAGAGTCCACTGGACTTGCAATACCGCTGGGTGGGCGACCTTGTTGGCGCTATTCAAAAGGATCCGGATTACGTGCTTAGTGTGGCTAAGGCAATACAGAGCGAGTCGCCGCGTCCCACTTCGGGAGTGGTTTTTAAGCGTTTGACTTCAGGGCGAGGAACCGTTCCTCACATGCTCAAAAATGACGAAATAGTAAAAGGCTCTGGTGGACAGATGGGTAAGCTTGCGTTCAATGGGAAAAAGCGAAGTGTTCGAATTGACCTTGCAAATATCGACCCGGAGCGATTTGCTGCGATCAAGGCGGCGATCAAGAAACTGTTGGGCTAGGAGGCGGCAGGGTGAGGAACCGTTCCTCACGGTAAAAACAGGATCTATGCTGCCTACCTCGGCGGCATGCGATCAAGCAGCGCAGCAGAGCCTCGCAATCCACCAAGAATAGACTCGGCAATCCTCATGGGGAACCCCTGCGGGAGTTTGTTGGTTATGTTCTCGATAGCAATGGGTGTCCGTTCCAGAACCTCCTGGATCAAGTCCTCAGCATCATGGCGCCTGAAGCATCTGGCTGCCGTGCTGTTGAAATGACGCCTCTGGATGTCCTTGAAGTGGTAATGCTTGTTCTTGCCTAGAAGCGCCATAGCCATCTTTGCTCTGAAGTGGGAAAACTGGTTGGGGCCGGCACCTTCAACCGGCCAGATGGACATCACGTCGTACAGGGGGGTGAGACAGTAGCGACCCTGTGGCAATAAGCGAATGCTGAAGTTCTTGGCGTGACCGTCGGGCGCTGCCAGCATCCAAAAAAGCAACTGGGCCTTGAGCAAGGTGGAGAGATCTTCCTCGGCTTGAACGGACCCGGCCAGCACGCTGGCCAAGTCGCTCAGGCCCGGGCCGCCATCACTCTCATATTTCAGGTGGGAGGGCACTCCTTTGACCTGGCAGAAGTCTTCCTGGGGCAGGCGCATCAGCCACGTTCCTGAGGAGTGCAACTGGCGATCAAAACGCTGCACGCTGAGAACCTTCTGACTGCCAAACTGAAGGATATCGGTCTTGGCCACCGGCAAGCCGAATTCGGCCATCAGGCTCATGCACAGCCACTCGTTCTCGACCGAGGTACTGAAGTCCGCTTGGCGGTGGCCAACCAGGCCCATGGGGAGTTTCAGAATATGGGTGGTTGGTGTCGATCCATGGGGGCGCATCCATCGACCATCGTGGTAGAGCAGGGCGGTCTTTTCTTGTGCGCCGGCCAGGGAAATGCGCAAGTCATCCTGATCTTCCAGGTTGAACTGGGCTGCACTGGCGGTGGTCTGGATCAGGAGCTTTTCGATATCGGATTCGGACATCGGCGTGCCCGTGATCTGGTGGATGTCGGCCGGTGACTCGTCTATTTCGAGCAACTGCACTGCACCTACGCAGTCGCGCCCAAGGGCTTGCAGCAGGTCGAATGCATCGGTGCTGGCCGTCTTGAAGCGACTCGCAAGGCGCCGGCGGATCGCATCGTTGTCGGGTAGCAGGTTGTCAAAGAAGTTCTGAACGCGCTCGCCCCTGAGGGCCTGCTTGCCAGTGAAGGGCAGGGAGAGCGACAAAGGTCTGCCTGCGACAGACTCGATCCACTCTGGAGCGTATTTGAATTCGGTGTCGCCGCGCGAAGGAATACTCCAGCTGCCCACGCGCTCACCATTGGTCCATACAGACAGGGCGCGCGAATGTGATCTGCGTCCCATGAGCTACCACTCCGAAGGGGTGGTAGCGCCGGCGGGGCCTTCCAGGCCGGTGCCTTTTGTCTGCACCAGCAGTTCCAGATCAAGCGCTGAGCACATGGTCAAAAGCTGGTCCAGGCGGATGGAGGAGGCATTGAGCTCGAGCGCTGACAGTCGGCTTTGACTCAGTCCCAAATGTCTGGCAAGCTCTGTTTGGGACAGGCCTGCTGATTTACGAGAAGCCTGCAGGAGTGCGCCAAACTGATCGGCAATGGAGAGAACTTGCTTCATGCGAGTGGTCCTTTGGCTGGCGGGGTGAACACAGACAACTTATCGGTAACGAGAGTAAATTGAATATAGTCGTATAGAGGGTATTTGTCAAATACCTCTAAGACGGGTAATTTTGATACCTGCAACAAAGTCAGTTGCCGTCAACCACGAGCGCTTGATCTCGATTAGGGCAAGGCGGTCATGTTGGACCAAAGAGACGACAGCGGCGGTTAGAGGATTGCCGAAATCGAAAAGGTCGTCCGAACGTGTTCATACGACTTTCCAGGCTGCGTGGCGTTGCTGAGTTTGTGCGCTGCGATTGACTGGATCGTGTCCTTTTGAGCGAACAAGGCCATGACACGGCGAAAGATATCAGGTAATATCAAAGAAGTTGTTAAACAATGCATGATATGTACCCAAGAATTTGCTTAGATCGCCTTGCACACCTGGCGCGCCAGTTTCCGGCGGTGCTTATACTCGGTGCTCGGCAAGTCGGCAAGACGACGCTTGCCCGGCAGGCTTTTGCGCCCTATTCCTACCTGGATCTGGAAGACACGGCGACCAACGTCTTGTTTGCCGAGGATCCGCGCTTCCAGCTCGATGCCCGCTCTGACAAAGGCCTGATCCTGGATGAAGCGCAACGCTTGCCGGCCTTGTTTGACGCCCTGCGTGGTGCGATTGATGCAGATCGACAACGCATGGGCCGCTTCGTGATTCTCGGCTCCTCCCAGCCAAGTCTGGTGCGGCAAGTGGCAGAGAGCTTGGCAGGGCGTGTTGGCATCCTCGAGCTTTCGCCCTTAACCGTGCAGGAAACCGCATGCGGTGATGCGCCCATTACCGATTACCGTCAAGTGTGGCTCTGTGGAGGCTACCCGGACGCACTGGGAGCAGCAAGCCGGGGAGGGAGCTTTCGGGACTGGTGGGAGGCGTATTTGCGCACCTACGTGGAACGTGACCTGCCCGCCTTGGGTGTGAGCGCCGATCCGATGGTGATGCGCAAACTGCTTACGATGCTGGCCCATGCGCAAGGCGGTCTGGCCAACCTCAACCAGTTTGCCGGCGCCCTGGGTTTGTCGCAGCCGACCGTTGCACGCTACGTGGATATTTTGGAGCAAAGCTTTTTACTGCGGCGTTTGCCACCCTATTTTCGCAACATCGGCAAACGCATTGTCAAAGCGCCCAAGTTGTACCTGCGCGATACGGGACTGCTCCATCACTTGCTCAACATCGACTCGTTGGACGTTCTGGGCAGTCACCCGATCCGCGGCGCGAGTTGGGAAACGTTTGTACTGGAGGACTTGCTGCGTCGCGAGGTCCTGGTGAACCCGCACAGCGCGGCACATTTCTGGCGAACGGCTGGCGGGGCCGAGGTCGATCTACTGCTGGAGCGCGGCGGGCAGTTGCATGCTGTTGAAGTCAAGACCGCTCGCGCCAATTCGCCGTACTTAGCACGCGGTTTGCGCGCCATCATGGAAGACACCGGTGCGCTTAGCGCCACCATCATTGATCAGGGAGAAGGGACCGATCCATTGGCAAGCGGCGTCACACGCCGTGGCTTTATCGAATCGACCACCTGGCTGCCAGCGAGCGTTTGACCTTCGCACTGGAGTCCACCGAATGCCGCGGGCGGCCCGTCACCGCGGCCGTGGCGCAGTCAGTCGCAGGGCAGTGAGGGCAGGGCGCTGCAGGCGTTTCAGGGGCCCGTATGCCGATTCAAAGACGCCTGTCTCTCAATAAATTCGTTTTGACCACGTCATGATTATCCATATAATCATTACATAATATTTATTCGCCTAAACTGCCTTTTTGGAAAAGTTCCCGTCCATTTGCCTAAAAGACTACCCAACTTTGGCCTAAATCACTACCGGCATGGACGAAGGGCCGGCCCGGGCGTGACTGTGCGTTGATTGCGCAGGCCCGGGCGATAGTTCGCTCTGGTCGTCGATGCAAAACACGAGTTCATGGTTGGCAGCAATTCCCAGGCTCCATTTGGGCTCGCGCAATGATTGCAAAACCGCACGGTCGAGGCCAACAGTGGCTGGCGACATTTCGTCATCAGTGAGGCCACTGATGTATCGCCAAAGCGCTACAAGCCCAGCCGCGCTGATCCAGCGGGCGATCCACAGACGCACGAAGTCATGTGCCGTCTGCGAGGGCAAGCCAAGTCTGGGCTTGGCAATGCAGACCGGAATATCTCCAGAAAAGGTCAACTGCATGGGCAGGGTGCCAAGGCCGAGTTTGGGATTGAAGTCGAGCCCAAAGAGGTGGCGCCGCCAGGTGAGAAACCGCCATGCGCGCCGGGCCTGCGCTGCACCTTGCCTGAAAACGTCCTCCATCTCGGCAGCGCTCGAAGTGTTGGCAAGACGGCCGAGCCAATAGGCCCCACGTGGGCCCAGCGCGCAGCGTTTGAGATGGCGAGCGAAGGCCTTGAAGTCCCCACACAGCGTTCGGCGATAAATATGGATGTTGCTCTGGCATTTGAGTGCGCGCCGGTCGTTGACATCGACCAAGTCGTTGCGGTCGAGCTTCACGCCACCGAGCGTGGCGAGCTGCATGCGCGCTGAATCGAGTGCAAGGCGGCCATCGGCATCGACCCAATTCGGAAAGGTTTGCGCAAGTTTGAGGCTCCCTCGCAGCTGCGAAATCCTTTGCGTCAATTCGTCAAAGGGCACAGTCTGGTGCGAGCCTCGGGGTCCGAGCCAGCAGCGCGTTCCCACATCCATCAGCCACTTGGCGACCTCGGCTAGCGCGAGGTCGCGCTCGGGATGCGCTGCTGGCCTGCGTGCGCTGGCAAATCCCATGAGCTCCTGCAGGCTCAGGCATCTGCCAAATGGATTGCCAAGCGCATGCAAGAACAGCTCGCTTGCGAGCGTGCCGCGGCGCGCCAGGCTCTGCAGTTCTACGGCGTGAATCGGACAGGTACGCAGGCCCTCAAACGAGTACAAGACCGAGTGGAACCCCTGTGCAAGGCAATGGGGACAGACGGCAAAGTCACCGAAATACGGTCTCACCAGGCTTTGGAACTGCCCAACGTGAGAGCAGCCAAACGTATGGGCCTGCTCCCCAAGAACCCGGATAAAGCGTGCCAGACGCAGCGGACTTTGCGCACTCGCAAGGGCGTATGTGTTGAGTGAGCGCGGGGCAGGCGTGTACGCAAGCGGTACTTTGCAGCCGTTGACCGTGCGCATCAAGAAGTCCTGCGTGAAGGCCGCGCGCGTGGGCTGGTTGAGCATAAGAAAGCGCTGAATGGTGATCCACAAAGAAGAGTAGGGCGGTGTTGCGCCTGGGTACCAGATGACACGCGAGCGTCTGGCGTGGCGTGCGAGATCGTCCTGGCCCTTGAGTTTCATGTGTGCAGAGCCGTTACGGCGATTGGGGGCTGCGTTTTCGTTGAACCCCCGCTGAGATCAAGCGCATGTGGTCCGTGAACTGCGTCTGCGCCAAAGCATCGATCCAGCGGACTTCGGAGGTCGCCACTTCCCAGTTCTTGCCACGTGCAAGATCGATCAGAATCTCTTCAATGGCACGGGCAATGTGCTGCATCGGGTACTGGGCGTCCCCCTTGTAATTTCTCGGCAGCAAAGACTCCAGGACCCGCCACAAGACACCTGCACATGGGGCCAGGCGCGCCCCGCGGGCAAAAGCCTCGGGCGCGAAATGTGCCAAATAGGAGACGCCGCTTTGTGCCGGCCACTCGGAGGCCTCGTCGTAGCCTTTGAGGACGAACTCGATTTCATCGGCGCTGCTGATACCGGGAAAGGGCCAGTGCGCCACGAGGAAGCGCGCGGCAATGTGGGCATGGTCGGCCAGACCCAGCAACTCGTAGGTGTAGTCCATCTGGTGTGAGGCGATGGAGAACACACTGAGCCGATAGCCCTCCCAATCCATCGCGTTTTGCAGCCCAAGCAGCCAGTTCCATTCGCGAAACGTCATCGCCTGCGCTTCGTCGATCAAAAGGGCCACGAAATTGCTTGAGCAGGACCAGGCCGTGGCAATCAAGAACTCCATGAGCAAGCGGCGCCGGTCACCGCGCGTGGCCCGCGTTGGCGCGTAACGAAAACCTACCGCCAGTCCGATGGAGACCCAAAAATCGTTTTCGCTGACGTGGCTGTCAGGCGCACGCGTCCAGATGTGCAAGGGAATTCGTTTGCCGAAGCGGTCCTGCAAGACCGATTTCATGTGCCATTTAACCCCGCGTGACTTGCCAAAGCGTGAGGGACCATGGATGTAGCCGCCGGGTTGGCGTTGATCGATCCAGTCGCCAATCTTGTGCGCCATGGCATGCACCGGGGGTGTGAATACTGCGTATTCCTGCTGCAGCACCGGATGAATGGGACTCAAATGGGGCGGCAGCTCGGTGCGCATGGTGTTGCACCTTCAGTTGGCTGCCTTGCGCATCGGCGGCAATGACGAGGTCGATTTTGATTTGCCCTGGGGTGTGAGCACCCTGGCCCCAGTGGCATCAGCGGTAGGCCGATCCGAAATGTCCTGTGGGGGCGAATGCGAAGCTGACGCGGCGCCCTCGAGGTGCGCCTTGGCCGCCACGATCTCAGCATCGCTCGATCGAAACTGCGCGTGCTCAACCAGAAGTCGCTTGAGTTCGAGATAGCTGGGGTGGATTGGCAGCTTGCCCTTGGCGTTGGATTGCACAAAGTCCATAAAGACGCTCACGGCGTCAGCGCCACTGGCCAACGCGAAGCGGCGATTGCGCACCAGGGAGTTGATGGCACTGCGGATGCTCAGGCTGTGCGGCGTGCGGTGCCATGGGGGGTGGGCGCGCAGCACCCCCAGGCGGTGGCCATCCTTGGTGGTGGCCAGCGCAATGCGCGCGTCATCTTCCATGTGGTTGATGACCCAAATTTGCTTGCCTACCAAGTCATGGCGCTGTGCCAACTCTTCGTTCGAATAGCTCGCGCCGAAGAAATTCACGTAGGGCCGGCGACCCTGTCGGTAGCCACCTCGCACAATGCAGAGCTTGCGAACACTCAAGAGTCCCTGGACCGAATTCGGGTCCGCATGGCGCTTGGGCAATTTGTCCATGGACGCATGGAAATCGAGCATCTGCAGCGGCGAGCGGTATCCCAAGCTGCTGTGTGGCGTGGCGTTGTAGTTGGCGATGAGCACGTCCAGCAGCTCAGCGGCGTATTCCAGTTGGAACTCGCTGAGGACGGCGACCTTGGCGGGGTCGCGCCCCCTTTTGTCCTGGGCATTTACACCAGTGGTGTTTGAGAGTCGGTGCAAACCGCGCGAACCCAATGTTTTGAAGAACGATTCGATGAAGGGCCTGTCGTCTTTGCTCCTGCGCTGGGCGAAGCCCACACTGGGATCGAGCAAGGTCGAGTCCACCACGTCAAGCAGTTTTGTTTTGACGGTCTTGCAGGTCTCGGCCAGGGCGCCATCGACGCTGGTCTCTTTCCAGCACAGTCCGACGTATCGCTCATGGTGGCCACTGGGCAGTGCCGCATCTTCAAAGTAGGCATTCCCCCCAAAGCTCACATCCTTGGCAGACCAACGGACAAGCGCACTCTTGATGGCCTTGGTCACATCTTCCTTGTTGACCTCAAAGCGAAGACTAAGGTGGTAGCCAATAACGGCCCGGGAGGCCACATCGAGCAACACGATCACCCAGAGCCGGTGGATCTGCCGAGGGCTCCACCCGCCATCGATCTGGGGAATCATGACGACAAAGCGACCATCCAATTTATGGGCGTCCATCTCGATGCGATCAAACGGGTTGTGGACCGGTCGCTCAATGCCGTCGCCCGACGCCATCTTCTTCTCCAGCTCCGGGCCACCGACAATCCGGGCTGCCTTCAGGGGGTTCGCGTTCAGGATTTTTTCGGAATGGCGCACAAGGGCTGAGTAGCCCATGTTCTTGACGGTGAAAGGCCATTCATGTCGAACCTCGTAGCCCAGGCTGCGAAGTTCTTTTAAAAACCAGGCCCAAAGCGCATGCCGAGGTTGCCGCAATGCGCCGAGCTTGGTTTCGGGGCAGGTTTTTAAAATCTGCTTTTCCAAGCGGGTCGCGAAATCAGGCTCCTGCAGCAGCAAATTGCCAAGTGCTCCAGCGGTTCCGTTTCCGTTTTGATCAGCTTTGACTTGCTTTTTCCTGGTGTATCTGGTGATGTGCAGCCCTGGTATGAGCGCCCTCCAGCCGTAAACTTGGCCGTCACAGTGCTGGCACATGCACCGCTCTCGAACGGTGTAATTGATGTAGCGCGCTGTGAACCCCGTCTCTTCGTGCAGCGTGGCGTGCGGCGCGCCGCTCAAGTACAGCAGAACAGCACGCTTGCGCCTTTGAAAGTGCGCAAGATCTTCGGCGCTCAGTGCGCCTTCATCAATGGTTGGCCAGGTTTCGACGGAAAAGTCTTCCCGATCAGTGATGCCTGATAGATCTCTGCCAATCAACGCGATCTTCTTCATGGCCGCTACATGCCCTAAACTAGATTTGCGCCTTGAAGAATCGCTGATCCGGGGTATATTTTTAGGTCAAGCGACACTTCGGGTAGTTTTTTGCGCCAAATGATTTGGCCTAATTAATTACCTCAGTTTCAGAAAAGTCAAGCAAATCAAACTCTTAAGGAAGTCGGTCAGGAAGTGAATCAGACAAATGAACGATGAGCGATGATAGCCCTCATTGCCCAGCGAGGCCACCAGCGTTCAGTGTCGGGATCTGGCAAGATGGCTTTTTAGAAAATGTAAAACATGTTTGACACAATTAACCGTAGTGTGGCCCAATGGAACCTATGAACCTCGCAGACATTGGCCAACTTGTCCACGCGCGTCGTCTTGCACTCGGACTGTCACAAGCCCAACTTGCAACGATGGGTGGTTTGTCGCGCGCCACAGTCAACCAGCTCGAAAACGGATCACTGGTGGACTTGGGGGCAGCAAAGTTAATTGGGCTTTTGGACCTGGTCGGAATCAACCTAGATGCTGGCACCCGCAAAGGCCACAAGCACGCACTTCAATCAGTCAGCCAGAGCGCAAGTGTCAGCTACAAGACCATGCTTGAACCGGCTGAATTGGCGGCAGCGTTGGTGGGTGGTGAACTGCCGAAGGGCATCACGCCTCACATTTCCACCATGCTGGACGAGGCGCCCTTGTCGCTGATTGTGGCGGCGGTAGAGGAAGTGGCGTCGAGCAGCAGCATGGCGCCGAAGTTGCTGTGGAAGCATCTGTTCCATTGGGCTCGGGATCTGCAATCACCGAGAAGGGTATGGGCCTGATGACAACCAAGTTCAAAACTCCGGATTCACTGCCAGTGGGTGATTGGCAGGGACTGCTGCGACATGCTTATTCATTGGTCGACGAGATTGCAACCCACGGCATTCGGGACCCTTTTTGGACATTCGGGGGCGGCACGGTCTTGATGTTGCGCTACCGCCATCGCCTGAGCAAGGACATCGACATCTTTGTGCCTGATCCGCAGTACCTCGGATTTGTGTCGCCACGCCTAAGCGACGTGGCCGAATCGGTTTCCGACAACTATGTTGAAGGGCCAGGCTTCGTGAAGCTGCTGCGACCAGAAGGCGAAATCGACTTTGTTGCGTCTGCGAATCTGACCAGCGATCCCTTTGAAATCTGGGAGTTGCTCGGGCGTCAACTCAAGGTCGAGACTTCCGCTGAAATCGTAGCCAAAAAACTGTGGCACCGCGGCGACCGGGCAACCGCGCGCGACCTGTTCGACTTGGCGTTGGTCATTGAACGCGAACCTGTGGCGCTGGCCACAGCAGGGTCATTTTTGACCCGTCACCGTACGGAATTTCTCCAGCAGATCGATCAGCGCAAAGCGGTATTGAAAGCACAGTTCGAGGAGATCAACACCTTGGACTACCAACCCTCGTATGAACAGTCGGCTCAAACTGTGGCGGCATTTTTGTTGTCACTCTGAAGGCTATGCACCCGAAGTGCCAATGCCTCCAACCAGACTAAAGGTTCGTTCGTGTCATTTTTTAAATGGGGTAAAGGTGCGCCTTACATTTAATGCGCACCTTGAATCTTGCATATGGAAAAGTGGATTGGGGTGAACCGGTGACACCCCATGTAGCCCCGCTTTTTCATGGCACGCATGCGCGCCGACCGGGCCGACCCCTAGGCTCCAAAGCCCGTGTCATCCAGGACCCGCGCGCCCTGGGCATCCACCACTTTGCCTTCGTGCGCTCCAGCCTGTTGGGCATGGACTTGCGCGAGTCCTTCGAGCGCTACCTGGCCTGGAGCGAGACCACCACCGATCTGCGCTATGTCCAGAACCGGCGGGATGCCTTGCTCAAAAGCATCATCGAAGCCGGGCGTCACTTCGATGCCACGCTGCCCGAGCATGTCAAGATCACTCACCTTCTGGACCTCCTGCGCAGTGATTCACCATTCAAACCGGCCGCCAGTCTGCCCAGCCTGGAAGAGTGGGCGGATGCCGAAGGCATGGACCCAGATGCCTGGAGCGAAGCTGACCTGTTGGTCGAATACAAAGCCCACTTTGGTCTGGACAACGCAGATGCCATAGAAGCCGCAGCCGACTTCAAGGATCCAATTGGTGAGCGGGTGAGGGCGCTGAACTACCTGGCCACGGTGCTCTCCGTCACACCGGCAGCTACTGACCGACTGGAGTCCTGGTTTGCCCGACCAGTGGTGACCTGTTTGCGCAATGTCGGCATCCTCACTCTGGGTGACTTGGTCAGATTCATTAACCTCTATGGTTACCGCTGGCACGCAAGGATCAAGTCATTTGGGGTCCGGCGCGCCCACCAGGTGATCCACTGGCTGCACTTGCAGCAAGAACATCTCAACCTGTTGATCACGGATGCGGTGCTGGAACCCAAATCGAAACGGGACTTGCGCCGGGCTGCGGTAATGGCAGTGACCAATCCGGCTGTTCCCACCTATGCCCAATTTGGGGCTGGTACGCTGGTTCAGACTGGCCTGAGCCGGATGGACAGATCCGACCACCTGGCCGGTCAACAGGGTGACTTCAGAAGTCATATGGCCAACACCCTGGGGGCGAACAATGACTTGGAGGCGGTGAATGCCTGGCTGTCGCGCTACCAGGAAAAGCCAGCAACCCAGCGCAGTTACCGCAAAGAGGCAGAACGCTTCCTGCTGTGGTGTGCTCAGGAGCTGAAGAAACCCCTGTCTTCGGTCACCGCGCCTGATTGCCAGCGGTACCGTGAGTTCTTGCAGGCAGTGCCCTCGCATTGGATTCACCCGGTACCGGTGAAACGCACCGATCCTGCCTGGTGTGCCTTTCGGTCCCAGCCCAGTGCGTCTTCACAAAAACAGGCGCTGGTGATCTTGCAAACCCTGTTTGGTGGATTGGTTGATGCCGGCTACCTGGTGGCCAACCCGATGCGGGCTTTGATGAAAAGCTTTGACTTACCCAGCAGCAAGCTCGACATTCGGCGAGCCTTCACCGAAGCTGAATCGCAGCATGTCTTGCAATGTTTGGAAGATATCCCGGCAGGACCCGAACGGGTCCGTTTGAAGTGCCTCTTGGAATTGCTGGTGACTTCAGGCATTCGCCTTGATGAGTTGGCCAAGGCACGGCACAAGGACTTGCGCCAAGAAACATTGCCTGACTTGCCATCCACCTGGATCCTGACCGTGACTGGCAAACGCAACAAGACCCGTGAAGTTCCATTGAATGACGACGTGGTGCGTTTGTTGGCCACCCATGGCAAAGAGTTCATGGAGGAAGACAAGGAAAGAGCCGACCCAGACAACTTGCCATTGATTCGGTCTCTTCATCCCTCAGTTCCGAAGTGGGGACGGGGTGAGGGTGGGGCGCTGGTAGCCACGTCACTTTCTGATCAGCTGGGAAGTCCGCTGTCGGCAGCAGGCATTTATGCCGTGCTCAAGCGCTTTTTTGCACAGGCGGCCAAGACCGCAGGTAGAGCCGGGTTGGATGAACGTCGGTTTGAAAAAGCCAGCACTCATTGGATGCGCCACACCTTTGTGCGCCAGGCATTGGTGGATGGCGTGCCGATTGAGGTGGTGAGCGAACTGGCAGGGCATGCCAGCATTGACACCACGTCCATCTATTCAACGCAGGAGCTGGCCAGGAAGATCAAGGCAGTGCAGGGGATGCAACGGCGGGTAGCGGGTTGAAAGGCAGACCGCTTTGAGACAAGACTGGTTCAACCCGAACAATGGTCGGCGTTACCAGGTCGAGGTGTTTCAAGACTTGCTGGGTGACTGGATTCTGGTGCGCCGATGGTCAGGATCCTGCCGCTCAGGCAACCAGAAGATGGTCGTGCTGCCCAGTTACCACGATGCACTCAATCAGGTCAGAAGCATTGGCGGCAAACGACGGCTGCGGGGGTATCACCGGATTTAAACTTCTATTATGAACATCGAGTCCATCCCCAGTTTTACCGAACCGGCCAAGAAGTTGTGGTCAGCCATACCGGCAGAAATCCGCAAACGCTTGTTGAGCAATGTCTGGTGTGGGGCCTGCTCCCACGAAGTCACGATCACAAACTTCACCGGTGTCGTGAAGTCTGGTGATTTACTCTTGGTGGGCAAATGCGCTGAATGTCATGGTGATGTGGCCAGGTTGATTGAGCCGCAATGACGCTTTGAGAAGCCCCATCACCCCAGAATTCCCGCCCATGAAAATTGACATCGACAAACTCAATGAGGCCGAACTCATTGATCGGCGATGTCCCGACCGCAGTTGCAGGTTTGAGTCGGTGGTCATGAATATTATGCTGCCTTCTTGAGTTGTTGGGCGTTAGGGCGAAGACCGTCTATCAGGGTTTTCAGTTCGGCGTGACCGCGCAATTTCTTGAACGAT
>CAIYMN010000045.1 GCA_903927295.1 uncultured beta proteobacterium | reverse complement strand
TGGCCGGACTCGGTGGCGCGCTGCAACTGGCGCGCGAACCCGCCAATCTGGAAATGGACCTCAACACCATTGGCGCGGCTTTTGTGGTGGTGGTAGTGGGCGGCATGGGTTCCATTCCGGGTGCCTATGCGGCCGCCCTCTTGATTGCGGAAATCAAGGCGGTCTGCATCTGGCTGGGTGTTGTGCAGATCGCAGGCATCAGCCTTTCGTTTTCAAAACTGACGCTGGTGGTGGAGTTCCTGGTCATGGCCACGGTGCTCGTGGCGCGTCCCTGGGGGCTGATGGGTCGGGCCCAGGCACCAAGCCGCTACGTCGGTATGCAGGAAGAACCGCTGCGCGGTGCGTCCCGCAGCTACCTCGTCGCCGCCGGCTTGCTGGGTCTGGCTTTGATGGCGCTGCCCATCGTGACAGCCGGCTCGCCTTACACCACGGTGTTGATGATCGATCTGCTGGTGGCGGCGCTGTTTGCAGCCAGCCTGCACTTCATCATGGGGCCGGCTGGCATGCATTCGTTCGGGCACGCCGCTTATTTCGGACTCGGTGCCTACGGCGCGGCGCTGCTGGCGCGCAGTGCCGGTTTGCCGATGGAAGCGTCCCTGCTGCTGGCACCTCTGGTGGCAGCGCTGGGCGCGCTGATCTTTGGCTGGTTTGCGGTGCGCCTGTCCGGTGTTTACCTGGCCATGCTGACGCTGGCTTTTGCGCAGATCATCTGGGCCATCACCTTTCAGTGGGACAGCTTCACCGGCGGCAGCAACGGCTTGACCGGCGTCTGGCCGGCGCCTTGGCTGTCCAGCAAAATCAATTACTACTACCTCACCCTGGTGCTGGTGGCAGCCGGCGTGCTGTTGCTGCGCCGGTTTCTGTTTTCGCCTTTTGGCTACGCGCTGCGTGCCTGCCGTGACTCGGTGCTGCGAGCGGATGCCATCGGCATGGATGTGAAGCGCATGCAGTGGGCAGCCTTTGTAGTGGCCGGTACCTTTGCCGGACTGGCTGGCGCGATCTACGCTTTTTCAAAGGGCAGCATCTCGCCCGAGACGCTGTCGGTGGGCAAGTCGGTCGATGGTCTGGTGATGGTGCTGCTGGGCGGCATCCAGACCCTGGCCGGGCCGGTGGTCGGTGCCATCACCTTCAGCTGGCTGCATGACACGGTGGCACGCAATACCGACTACTGGCGCGCCATGCTGGGCGCCATCATCCTGATCCTGGTGCTGCTGTTCCCGCAGGGCATTGCCGGTTTCATCCAGCAGTTGACCCAGCGGCGTAGCCAAAAGCAGGAGGGCGGGGCATGACAGCATCTGTATTGCCAGCCTCTGCACCTTTGCTTCGCGTGGCGAATCTTGGCAAGTCCTTCGGCGGTGTGACGGCAGTGGACAAGGTTCACTTCGACCTCGCGCGCGGCGAACTGCTGGCGCTGATTGGTCCCAACGGCGCCGGCAAGTCCACCACCTTCAACATGGTGAACGGGCAACTGCGTGCCGACGCCGGTTCCATCCAGCTCGACGGCGTCGAACTGGTAGGCCGCAAGCCGCGCGAAATCTGGCACATGGGGGTCGGCCGCACCTTTCAGATCGCAGAGACCTTTGCCTCGCTCACCGTCGTTGAAAACGTGCAGATGGCACTGCTGTCGCAGGACAGCAAACTGTTCTCGCCCTGGCGTCGCGCCGCGCACTACCGCAGGGACGAAGCGATGGCGGTGCTGGAGCAGGTGGGCATGAGCGCGCAGGCGGACCGCTCCTGCAATGTGCTGGCCTATGGCGACGTCAAGCGCGTGGAACTGGCCATCGCCATGGCCAACAAGCCGAAGCTGCTGCTGATGGATGAACCGACCGCCGGCATG
>CAIYMN010000044.1 GCA_903927295.1 uncultured beta proteobacterium | reverse complement strand
GCTCCTCCTTTATGTCGCTGCGCCACCCACCGCATCACCCACGGCAAGACGCATTGGCGGCTTGCAGACGTCGAATGCCAACCATGTGTGCAAGATCAGGCTGCTGCGGCACTCAGCGCAGCGGCATAAAGGGGGAGGCCGAAGGCCGGGGGACAGCCGCGGAGCTGAGTGCCACGGCGGCCTGATCCACACGGAATGCCTGCGCTCAGGGGTCAGTTGGCAGCAGTGCCGCCAAGCCACCTTCGGGCTCGAAGCGGGCGTTGCGGAAGGTCACGCGCGTGGGGCCTGACCAGGCGCGTTCGGCTACCGGATGGCGCGGATCACCGGGGTAACAGATGACACGCTGGCCATCCTGATCAAAGGGCGAGGGTTCGATCAGCGCCGGGGGGCGATTGCGGGCAGCCGCCAGCACGGACGCAACATCAGCAAAGTGTGCCAACTGACTCAGAGTGAGGATCTGGGGTGGCGCCATCTCTATCTGACTGTCCCAGTATTGGCGCAAGGCCTGCGCCGGACTGAGCCAGATGGTTTCCGTGGCTTCGTGGTCGTCATGCAGTGCCTCCTGCCCCTGCGGCGCTTGCGCCACGAAGAAGCGCGTGTCAAAACGCTTGTGGGTCAGCGAGGCCACGCGCGGTGTGATCCAGCGCGACCATGGGATCAGGTGGCGCGTCTGCAGCGGCAAACCCAGTTTCTGCAGCACCCCCATGAAACCCTGACCGGCGCTCAGCAGCGCACGCGCTTGCAGCAAGACTTCCGGGGCGACCCCGTCACACAACAACAGCCCACACTCCTCAAACGTTTCGCGCAGGGCCGTGACGTAGAGCGCGGCAGCGGTCTTCGCATCCAGATCCACCTGCTTCAAGGCCTGCAGCAAGTGCTGCAGCGGCTGGTCGAAAGAATCCTCTGCGAATTCACCGTCTGCGCGGTCCAGTTTGCCGCCGGGAAAGACGTGCACGCCGCCCAGCACATTGGAATTGCCGTGCCGGCGCATCATCAACACTTCAGGCCCGAACGCACTGTCACGCAGCAGCATTACCGTGGCTGAGTGCAGCGGTGCTGTGTGGACTTCATCGGAGTGGATTTCAAGGGCCATGGTCTGCATTGTCAGGGAGGTCTGCAAGACCTGCTGTCACCATCGGGCAAGAAATCGGTTTAAATCGGCCCATGAATACTGCAGGCAAAAGTCTTTCCCGGCGCGCGGCACGCCGTTTCTGGGGCTGGGGTGCCGCCGATACGGTGCTTGACGCGCGCGAACAGGCCACCGTCAAGTTCATGGTCGAACAGTTGGGTGGCCGGTTTGCCGCGTTGACGCCACCGGCTGTGGAGGACTTCGATCTGCCCGCACCCCGTATCGCGGCGCCGGCAGCGCTTGCGGCCACGTTCTCCAAAGCACCGCTGGACCGGCTCAATCACGCGTATGGCAAGAGTTATGCCGATTGCGCACGCATGTGGCTGCGCCAGGTTCCCCGACCACCGGACTGGGTCGCCTATCCGGACGACGAGCAGGCCGTCGTCGACATCCTGGATTGGGCGGTGCGCAGCAATGTCGCTGTGATTCCCTACGGTGGTGGCAGCAGCGTCTGTGGCGGTGTGGAGCCGGCGGTGGGCCACGATTTTGCCGCTGCCATTTCGCTCGATATGGAGCGCCTGTGCCAGGTACTGGAAGTAGACACGGTGAGCCGCGCGGCACGCATCCAGGCCGGCGCTTACGGCCCCGACATCGAAGCCCAGTTGCGAACGCACGGCCTGACGCTGCGCCACTTCCCGCAAAGCTTTGAGTTCTCCACGCTGGGCGGCTGGATTGCGACACGGGCGGGTGGTCACTACGCCACGCAGCACACGCACATCGACGACTTTGTGGAGTCCACACGCATGGTCAGCCCAGCGGGGCTGCTGCAGACAAGGCGTCTGCCAGCATCGGGTGCCGGACCAGCGCCGGACCGTCTGGTGCTGGGCAGCGAAGGCACGCTGGGCGTCATCACGGAAGCCTGGATGCGCCTGCAGGCTAAACCGACATTCCGCGCCTCCGCTTCCGTCAAGTTCTCCGACTACTTTGCCGCTGCCCATTGTCTGCGCGCGCTCGCGCAGTCGGGCCTGAACCCGAGCAACTGCCGGTTGCTCGACCCGATGGAAACCGTCTTCTCCGGCGTTGGCGATGGGCGCCAGGCGATGCTGGTGCTGGGCTTTGAATCGGCGGACCACCCCCTGAACGTATGGATGGAGCGGGCACTGGAACTGGTGCGCGATCACGCGGGCGAGTACGACGCAGCGGCGGTCGCGCGTTCCATGGCCACCGAAGGCTCTCAGGAACACCGCAAAGGCGCTGCCGGTGCCTGGCGCGAAGCCTTCATCCGCATGCCTTACTGGCGCGACCCGGCGGTGGGCCTGGGCGTCATCATGGACACGTTCGAAAGCGCTGTTACCTGGGACCACTTTGAGTCTTTCTACCAGAACGTCAAAACCGAAGTCCAGGCAGCGATCGAGCGCGTGACCGGTCAGGAAAGTCTTGTCTCGTGTCGCGTCACGCACGCCTACCCGGACGGCCTGGCGCCCTACTTCACCGTCGCTGTGCTCGGCTCCGCCAGCGGCGACGTGGCCAGCGCCCTTTCAGCCTGGCGCGAGATCAAGCTGGCCGCCAACGCAGCCGTGGTGGCGCACGGTGGCACCATCACGCACCACCACGCGGTGGGCCGTGATCACCGCAGTGGCTATGAACTGGAATCGCCCTCGCTGTTTCGGCAAATGCTGGGCGCGGCCAAGACCGTGGTGGATCCGGCCGGCATTCTCAATCCCGGTGTGCTGTTCGACGCACAAGGGCACAGCGCCGGTTCGGGCAGCATCCTGGCGGCATAATAATTTTCGGAGCAACCATGTCGGACACCATCCACCACCGTATCTGTCCCCTGTGCGAAGCCTGCTGTGGCCTTGAAATCAAGGTGCGGAGCGGCCAGCTGATCAGCATCCGTGGCCATGAGCAGGACGTGTTGAGCAAGGGCTACCTGTGCCCCAAGGGCGTGGCCCTGAAAGACCTGCACGAAGACGCGGACCGGCTGCGCACACCGCTGATCAAGCGCAACGGCGTGCACCAGAGCGCGACCTGGGACGAGGCTTTTGCAGAAATCGAACGACGCCTGCCACCGATCATCGCAGCGCACGGACGCAACGCCACGGCGGTGGTGGTGGGCAACCCTTCGGCGCACAAGATCGGACTGCTGAGCTACTTTCCGAAGCTGGTGCGCGCGCTGGGTACGCAGAACGTCTTCTCGGCCTCGACCCTGGACCAGATGCCCAAACAGCTGGCCAGCGGCATGATGTTCGGTCACTGGCTCTCGATCGCGCTGCCCGACATCGCACGCACCCAACTGCTGCTGGTCATTGGCGCCAATCCGCTGGCGAGCAATGGCAGCATGTGGACCGTGCCGGATTTCAAGGGCAAGGCCAGGGCGATGCAGGCACGCGGCGGCAAACTGATCGTCATCGACCCGCGGCGCACGGAGACGGCAGCCATCGCCGATGCGCACCACTTCATCCGTCCCGGCGCCGATGTGTTTCTGCTGGCTGCCATGCTGCACACGCTGTTTGCAGAAAACCTGGTACGCCTGGGGGCTGTCGAAATATGGGTCAACGGGGTGGATGAAGTGTGCGCTGCCGTCGCGCCTTTCAGCCCGGAGGCGGTGACCGAGCGCTGCGGACTGCCGGCGTCGACCATCCGCGAGCTGGCGCGCCAACTGGCCGGCACCGAACGGGCTGCCGTCTATGCACGCATAGGCACTTGCACGCAGGAGTACGGCACGCTGGCAAGCTGGCTGGTGGACGCGCTCAACGTGCTGACCGGGCACCTTGATGTGCCGGGCGGTGCCATGTTCGCCAAGGCTGCGGCCTTTGCTGCCAACACGGCGGGCCGGGCCGGCGTCGGCAAAGGCATCAGCACCGGGCGCCACCACGCCCGCGTCAGCGGCGCACCGGAAGTGTTTGGCGAGTTGCCGATAACCTGTCTGGCAGAGGAAATCGAGACGCCGGGCGACGACCAGGTGCGCGCCCTGATCACGGTGGCCACCAACCCGGTACTCTCCAGCCCGAACGGACCCCGCCTGTCCCAGGCATTGGACAGTCTGGATTTCATGGTCAGCCTGGACATCTATCTGAACGAAACCACGCGCCATGCGGACGTCATCCTGCCCGGTCTGTCACCGCTGGAAGAGATGCATTACGACCTGGCGTTTCCACAGCTCTCCTGGCGCAACCATGCGCGTTACAGCCCGCCGGTTCTGCCCCCACCGCCGGGACAGCCCGAGGAGTGGCAGACCCTGCTCAAACTGGCTGCCATCGTCAAGAACAAAGGCACGCAGCTAGATGCCAATGCACTCGACGATGAGGAGTTCGCGCAGGATGCGCAGCGCCTGTTTGGCGCCCATGCCGACGCAGTGATCCACGCCACGCAGGGTTTGCGTGGGCCGCAACGCGTGCTGGACATGGCCTTGCGCAGCGGGCCCTATGGCGACGGTTTCGGCCTGAAGCCCGAGGGTTTGAATCTGGCCAAAGTCATGGCATCGAACAGCAGCGGCGGCATCGATCTTGGAGCCTTGCAGCCGCGCATCCCCGAACTGCTGCGAACGCCCAGTGGCAAGATAGAGTTGGCACCGCTGTCCTTCATCGCCGACCTGCAACGCGCCGTGGCCGACCTGCAGCGCCCGGCACCCGATCTGATGGTCATCGGCCGGCGCGACCTGCGCAGCAACAACAGCTGGATGCACAACCTGCCGCTACTGGCCAAGGGACCCATGCGCTGCACCGCGCTGGTTCACCCCATCGACGCAGCACGCCTGCAACTGAGCGACGGCGCGCTGGCGACGCTTGAAGCCGGGGCGCGCCAGGTTCAAGCCCAGGTCCAGATCAGCGAGCAGATGATGCCCGGCGTGGTGAGTCTGCCGCACGGCTGGGGTCACGACCTGCCGGACACCCGTCTCGCACTGGCGGCACAGCGCCCCGGCGCCAACCTGAATGCCTTGCTAGACGATCAATTGCGTGATCCGCTCTCCGGCAATGCGGTGCTCGGCGGCATCGCGATCACCATGCGGCCATGCTCAGGCGTGCTCGCTGGTTGAGGTGATTCGTTCTGCTCAGAGCAGAAACGGGATCAGCCACCAGCTTCGCTTCTTGTAGGCCGCCCACTCCGGGTAGCGCGACATGCTGGCTTCCTTCATGACCATGTTGACGGCAAAGAGGCCGAGCCAGACCCAGGCCAGCACCAGCACCGGGAACCAGTGCCATGCCAGCATGGCGAAGCTGCCGTAGATCATCATCTCGCCCAGGTAATTGGGATGGCGCACCCAGCGGTGCATGCCGTCGGTGATGAGCCCACGCCGGATGCGCAGCGTAAAAAACTTCTGTGCGTCGGCGGCAATCATGATCACAGATCCGAGCAGGCACAGGCTGATGCACAGCGCAAACCAGACTGCATCGGGCAAGGGGTAGACCGGCTGCGAGGTGCGCGAAATCAGCAACCAGCCAAATACCCAATAGAGCCCCAGCACCCCCAGGAAAGCATTGATACCGGCGCCTATGGTGATCTTGATCTGCCAGCTGGGGTCAGGAAAGGCGAGATCCTTCATCAGCCAGACGAGGCCATAACCGCCATGCAGCGCGAAGTAGACCCAGGCTGCGGTGGTCGTGTTCTGGTAGTACCAGATCAGAAAACCAAAAAAGAAGAAGCTGCCGCCCTTCTGGAAATTGATGATCCAGGCAAACTTCCAGGGGCGCGGTCCGCCCAGAAAGTCCTTGGACAGGTAGTCTGTGAACTTGCGCATCCCCACCGCCCAGGCGGGAGGTCGCATTGAGTGGGTCGGATTGGTGTTTCCCGTGGTTGTCATGGCAGGCACCCCCCTTTAGTGAGCTTGGGAAGATTGGACGTGAAACATACCGCGTTGGGCAGCCAGTGTCGACATCATCTGGCCGCGCCGCAGCACTTCTTGTATTTCTTGCCGCTGCCGCATGAGCAGGGGTCGTTGCGACCGGGCGTGATGTCGGCGTGCAGCGTTGGCACACGTGGACCGAAGTTGCGCCACAGTTCACGCAGGTCATAGACCGCCCACACGGCGTCGGCGAACGTGTTCAGGCGCTTCACGCTGATGCTGGGTGGGCCGTTTTCTTCAAAGAAGGAGAGCGTTGGGGCATCCGTGTCGTCCTCGGTCAGGGCGACGATGGCGTCCAGTGCGCCGTTGAGCCACTTGGCTGCTTCCTTGTCGCGCGGCGGCGCCCACTCCTCGGGCCAGGCCTCGACCGCGTACATGAAACCCAGTGCCCAGATCTGGCCGAACGCGGGTAGCGCGTCAGCAGCCATGGCAAGCCGCTCGGCTTCAGGCAGAGCGGTCACGGCGCCCCGCACGTCCATCACCTCGGGCCGGTAGGCGGCCTCGTCGTCCAGCGATTCGACTTCTGTGTCGAGGGCTCGCGCCACTTCACTCCAGCGTCGCGACCAGAGTTCAATAAAGCGCTGCTGCTGCGCCGCGCTGGCAAATGAGCCGTCGTCCGCATCGCCTTCGATGCTGATGGCCAGCAGCACCGGCAAGTACTCCGAGGGCGCGATCGGGCGGCGGCAGCAGATCAGCGCCGCCATAAAGCCCTCACAGAATTCCCATTGCGGTGTTTCGTCGTAACGGCTGCGCAGTTCGTCCAGAATGGCGTCGATCTCGTCAAACTCGTCAGCGTCGAGCGGCAGGGCTTCGATGTTGTTGAGGGCAGGCAAGGTCTTGTTCATGGTTCAAAATCCATTGCGGTTTGTGAGCGCACCGACAGCGCAAGCAGGCGTTTTTTCATGCAAAGAACAGCGCGGTCCTTGCTGAGCAGCGCTGCCTTGTGCAGGACCGCCAGATCAATGAACTTCTGGTCATCCGGGTCGCGGCAAGTCACGCTCGCTTTGGGCGCTACGCCGACCAGACGCACGTGGGCGTCGAACTGTTGCAGTACGCTTTCGGCACCCAGTTCAGCGACTGCCAGACGGGTCATGATCTTCGGATAACTCAGGACGCGCTCCAGTTCATCGCGCATCGCTTGGGTGGTCAGCCAACGGATATTGTTTGAGGCCAACGCCTGCTTGAGGGGCTGCGTGGCAGGGTCCTTGAAGACGAAGAGGTCGAGGACGATGTTGGTGTCGATCACGATCGGTCGAACCGGGCCGTTGGGGTCAGAGCCCAATTTCGTTCACCGTCATGTGTATTGCCTGCATCGTAGTCCTGAATTGGGATCTGACCCCAACTCACCGCCGGTGATCTGGCCCCGATTTGTCGGGGCGCATGGTTCCGGCCACCAGGTCGAAGCGGAACAGGCGGCACTCGATCGGGCCGTTCCACAGCGGCACGCGGCGTGATTCCTTCAGGCGCATCTTGCCGGGCAACTTGAGGTCGGGTGAGAGCACCCAGGCGCTCCAGCCGGCGTAATTTTTCTTCCAATGGGAACTGAGCCGGTTGAAGAACTCGCCGCCATCGGACAGTTGCGCCTGCTCGCGGCCACCACGGTGACTGACACCGGCCACACCAGCCACTTCAATGCGTTCACCATAGGGTGGGTTGAGCAGCAGGACACCGGGCGTCGCGCACGGTGGCATGCGCTGCAAGGCGTCACCGCCACGAAATTCGATCACGTCTGCCACGCCGGCGCGCTCGGCATTGCGCTGGGCAAAGTCGACCATCCGGTGCGCCACGTCGCTGCCGAAAATGATGGGCTGCTGCCCCAGCTCCGGCTTCACCTCGGCGGTGCGGGCTTCGCTCTTGATGGCATCCCAGACATGCGCCTGGTAGGGCAGGTATTTCTCGAAAGCAAATGCCCGCAGGCTGCCCGGGGCCATGTTGCAGGCCATCTGCGCCGCCTCGATGGCAATCGTGCCACTGCCGCAGCAGGGGTCGTAAAGCGGCAGCAGATCACCATCGCCGTCCATCCAGCCGCTGGCAGCGAGCATGGCGGCGGCCAGCGTTTCCTTCAGCGGCGCCTCGCCTTTGTCCTGACGCCAGCCGCGCTTGAAGAGCGGCTCACCCGAGGTGTCGATATAGAGCGAGCAACTGTCGGTCGTAAGGTGCGCATAGATGCGCACATCGGGCCACTGCGTGTTGACGTCGGGGCGCACGCCGCCAGCCTTGACGCGGAAGCGGTCGCAGACGGCGTCCTTGATCTTGAGGGCTGCAAAGTTCAGTGAGGTGAGCGGGCTGTGCTGCGCTGTTACTTCGACCTTGATGCTCTGGCGCGGTGTGAACCAGGCCTCCCAAGCCACTTCGCTCGCGGCGCGGTACAGGTCCGGTTCGTTGCGGTACTCGGTGTAGGACAGCAACACCAGCACGCGTTGCGCCAGACGGCTGTTGAGGTTCAACAGCAGCACGTCGCGCCACGAACTGCGCAACGCAACCCCACCACGCTGCTTCAGTACCTCGGCCAGTGGCAGCCCCGTGATGCGTTGCACTTCGGGGGCCAGGTAGTCCTCGACGCCAGCGGCGCACGGCAGGAAGATTTGCAGCTTGTTCAAAGGGCTTTCCTCAGACTGGTCGGGGCAATCCGCAACCCTTCGCGGTATTTGGCAACGGTACGGCGCGCACAGTCGATGCCCTGCTCCTTGAGCATTTCAGAAATCTGGTTGTCACTGAGTGGCTTCTTCAGATTTTCGGCACTGACAAACTGCTTGATCAGGGCGCGCACCGCTGTGCTGGAGGCGCTGCCTCCCGAGTCGGTTCCCAGGCCGGAGCCGAAGAAGTACTTCAGCTCGAAGGTTCCGAACGGTGTTGCCATGTACTTGGCCGTGGTAACGCGGCTGATGGTGGACTCATGCAGACCGAGTTCGTCCGCGATTTCACGCAGCACCAGCGGACGCATTGCCAGTTCACCATGAGTGAAGAAGCTCTTTTGCCGTTCCACGATAGCCGAGCTGACCCGCAGAATGGTGTCAAAACGCTGCTGAATGTTCTTGATGAACCAGCGCGCCTCCTGCAAACGCTGTTGCAAGGCGGCGTAACTGGCAGCGTCACTGCCGCCGCCCTTGTGTTGCCTGAGGGCGTTGGCATAGATGTCGTGCACACGAAGGCGCGGCATGACCTCCGGATTGAGCCGAGCCTGAAATCGGGCTTGCGTCCCTTTGCCAACCCGGACCACCAGCACGTCCGGCACCACGATGTTGCGCTCTACGTTGACAAAGCGCCGACCCGGTTTGGGCTCCAGGCGCCCGATCAGGGCAATCGCCTCGCGCACCGCAGCATCGGTGGCGTGGCACAGTTGCACCAGGCGCTTGATGTCGCGTCGCGCCAACAGGTCCATTGGCTGGTTGCAGATGCGCAAGGCCACGATCAGCGTGGCCCCGGTTTTGCCAGGCTCGCGTTTCGCCTGCGCCAGCAAGGCCTTGAGCTGCAGTGTCAGGCACTCCGCCAGATCACGTGCACCGACGCCTGGAGGCTCCAGGCTTTGCAGCAATCCCAGAGCAACCGTGAAGTGATGCACCAGCTGTTCCAACTGCGTCTCTTCACCAGCGCCCAGGCCACCGGCAAGCGCCTCCAGCGAGTCTTCCAGATAGCCGTCATCGTTCAGCGATTCAATCAGGAAGCTCAGGGCGGCACGGTCTTCCTCACTCAAGCGCAAGGCCAGCGCCTGCGTGTGCAGATGGCTTTGCAGCGATTCCTGTGAGCGCGCCAACTCTGTGATTTCGGCGTCTTCGTTGTCGCTCAGGTTGTTGCCGTGCGCGCGCGCGTCGCCGCCCCACTCGCTGTCGTCGGGCGAGATCTGCACGCAGCCGTCGCCTTCCCAGTTCTGGCCATCGTCTGCGGAGAGCGGACTGGCTTCGGCGTCACTGTCGGCTACGGCGACGGTGGCAGTGGCGTAGTCAGCGCCGGCGCTGCTCACGTACTCGGCCTCGATATCATCCTTTCGGACCGGCGTATCAGCCTGCGCCAGACCAAAGTCCTCGCGCGGCACCTCGTCGGCACCGAGTTCCAGAAACGGATTCTCATCGAGCATCTGGCCAACTTCCTGGCTCAGCTCGAGTGTCGAAAGCTGCAAAAGGCGGATGGACTGCTGCAACTGCGGTGTCAACGCCAGATGCTGTGAGACTCTTAGCGACAAGCCCTGCTTCATCTGGATTCTTCCGTCAACTCGTCATTGCTTGCATCTGATCCGTCATTGCGAGCGAAGCGTGGCAATCCATTGAATCTGGATTGCCACG
>CAIYMN010000043.1 GCA_903927295.1 uncultured beta proteobacterium | reverse complement strand
GATGCCAAGGGGTTGAACTTCGCCTGTGCCACCTGCCACAAGACCGACGACCACAAGGTCTCGGGCAGTCGTTACGCACCTACGGCCAGGGACAAGGCGCCGGCGCATATGCGCGGTGCATTGGACAAAACCAATCCGGACACCTGCCAGGCTTGCCACGGACAGGCACCGCACAAGGTAGTGCGGCTGAACGAACACACGGCAAGGATTGCCTGCCAGACCTGCCACATTCCGGCCTTTGCGCGCGGCGGGCAACCGACCAAGATGTCTTGGGACTGGTCAACCGCCGGTAAGCTCGACAAAGACGGCAAACCGATGATCCTGAAAGACGATGACGGTTACGACAAGTACATGACCATCAAGGGTGACTTCGTATGGAAGGAAAACGTCAGGCCCGAATACGTCTGGTTCAACGGTGTCAACCACTACACCCTGGTTGGCGACAAGATTGAGAAGGGCGACAAGCCGACACAGATCAACCGATTTGAAGGCAGCCCCAACGACGGCAAATCGATGATCTGGCCAATCAAGCTGTTCACCGGCAAACAGCAGTACGACCCGATCAACAAATCGCTGGTCATTACCCATCTTGCTGGTAGTGACGACACCGCCTTCTGGAAGAACTTCAACTGGGAAAAGGCCGTCACCACCGGCATGGCTGCGGGTGGTGTGAAGTTCTCCGGCAAGGTTGACTTCATCGAGACCGAGAGCATGTGGGCGATCAACCACATGGTGGCACCGAAAGAAAAGGCACTGGGCTGCGTTGAGTGTCACGTCAACAACGGCCGACTGGAAAAAATTGACGGTGTCTACATGCCGGGCCGCAGCCGTGACCACGCGCGCTGGCTCGAGATTGGCGGCTGGGCTGTGGCCCTGCTGACCCTGCTGGGTGTCCTTGGCCATGGCCTGGGTCGCGTCGTCGCCCGCAAGCGCAACAGTTAAACCGGAGAACACTCATGTCACGCGTCTATCTCTTCAAGCCTTTTGAGCGCTTCTGGCACTGGTCCCAGGCGCTGCTGGTCATCTCGATGCTGGTGACCGGCTTCGAGGTCCACGGTACTTACCGCCTGTTTGGCTTCGCGAAAGCGGTGGACTATCACACACTGGCCGCCTGGACCCTGGTTGGCCTGTGGATCTTCGCCATCTTCTGGCACCTGACCACCGGTGAGTGGCGGCATTACATCCCGACGCTACAAAACGTCGCCGCCATCGCAAAGTACTACTCGTCGGGCATCTTCAAGGATGAGCCGCATCCGTTCAGGCCCAGCCTGAGCAACAAGCACAACCCCTTGCAACGGCTGACCTATCTGGCGGTGCTGACGCTGCTCAGTCCGCTGCTCTGGTTTACCGGCTGGCTCTACCTCTTCTATTCGAGCTGGGCCGCTTGGGGTCTGGGTGGGCTGCGCCTTGAGTGGATAGCCACGGGCCACACGCTGGGCGCCTTCCTGATGCTGGCTTTCCTCATCTCGCACCTGTATCTCTCGACCACCGGGCACAAGCTCACATCCCAGATCAAAGCCATGGTCACCGGTTGGGAAGACCTCGGTGATGAAGCAAATCCGGCCAAGCACAGCTAGCCGCGGTCAACCGATTTTTATGTCAACTTTCCAGGAGAAATTTATGAACAGAACATTCAAGATGAATTTGCTGGCAGCCCTGATTGCCGGCATGCTGATGCCACTGGCAGCCAGCGCTGCCGAAGCGGATCTGATGAGCCGCATTGACTCACTGTCGCGCGAACTCGAAGCGCTGAAGAGCCAGGTCAAAGCCAACGAAGTCAAAGCAACGCAGACGGCAGAGCAGGTGAAGGCCGTGGCCGGCAAGTCGGACAGCGCAGCGCTCGAAGATCTGAAGAGCCAGGTAACGAAGCTCGAAGGCAAGTCGCTCGGCAAGTGGTTGACAGTGGGCGGTGACTATCGTTTCCGTTACGACTACCTGGAAGGCCAAAGCAGGACCTTCACCGACGTCAACGCCACCTTTGCCAATGTGCAGCAAAAGCTGCAGGCAGATTTCTTTGCCAACCCGTCGGCCGCACCCGGATCCTCCAGCTACTTCGGCGCGCCGCAAGCAGGTGGCATGTCCACCGCAGGGGCACTGAGCGGCCTTATGGGCTTTGCGCAAGGCATGAACGGCGTTGCCACCTACGACCAGGCCAATGCCTTTTTGGCCAATCCGATGAACGCCGGCATGGTTCAGGGCATGGCCGGATTTGCCGTAACCGTGCCGGCCTACAAGCCCAAGAACAACAGCCTCTACAGCAACCGCTTTGGTCTGGACCTGGGTGCCAAGGCAACGCAGGACGTGAGCGTCAATGCACGACTGGTGATGTACAAACTGTTTGGCGCCCAGGATGACGCCGCAACGACCAACGCCGGCGGCGCCCCCTTCTTTGCCGACCGGGTTGGTGCCTTTGACGGAACGCTCAGTCACACGCCTTCAACCAGCTATCTCAACGTGGACCGTGCCTACGCCACCTGGAGCAATATTGCCGACAAGGAAATCTGGTTCTCGGTTGGCCGTCGTCCGTCGACCAACGGGGCGCCGAGCAATCTGCGCCTGAACAATCCGCGTCCGGGCAATGGCGGCACGCCGTCCCTGCTGGTCGACTACGCTTTTGACGGCATGACCGTGGGTTACGCACCAGACATCGATGCGCTGCCCGGCGCTTACGCCAAGATCTGCTACGGCCGCGGCTTCGAGAGTGGCTTCAGCAAGTCTTCCGG
>CAIYMN010000042.1 GCA_903927295.1 uncultured beta proteobacterium | reverse complement strand
CCAAATCGGCGTGGCCGACGCGGCCTTCTTTCCGGCACTCACCTTGAGCAGCAACGCCCAGTTCACGCAGTCGAGTCTGGCGAGCCTGGTGAATGAACCCAACTTCCTGTGGTCTGTCGGGTCGGCTCTGGCGCAATCGGTGCTCGATGGCGGCCAACGCAAACTGGCCAGTGCGCAGGCCAGATCCAGCGCTGACCAGGCCACATCAAGCTACCGTCAGGCGGTGCTGACTGCGTTGCAGGAAGTGGAGGACAACCTGGTGCTGGCCGACCAGCTCCAGCGCGAGGCGCAACTGCAACAGGAAGCGTCCCAATTTGCCCAGCGAAATCTCGAAATCACGCTCGACCAGTACCGCAGCGGCACCGTCAACTACCTCAGCGTCGTCGTCGCGCAGAACGCAGCCCTCAATAGCGAAAGCACACTGCTGAGCGTACGCAACCGCCAGCTCGCGGCGGTCAACCTGTTGCTGAAGAACATTGCGGGACGCTGGGACAGCGTCAGCGGCAAGCAGGCCATCAGGTCCGAATGAAGAAAAGGAAACGGCAAGCCTGACGCGCTCTAGCGGTCGCGCCGTGGTGGCACAGGTGGAGCGGCAACGGGGCCGATGTCAGGCATGGTCTGGTTTATCCCAATTGGCAGGCAAGGACGCGTGGCTAAAATGGAATGCTTTCCAATTGTATTTGGACCCTCGCTTTTTTACAGGAATCCGGCATGCCCAGTTTCAGGGCCATCACTATCGCAGGCAAGACATTTTGTGTGTTGGCAAGCTTGCTGGCTTGCAGCCTGGCGTGCGCCCAGAGTCAGACCCTGACGATAACAGCCTACCCGGCGGTGGATGAGATCATCAAAAGCGCCATCCCCACCTGGAACAAGCTGCATCCGGATGTGCAGATTCGACTCATCAGTCGCGAGATGGAGAACCACCACACGGCCATGACCACGGCCTTGTCGACACGCTCCAACCTGCCCGACGTGATGGCGCTCGAATTCAGCCGCCTGGGCCGATTTGCCAGCGCCGGTGGGCTTGAAGACCTGGCTCAGCCGCCGTACCTCATCGGGCAATACCAGTCCCGCTACGTCCCTTTTGCCTACAAGCAGGGCACGACCAAGGTCGGCGCCGTGGTGGCGGCGCCGACCGACATCGGCCCAGGCACCATGCTGTACCGCGCCGACGTGCTGCAAAAGGCTGGCGTGACCGAGGCCGAACTGACCCAGTCGTGGGAGAGCTTTGTGGCCACGGGACTCAAGATCAAGGCGCGCACCGGTGCCTACCTGGTGTCAAATGCGGGCGACGTGAAAGACATTTTGATCCGCTCGGGTGTCAAGCCGGGTGACGGCCTGTATTTCGATGCCCAGGGCAATGTGCTGGTCGACTCGCCACGCTTCGTACGCGCTTTTGAGTTGGCGCGCACGATTCGACAGAACAAGCTTGACGGCAAGATCCCCGCCTGGTCCAACGACTGGACACAGGGATTCAAGAATGGCGGCATCGCCACGCAAATGTCGGGCGCCTGGCTGGCCGGCCACATGGCGGCATGGATCGCACCCACCACCAAAGGACTTTGGCGAGTCACACAGTTGCCCGAAAAGACCTGGGCCGCTTGGGGCGGCACCTTCTATGTCATCCCGAAAAACGCGCAGAACAAGGCACAGGCCTGGGAGTTCATCAAGCTCATGACCCTCAACCGTGACTTGCAACTCAACGCCTTCAAGGTGAAAGACGCTTTCCCCGCGCTGCTGGATGCCCACACCGACGTCTTCTACGACGAGCCTCTGGACTTTTTGGGTGGCCAAAAGGCGCGCCAGTGGTGGCGCGAGGCCGCCATGAACATCCAGCCCATTGGCGTCAACAAGCTCGACAACATCGCCGACGAAGTGGTCAACACCGAACTGGACAAGGTCCTCAGCCATGGCAAAGACATTCGCGCCGCGCTGGCCGACGCGAAGGCACTGCTGGACAAACGCGCGCACCGCTACGACTCGCGCCGTTTGCAATAGGGGAACCATCGCATGAAACGCCTGCCCCGACTCTCGCCTGAGCTCGCGCCCTATGTATTCCTGAGCCCGTTCGTCATCCTGTTTGCTGTGTTCGGCATCTTCCCGCTGGTGTTTTCGTTCTACCTGGCGTTTCAAACCTGGGAGCCCACGGGTGGCCTGGCAGCCATGCAGTTTGTGGGCCTGGACAACTTTGTCTTCACGCTGCAAGACGAATGGTTCTGGAAGTCGATGCGCAATACGCTGTGGCTGGCACTGACCACGGGCCTCGCGCAGCACCTGGTGGCCATTCCGCTGGCGTATTTCATTCACACTTCCTACAAGCGCACGCGCAATGCCGTTGTGGGTATCTACTTTTTGCCCTACATCACTTCGTCGGTCGCGATTGCCATGATGTTCAGCACGCTGTTCTCCACGGACTATGGACTCATCAACCAGGCGCTGCACGGCATCGGGCAAATACCCGGCCTGAGCTGGTTGGCACCGGCGCAGCCGATTGACTGGCGCAACACCGCCGAGACCATCAAGCCTGCGGTGGCTACGGTGGTGTTCTGGCGCTACCTGGGTTTTAACGTGGTGCTGTACCTGGCCGCACTGCAAACCATCTCAGCCGACATTTACGAAGCCGCCACCATGGACGGTGCGGGCCGCTGGCAGCAGTTCTGGCACATCACTCTGCCCAGCCTCAAACCCATGATGTACTTCGGCGTCACGCTGTCGGTGATCGGTGGCCTGCAGTTGTTTGAAGAGCCCTTCATGCTCATCGACCACCGCGGCGGCACCGACCAGGCCGGCATGACGACCGCCATGTACATGTACCGCACCGCCTTTGACTTCAACGACTTCGGCACGGCCAGCGCATTGTCGTGGTTGCTGTTCGTGTTTGTCGCCTTGCTAACGTGGCTGACCAACCGCGCCTTCAGGGAGAAGCAAGCATGAAAACCGAACGCCTGGCTCCCTGGGCAGCGTATTCTCTGGTGGGCGTGGGCACACTCATCATGATGGCGCCGTTCTACTTCATGTTTGTTTACGCCACGCACAACCGCGACGCCATCTTCACGCTGCCGCCACCGCTGTTTTTTGGCACCGACTTCCTGGCCAATTTCAACATCCTGACCAGCAAGATTGCCCTGTGGCGCAGCCTGGGCTGGAGCCTGTATGTGGCGCTGGCTTCGACCGCTCTGACCCTGTTGTTTTGCAGCATGGGCGGCTATGCCTTCGCCATGTTCGAGTTTCGCTTCAAGAAGCCTTTGTTCACGCTGGTCATGGGCACCATGCTGCTGCCATCCTTCCTGGGCATGATTCCGTCGTTCATGATCATGGACGCGCTGGGTTGGCTGGACCAGCCGCGTGCCCTCTACATCCCCGGCGCGGCCAGCGCCTTTGGCATTTTCATGATGCGCCAGTTCGTCAGCAGCGCCGTGCCACGCGATCTGATCGAGGCCGCGCGCATGGACGGCTGCGGTGAATTCCGCATTTACTGGAGCATCGTGCTGCCGTTGCTACAACCGGCTCTGGGCACCCTTGGCCTGATCACCTTCATCGGCTCCTGGAACAACTTCATCGGGCCGCTGATCGTCATGCGCTCGCCCGAGATGTACACGTTTCCGCTGGCGCTGCGCAGCATGTTCAACCCGGCCGATACCGAGTGGGGCGCACTGATGGCGGGCGCCGCCATTGCCACGCTGCCGCTGTTGGTGCTGTTTGCTGTTTCTTCCCGCCGTCTGATTGATGGCTTGACCGCGGGTGCGGTTCGCGGCTGATTACCCTTCTTATGACATCCTCCATGACCCTGTCACCCAGCTCCGGATCCGCATTCCCCAAAGACTTTGTCTGGGGCGTTGCCACCAGTGCATTCCAGATAGAAGGTGCGTCCGACGCCGACGGCAAAGGCCCCTCCATCTGGGACGATTTCTGCCGCACTCCCGGCACCATTGCTGACGCGAGCGATGGCCGTGAGGCCTGCGACCACTACCACCGTTGGGCCAGTGATCTGGACCTGGTGGCTGGCCTGGGCGTTGACGCCTACCGCTTTTCCGTGTCATGGCCCCGCGTACAAGCACTGGGCTCAGGCGCCTTCAACGAGGCGGGTTTCTCGTTTTATGAAGAACTGGTAGATGGCATGCTGGCGCGTGGACTCAAGCCCTACCTGACCTTGAACCATTGGGATCTTCCGTCGGCCCTGCAGGCCCAGGGGGGTTGGGAAAACCGTCAAACAGTGCAGCGTTTTGTCGAGTACGCATGCGAAGTGGCGCGCCGCCTGGGCGACCGCGTAGCGTCGATCTGTACCCACAACGAGCCGTGGGTGATCGCGGTGCTGGGTCATGAGTCGGGCATCTTTGCGCCCGGCATTAAAAGTCGCGCCGCAGCAATCCAGGTGGCGCACCACTTGTTTTTGAGTCACGGCATGGCGGTGACGGCCATGCGCTCGCAAGGCTGCAAGGCCGCCATGGGCATTGTGCTCAATCTGTCGCCGATCAATGCCGCGACCGAGTCCGAGGCGGACCAGGCAGCGGCCCGGCGCGCCGATGGTGGCGGTTTGCGCTGGTATGTGGATCCACTGCTCAAGGGTGAATATCCAGCTGATGTGCTGCAAGACCTGGGTGCCGATGCACCCAAGGTGTTGCCCGGAGACATGGCACAAATCAAGGTGCCGCTCGATTTTCTGGGTGTCAACTACTACATGCGCAGCGTCGTCAGCAGCGGTGAGCCGTGGGACGTCAAGACCAGCGGCCATGAAATCACCGACATGGGGTGGGAGGTTTACCCGCAAGGACTGACCGAGTTGCTTGTACGTCTGCACCGCGACTACCCGCTGCCACCCATCTTCATCACTGAAAACGGTGCAGCCTTCAAGGACGAAGTGGTGGACGCCCAGGTGCACGACGGGCAACGCCAACGCTATATCGCGAACCACATTGCCGCAACGCTTGACGCCATGCGTCAGGGCGTCCGGGTGGATGGCTACTTTGTCTGGAGTCTGCTGGACAACTTCGAGTGGGCCAGCGGTTATGCCAAGCGCTTTGGCATCGTGCGGGTTGATTACGACACACAGCAACGCACGCTGAAGGACAGCGCGCTTTGGTATCGCCACTTCCTGCAGAAGCCGAAAACTTCACGCCATGGCATGAACGCAACCGGATTGGAGCTCTGACATGGGACATCTCGCACTTCGGGGAATTCGAAAGAATTACGCTGAAACCGCTGTGATTCACGGCATCGATCTCGATGTCCGCGACGGCGAGTTCCTGGTCTTCGTCGGCCCTTCGGGTTGTGGCAAGTCGACCATGCTGCGCATGATTGCCGGCCTCGAAAGCATCACCGGCGGCGAACTGCTGATTGACGGTGTGCGTGCCAACGAGCTGCGTCCGGCAGATCGTGGTGCCGCCATGGTGTTTCAGAGCTACGCACTCTACCCGCACATGAGCGTGGCGGAAAACATGGGCTTTTCCCTGCGCATGGCCGGTATCGGCAAAGCCGAGCGCGAGCAGGTCGTGCAACGCACCGCCGAAGTCCTGCGCATCTCACATCTGCTGCCACGTCTGCCCAAAGCCCTGTCTGGCGGCGAGCGCCAGCGCGTGGCCATCGGCCGTGCCATCGTGCGCAAGCCCAGCGTGTTCCTGTTTGATGAGCCGTTGTCCAATCTGGACGCCGCGCTGCGCGTAACCATGCGCATCGAGCTCTCGCGCCTGCACAAGGAACTCGGCACCACCATGATTTATGTCACCCATGACCAGGTCGAAGCCATGACCATGGGTGACCGCATCGCCGTTTTCAACCAGGGTCGTATCGAACAACTCGGCGCACCGCTGGACCTTTACGCACAACCTGCCAACGAGTTTGTCGCCACCTTTCTTGGCGCACCGCGCATCAACCTGATTCCTCGACCCCTGGCCGGCGCATCGGCTGCGCACATGGCCCTCTGGGCCGCTGCAGGACCGCTGGCAGCCGAGGTGCAAAAGATCGGCATCCGGCCCGAGCATCTGCATCTGGCGGATAACGGCGCCAGCGTGCCGGCCCGAGTGGTACTGGCTGAACATCTTGGTGATGCATCGGTGATCCATCTGCAGATCCCGGGGCTGGAGGCGCTGCTTAACGTCAAGATGGCGGCGCGTGAGACCCGGCTGCGAGTCGGTGACATGGTCGATGTCGGCTTTGACGGCGCTGATGCACTCAGCTTCGCAGCAGACGGACGGCGGGCGCCAGCACAGCGCTAAGGCCAACCCTTGGCGATGGCACTCATCGCTTGCCAGCCGATGCGTCAGCGATACCCTTTGTCACCAGATCGATCATCAGTTTGTAGCCGGCCTCGTTGGGATGTACCCCGTCTTCCGAGTAGGCCCGCTTCAGTCCCTTGTTCTCATCCACCATGGGCGTGTAGTAGTCCACATAAACCAGACGCTGGCGCCGCGCGTAGTCCTTGAGCCGCTCGTTGAGGGCAACAATCGTGTCGGCGGGCTGGATCTTCGGATTCCAGTAAAAGCGATTGGCCGGCAACACCGCACACAGGACGACCTTGATCCCATGCACCTGCGCCAGTTCAACCATGGACGCGATATTGCCGGCAATCATGTCCTCGGTTGCCGGGCCCGTGTTGCCGGCCACATCGTTGGTGCCGGCCAGAATCACGGCGATTGCCGGTTGCAGGTTGATCACGTCGGTGCGAAAGCGCAGCAACATCTGAGGCGTGGTCTGGCCGCTGATGCCCCGGTTCAGAACCGACTTGCTCCAGAAGGACGGCGTCCAGAATTCAGTAATCGAGTCGCCCATGAAGACGATGCGCCCGGCATCAAGCGGCGCCGCCGCAAGCTGCGCGTTGGCGCTCCGATAAGCTGCCAGGTTAGCCCAGTCCTGCTGCGCATCCGCTGCCTGAACCGGCAGCGCCGAGCCCAGCAAGGCCATCGACAGCAGCGCGCCACAACCGGCTTTCTGCACCATATCCATCAGCAAGGACTCCTGTTGTTTTGCACTCACTGCCCTGAATCCTGCGCCGGGTCGGTGATCGACGCCTGTCCGGTTTCCATGCGCCCGGCAAAGCGCCGGCTGAAGCCCGCCAGTTCCGGCACGCGCAGCGTGAAGTCATACCAGTAGCCACTTTGCTGTATCTGCCAGCTGTGCCGGACTTCGCTTTGCGCAGCGACCCGCAGAGGCACAACTTTGGCATTGAAGTAGGCATTGGCCCGCAGTTCGAAGCTGCAAGCAACGCGGCTGCTGTTGTGCAGCCGGGCAGTCAGTTTGCCTTTGACAAGGTCGTAGCCGATCTCGATTTCGGGGTCGGGTCGGGTCGGCGTCGACGATGTGTTGATCTGGCCCGTGAAATGGCGGTGAAATCCGTTCGGCCCGAGCAGCCACAGGTCGTAGCTTCCGCCCTGCTGCGCCAATGCCCAGGAACCGACGAGACGCCGCCCGGGCTCTACCGTGTAGCGCCGTGGGATTTGCGCCAGGTTCAGGCGGTCGTAGACATGAAAGACCGCTGCCTGCGAGCCGCTGTTGGCAAACTCGAGCTGCAAAGCTTGCGTTGCTGGCAGGCCCAGGCTGTGAACATGGAGTTGATAAGGCAAGGCGTGCGAGGGACGCGTGCCCGGCGTCTGGCGCGGCTCCACTGGTGCCACCGGGATGGCAGGCAGGGTACGCGCCGGCAAGACGCGTGCGCGCGCTGCGAGTGCCGCCGTCGCGGGCAGTTGGGGCGGGGGCGAGCGATTGGGGCGGGAGAAGTCCAGCGCGCTGGTCAGGTCACCGCAAACGGCACGGCGCCAGGCCGAAATATTGGGCTCCATGACACCAAAGCGCCGCTCCATGAAACGGATCACTGACGTGTGGTCAAAGACCTGCGAGTTCACCCAGCCGCCACGGCTCCAGGGTGAAATCACGAGCATCGGCACACGCGGGCCGAGTCCGTAGGGTTGAT
>CAIYMN010000041.1 GCA_903927295.1 uncultured beta proteobacterium | reverse complement strand
CAGGGACTCTTCAAACAGGGCGGCAAAAGATTCTGACATTTTTGGTTGCGGATAATTCCGCGGTTTAGTTTTAGAACCACACAAGCAGTGCGCAATGTGCTGCGCGAAAGGGCCTGTGTGGACCGGTGCAAGCTCTTAAACTGATTCGAAAGCTTGCGTGCCCCGCCACCAGTTCAAAACCAGCTCGACAGATTCTTCAATCGTCAAGTTCGAGTTGTCCAGCAACCGGGCGTCTTGCGCCGCCTTTAAGGGCGCTACGCTGCGGGACGAATCCCGCGCATCACGCGCCTGCAAGTCAGCGCAAAGGGATGAGAGTGTAGCCGAAATTCCCTTTGAAATCAATTGTTTATGACGCCTCTGGGCGCGCTGTTCGGCGCTTGCGGTCAAAAACACCTTGAGCGCTGAATCCGGGAAGATCACCGTTCCCATGTCACGACCATCGGCAATCAGTCCTGGTAACTGCCTGAAGCCATGCTGCAGGGCAACCAGGGCCAGCCTGACCTTGGGCAAAGCAGACACCAGAGAGGCGTTCATGCCTGCCTCTTCGCTGCGAATGGCATCGCTGATGTCAACGCCGTTCATGAGCACCCGGTCGGCTGCAAACTGAATGGACAAACCCGTCACCAGGTCGGCAATGGCTTGCTCATGTGCACCGTCGAGTGCGAGACCGGCTTGCACCGCGGCCAGTGCGCTGACGCGGTAGAGCGAGCCCGAGTCCAGCAGGTGGTAGCCCAGGCGCTCGGCCAGTGCTGCAGCCAGCGTGCCCTTGCCAGAGGCGCTGGGGCCATCAACGCAGATGACGGGGATGGCTGTGGCGCCTGTCTGCACCACCGAAAACAGTGCTTCAAAGTAGTCGGGAAAGGTCTTGGCAACGCATTTGGGGTCTTCTATTCGCACGGGCAAACCTGCCGGGTTAAAGGCAGCCAGCGCAAAACACATGGCCATGCGGTGATCGTCATAGGTGTGGATCCTGGAAGCGCGCCAGTCGGCGTCTGTCGCTGGAGCGGTGATGCGAATGAAATCCGGGCCTTCCTGGACGCTGGCACCGAGCTTGCGCAACTCCCCGGCCATGGCGGCCAGACGGTCGGTTTCCTTGACCCGCCAACTGGCAATATTTTGCAGAGTCGTGGTGCCCTGTGCATACAAGGCCATGATGGCCAGTGTCATGGCCGCATCCGGGATGTGATTGCAGTCCAGCTCGATCGCCTTGAGCGGCCACTCGCCGCGTGAAATCTCCAGCCAGTTGGGTCCGCTGATCACTCTTGCGCCCATCATCCGTGCCGCATCAATGAAGCGGATGTCACCCTGGATCGAGTCCGCACCAACACCCTCGATGCGCAGGCTGCCGTGCCGCGCGCCGGGCTGCGCCAATGCACCCAGGGCCACAAAATAGCTGGCCGACGAGGCGTCCGCTTCCACATGCAGCGTACCGGGAGATCTGAATTGGCTGCCAGCCGCAATCGTGAAGCTTTGCCAGCCATCGCGCACAACGTCGATGCCAAAGCGTGCCAGCAGCTTGAGTGTGATCTCGATGTAGGGGCGCGAGATCAATTCCCCCACCACTTCAATCCGGATGTCCTGGCTCGATGCCGCCAAGGGCAAGGCCATGAGCAGTGCAGTCAGAAACTGGCTTGATACATCGCCGCGAACCCGGATCGGCCGCAGTAGCGAAAGGTTGGGCTTGCCAATGCGCAGTGGCGGGAAACCGACTTGCCCCAGGTATTCAATCTGGCAGCCGAGCTGGCGCAGCGCATCGACCAGATCACCAATAGGCCGCTCGTGCATGCGTGGCACACCGTACAGTTCAAAGTCGCCGCCCATCACCGCCAGAGCAGCGGTCAGTGGACGGATGGCCGTGCCGGCGTTGCCCATGAACAAACGGGCCGACGCGCTGCGCGGCTGACCGCCCACACCCTCGATCGTGACGTTTGCACCGCTTTGCTGCACGCCGCAACCCAATGAGCGCAGAGCATCGAGCATGACACGGGTGTCGTCCGAGTCGAGCAGATCGTGCAGGGTCGTGTTGCCGTGGCACAGGGCAGACAAGAGCAGCACACGGTTCGAAATGCTCTTGGAGCCCGGTAGTGCGATGGTGCCGCCCGCCGAGGTCAAGGGTGGGATATCGAGAAACGCAGTCGAAAACATTACTTCTGGTGATGTCCCATGCGCCACTTGGCGCGGCTCAGACTGGCTCGATCGATCAGACCCTCCAGCGCCTCCCCATTGCCACTGGAGATCATCAGTTCCATCGCCTGCAGGCTGTGCTGGAAAATTTTCAGTTGCGCGAGCAACTCTTCGTGGTTAGACAACATGATGTCGCGCCACATCTTGGCGTCGCTGGCGGCGATCCGTGAGAAATCGCGAAAACCTGGTCCAGCCAGGGACAGGTATTCTTTCCCCTGTGGCTGTCCAGACACCGCATTCATGAGCGCAAACGAAAGCAGATGCGGCAAATGACTGACGGCGGCAAAGGCCGCGTCATGCGACTCCGGTGACATCTTGACAACGCGACAGCCCAGCGCGGTCCACACGTCAAACGCCTTTTGCAACTGCGCTGGTAGCGTGCGTTCAATCGGCGTCAGGATCACCTGTTTGCCATGGTACAGGTCGGCGTCGGCGTTCTCCACGCCAGAGACTTCCCGGCCCGCGACCGGATGCGCAGGCACAAACGATCCGATTTGTTCGCGCAAGGCCCTGCGCCCCGCGTCAATGACGTCCCGTTTCGTGGATCCCACATCCATGATCAGCAGCTCGGGTGTCACGAGGTGCTGTATGGACTTGAGGGTCGCTTCCGTCGCCGCTACCGGCACTGCCAGAAGCACGATATCGGCTTGGGCAACAGCCTGTGCTGCAGACGTGGCCGCAACATCGATCACCCCGAGTTCGCGCGCGTGTTCGGTGCTCTCAAGCGACTTGTTGTACCCGATCACATGCTTGACCAGGCCAGCACGCTTGAGGGCCAGTGCGAAAGAGCCGCCCATCAAACCACAACCAATGACGCCGAGTTGTTCGAACATTATTCAGCTACCGGGTAACTGCCCAGGAGTTTGTAAAAGGCAGAAAGTTTCTGCAGATCCGCCAGCGCGGCGGCTACATGTGGCTGCGAGGGGTGACCCTGAACGTCGATGTAGAAATAGTATTCCCACTGCCCGGTGCGCGCCGGGCGCGATTCAAAACGCGTCATCGACACGCCGTGCGTCTTGAGCGGTACCAGCAAGTCATGCACAGCGCCAGGCCGATTCGGTACTGACACGATCAGGCTGGTGCAGTCCTTGCCGGAAGGCGGCGGTGTGCCGACCGTTTGCGGCAGGCAGATGATGGCAAAGCGCGTGCGGTTGTAAGCCTCGTCCTGAATCGCATGGGCTGCAATGTGCAAACCAAACTGGGTTGCCGCTCGCTCGCTGGCAAGTGCGGCCCAGGCCGGGTTGGTTGTGGCCAGGCGGGCGCCTTCGGCATTGCTGGAAACAGGTTTGCGCTCGGCGTGCGGCAAATGCTTGGACAACCATGCCTGGCACTGCGCCAACGCCAGCGGATGGGCCAACACTGCTTCAATGCGGTCGACAGAATTTTCCAGACGCAGCAGGTTATGCCGAATCAGCAAAGTAACTTCACCGATCACATGCGTTGGCGTGTGCAGAAACAGGTCAAGCGATCGGGTGACCATGCCTTCGGTCGAGTTCTCAACGCCGACCACCCCGTACTGCGCGCTGCCCGCCGCCGTGGCGTGAAACACCTCGTCAAAATTGGCGCAGTAAATGAGGTCCGCCGCGCCGCCAAAAAACTCCACGGCAGCCTGCTCGCAAAAGGTGCCCGCCGGCCCCAGCACGGCGACGCGTTGCGGCGCCTCGAGCGCCAGACAGGCCGACATGATTTCGCGCCAGATCGCCGCTACATGGGGACCCTTCAGAGGTCCCGGATTGGTCAACTGGATCTTTTCTATGACTTGCGCCACCCGATCGGGTCTGAAAAATGCTGTGCCTTCGCGCTTCTTCACTTCGCCGACTTTTTCGGCAACCAGTGCGCGACTGTTGAGCAGGGTCAGCAATTGCCCGTCGATCGCATCAATCTGGATGCGCAGTTCTGACAGTGTTGGTAAACCGGGAGTAGGTGTAGTCATGGTTCAGGCCCGGCCTTGTTGAAATTCCAGCATGTAGTCGACCAGCGCCTGCACGCCTTCGATGGGCATGGCGTTGTAGATGCTCGCGCGCATGCCACCAACGGACTTGTGACCCTTGAGCTGCATCAGTCCGTGCTCCCGCGCGCCGCTCAGAAAGGCTTCGTTCAGGCTCTCATCGCGCAGGAAGAAGGGTACGTTCATGCGCGAACGGCAATCACGGGCCACCTTGTTGTAGTACAGCTGCGAACCGTCTATGGTGTCGTAAAGCAGTGCAGCCTTGGCCTGGTTGCGCTGTTCCATGGCAGCGACGCCACCCTGGTTTTTCAGCCATTGGAAAACAAGGCCCGCCACATAGATGGCATAGGTTGGTGGTGTGTTGAACATGGACTGGTTGTCAGCCACCGTCTTGTAGTTGAAGGCGCCAGGGCAAATGGGCAGGGCACGGTCCAGCAGGTCCTGCCTGACAATCACCAGTGTCAGACCGGCCGGCCCCAGGTTCTTTTGTGCACCGGCAAACGCCGCGCTAATGCGGCTCCAGTCCATGGGTCGTGAAGCGACATGCGATGAACAGTCAACCACCAGCGGACTGTCATAGCCGATGGCCTTGAGGTCGGGCAGTTCTTGCCACTCAACACCGTCAATCGTTTCATTGCTGCAAAGATGCAGGTAGCTGGCGTCCTTGCTCAGGCGCCAATTCCGCGGCGCCGGCAGTGTGGTGTGTCCGTCGGCCTGGTTGCTTGCAGCAAGGTTCGCCGTGCAATACCGCGCAGCCTCCTGCAGCGACTTCTGGCTCCAACTGCCGGTCACCACAAAGTCCACCGTGCCAGCGCGCGAGAGGTTCAGCGGAACGATGGCGTTCTCGGCCAGGCCACCGCCCTGCATGAACAGAATCCTGAACTGCTCTGGCACGGCCAGCAACTCCCGCAGGTCCGCTTGCGCCTGCTCGTAGATCGAGATGAACTCCTTGCCGCGATGGCTCATTTCCATCACGCTCATACCGCTGCCATGCCAGTCGAGCATTTCGCCCGCTGCCTGCGTCAGCACCTCCTGCGGCATCGCCGCCGGCCCGGCAGAGAAGTTATAGGGGCGCTTCATCGTCACCCGCAGCATCATCCGTCAGCGGGTTGGCGTCGTTCTCGACGATGCGCTGCAAGCCGCTCAGTTTGGAGCCTTCGTCCAGGCCAATCAAGGTGACACCCTGTGTGGCACGACCGAGTTCCCGAATTTCACTGACCCGCGTACGCACCAAGACGCCCTTGTCGGTGATCAGCATGATCTCGTCATCGGCGCGTACCAGCGTCGCGGCTACCACCTTGCCGTTACGCTCGGACTGCGTGATGGCAATCATGCCCTTGGTACCACGGCCGTGACGTGTGTACTCGGCGATGCTGGTGCGCTTGCCAAAGCCGTTCTGCGTCGCCGTCAAAACGCTTTGCTGCTCGTCTTCCGCCACCAGCATGGCAATCACGCTTTGCCCCTCTTCGAGCGTCATGCCGCGCACACCTCGGGCGTTACGACCCAGCGGGCGGACATCGTTTTCATCAAAACGCACAGCCTTGCCGCCGTCGCTGAAGAGCATCACGTCGTGCTGCCCGTCGGTCAGCGCAGCACCGATCAGATAGTCACCATCATCGAGGTTGACTGCAATGATGCCACCCTTGCGCGGGTTGTTGAATTCGTCGAGTGCCGTTTTTTTGACGGTACCCATGGAGGTTGCCATGAACACGTACTGGCTGGCCGGAAAACTGCGCTTGTCGCCCGTCAGTGGCAAGACGACATTGATCTTTTCGCCTTCCGCCAGCGGGAACATGTTGACGATCGGCCGGCCGCGCGACCCGCGCGAGCCCTGCGGCACTTCCCAGACCTTGAGCCAGTACAGACGCCCCCGGTTGCTGAAGCACAGAATGTAATCGTGGGTGTTGGCAATAAAGAGTTGGTCCACCCAATCGTCTTCTTTGGTAGCGGTGGCCTGCTTGCCTCTGCCGCCGCGTCTTTGCGCCCGGTATTCACTCAGTGGCTGGCTCTTGATATAGCCGCTGTGCGAGAGCGTAACCACCATGTCGGTCGGTGTGATCAGGTCTTCGGTGCTGAGGTCAAAAGAGCTGTACTCAACCAGACTGCGCCGGGCGCCCAGTTTGGTCTGGCCAAACTCGGACTTGATGGCACTGAGCTCGTCGCTGATGATGATCGAGACCCGCTCAGGCCGGGAAAGAATGTCGAGCAGGTCGTCGATTTCGGCCATCACCTCCTTGTATTCGGCGACGATTTTGTCCTGCTCCAGCCCGGTCAGGCGTTGCAGCCGCATCTGCAGAATTTCCTGCGCCTGCGTTTCTGACAGGCGATACAAACCGTCTTGACCCATGCCGTAGGCCTTCTCGAGACCATCCGGACGGTAGTCGTCCGCGTTAACGGTACCGCCGTCAGCGCGGCTGCGCGTGAGCATCTCGCGCACCAGCTTGCTGTCCCAGGGCTTGGCCATCAGCTCGACCTTGGCGACCGGGGGCGTCGGTGCGTTGCGAATGATGGCGATAAAGTCGTCGATATTGGCCAGCGCCACAGCGAGTCCTTCGAGCACATGGCCACGCTCGCGCGCCTTGCGCAAGTTGAACAGCGTGCGCCGCGTTACGACTTCGCGGCGGTGTTCCAGGAAAACCTCAATCAGGTCCTTGAGGTTGCAGAGCTTGGGCTGACCATTGATCAGTGCCACCATGTTCATGCCGAAGGTGTCCTGCAACTGGGTCTGCTTGTACAGGTTGTTCAGCACGACTTCAGGGACTTCCCCGCGCTTGAGTTCAATCACCAGGCGCATGCCTGACTTGTCCGATTCGTCCTGAATATGGCTGATGCCTTCGATCTTCTTCTCGTGCACCAACTCCGCCATGCGTTCTTGCAAGGTCTTCTTGTTGCACTGGTACGGAAGTTCGTCGACGATGATCGCCTGTCGCTGGCCTTTGTCGATGTCTTCAAAATGGCACTTGGCGCGCATCACCACGCGCCCGCGACCGGTGCGATAGCCATCCTTGACACCGTTGATGCCGTAAATGATTCCGCCGGTGGGAAAATCGGGCGCGGGAACGATTTCCATCAGTTCCTCGATCGAAGCCTGCGGATTTCGCAACAGATGCAGACAGGCATCCACCACCTCGTTGAGATTGTGCGGAGGGATGTTGGTTGCCATGCCGACCGCGATGCCGCCCGAGCCGTTGACAAGCAGATTGGGAAGCCGCGTTGGCATGACAAGTGGCTCTTGCTCGGAGCCATCGTAATTGGGGCCAAAGTCAACCGTCTCCTTGTCCAGATCAGCGAGCAACTCGTGTGCGATCTTGGACATGCGGATTTCCGTGTAACGCATGGCTGCGGCGTTGTCGCCGTCGACCGATCCGAAATTGCCCTGACCGTCCACCAGCATATGGCGCATCGAAAAGTCCTGCGCCATGCGAACAATCGTTTCATACACTGCACTGTCACCATGAGGGTGGTACTTGCCGATGACATCGCCAACAATGCGGGCTGATTTCTTGTACGGCCGATTCCAGTCGTTGCTCAACTCATGCATGGCAAACAACACGCGCCGATGTACCGGCTTCAATCCGTCCCGCGCGTCAGGCAGGGCGCGACCCACGATCACGCTCATGGCGTAGTCGAGGTAGCTGCGCCGCATTTCCTCTTCGAGACTGATGGGCAGGGTTTCTTTGGCGAACTGGGTCATGGGGCGGTCGTGGCTGGAACGGGGAGTCAAAAGACAGGGTCTGATTCTAAAGGTAAAGGACCCGTCTTGTGGCTTCCGTGCAACGGTGGCACAGCTTTATCCGCCGCAATCAAATTTGAATGACCTAGTCGATAGTTTCGGGTTTATGGCAGAACCTGAGTGTGGCACAATGGCACGAACGCTTTGGGTGATGGGCACTCGCAGCGTCTTATAAATACTCGCCGCGCTGCTGCGGCTTTTTTCCTTTAGGAGAACCATGATGAAACTGAACAAACTGGCAATGCTGGTTGCTGCCGCAGCACTATCGGCCATGGCTGGCGCCCAATCCATTGACAACTGGGTAAGCGCTACCGGTATTACCTGGAAGAACGGTACCAACGAATATTGCTGGCGCGATGCCAACTGGACACCGGCTACTGCCGCGGTTGGTTGCGATGGCGCTATCGTTGCTCCGAAGCCCGCACCCGCACCCGCACCTGCTCCGGCCCCCGCGCCAGCACCGGCGGTAGTGGCTCCTCCTCCTCCTCCCCCAGCACCCGCACCCGCACCGCAACCCCCAGCCGCTACCAAAGTGACGTACGCTGCAGATGCATTCTTTGATTTTGACAAGGCCGTACTGAAGGCCGAAGGCAAAGCCAAGCTGGACGATCTGGTTGGCAAGGTCAAGAGCATCAATCTGGAAGTGATCATCGCTGTCGGCCATACCGACTCTGTTGGTACCGATGCCTACAACCAGAAGCTGTCTGTCAAGCGCGCT
>CAIYMN010000040.1 GCA_903927295.1 uncultured beta proteobacterium | reverse complement strand
TCTGCGCGCCCAGATGCTTGGGGTCGGCGGCGATGGTGATCAGTGTTTGGGCCGCCACCTCAAACAACAGCCGGTAGATCACAGCCTTGTTGTAGAACGCAATGGCGCTGATGGGTGCGGGCAAGGTGAAGACCACGTGGTAGTAGTCCACCGGCAGCAACTCCGCTTGCCGCGCATCGAGCCAACGCTTGGCCGCACTGGCCTGGCACTTGGGGCAGTGCCGGTTGCGGCACGAGTTGTAGGCGATCTCACCGTGCTCGCAGGCTTGGCAATGCAACAGGTGTCCCCCCAGCGCCGCGCTGCGGCACTGTTCGATGGCCGACATGACCTTGAGTTGACCCAGGCTCAAGTGCCCTTGCTGGGACTTGCGCCAAGCGGGACCATGACTACGAAAGATGTCGGCGACCTCCAGGGCGAGGCGCCCCACGAAACTGCTCTACGTGGGCTTCAGGGTTTCCAAGGGACTGATCACTTCACGCAGGACGTCGGTGGCGACCTGGACGTAGTGCGCCGTGGTGTCCAGGCGTTGGTGCCCCAGTAAAACCTGGATCACCCGAATGTCCACCTTCTGTTCCAGCAGGTGTGTGGCAAAACTGTGCCTCAAAGTGTGCATGGACACGCGCTTGTCGATCTTGGCCATCGTGGCGGCATCATGGATGGCGCGGTTGAGTTGGCGGGTGCCTAAAGACTGCAAGGGATCGAGCCCTGGAAACAACCAACCCCCGTCAAGCATCTTGCCTTGGGCGCGTGCAACGCGCCACCACACGCGCAGGCGTTCCAGCAGGACCGGGGAGAGCATGGCGTACCGATCCTTGAGACCTTTGCCTTGCTCCACGCGCAGCGTCATGCGTTTGCTGTCGATGTCGCCAACTTTGAGCGCGACGACCTCACCCACCCGCAGCCCGGTGCCATAGGCCAGTGACAGTGCCGTCTGGTGCTTGATGTGTCCGACGCAGGCAATCAGTCTGCTCATCTCGTCCTTGCTCAGGATTACCGGGAGCTTTTGCGGAACCCGCACCGATTGCATCTTGGCCATGGTCTCAGGGCGACCCAGCGTGACTGAAAAAAGAAAGTTCAAGCCCACAATGGTGGCGTTCAAGGTGATGGGTGAAGTGCCTTGGTCAATCAGATGCAATTGGAAGCGGCGCAAGTCTTCATCGGTTGCGGTCTCAGGCGATCTGCCCAGGAACTTGGCAAACTTGCGGACGGCCCGGATGTAGGCCTCTCGTGTCCTTGGCATCAGTTTGCGCATTCGCATGTCTTCGATCATGCGTTGGCGTAGCGGCGAGACGGTTTGACTTGGTGACTCCATGGTTGTGCTCCTGTCGTGAACGAGGCCGATTGCCCCAGTTCACAACATAGCCACGAACTCGCCCTGCGCCAAACATCAACACCGCCGCGAAGCGCCTTACCGCGCGAGCGGTTTAGTCCAGCGCTGCACTAGAGCCGGCCAAGTCAAGGAAAACGAACCCGTAATCTGTGCGACCGCTTTGGCATCCAGCACCAGGGCCGCGAACGGCAGGTCCTGACTTTGCTCACCGACTCCTTGGGGCACCATGCGGCAATCGGAGTGAAAGATATGGTTGTCAGGTCTCAATCGGCTGCGGTCATGCGCTGGACTGTCATGCGAAGGTTTGCTGGAAGTGCCCGGCAAGGGTTCGGGCACTGGCCCCACCCCCGTTTCGATCCAACTCCGCAATGCCCGACGACGTTCAGACCGCCGCCAGCGCCTGCGTCAGATCAGCCAGCAGATCATCAATGTGCTCGATCCCGATCGACAAGCGCACGGCGTCTTCGGACACACCGGCCTTCGCCAGTTCTTCGGGTGCGAGCTGACGGTGTGTTGTTGAAGCCGGATGCGTGGCCAGGGACTTGGCGTCGCCGATGTTGACCAGGCGCGTGAAGAGCTTGAGCGCGTCCAGAAACGCAGCCCCGGCAACGCGGCCCTGACCCGGTGCCGACTTCACACCAAAGGTCAGCAGGCCGGAGCCTTTGCCGCCCAGGTATTTTTGCGCCAGTGCGTGGTCCGGATGATCTGCGAGGCCGACATAGTTGACCCACGCGACCTTGTCATGCTTTTGCAGAAACTGCGCCACCTTGAGCGTGTTGTCGTTGATGCGCTCCAGGCGCAGTGCGAGCGTCTCTATGCCTTGCAGAATCAGAAAGGCATTGAACGGCGAAATGGCGGCGCCCAGGTTGCGCAGCGGTACCACGCGAGCCCGGCCGATGTAGGCTGCGGGGCCCAGCGCTTCGGTGTAGATGACGCCGTGGTAGCTCTGGTCGGGCTCGTTCAGGCGTTTGAATTTGGCCTTGTGCTCAGCCCACGGGAACTTGCCGGAGTCCACAATGGCGCCGCCCAGCGAAGTGCCGTGGCCGCCCAGGTATTTGGTGAGTGAATGCACCACGATGTCGGCACCGTGTTCAAAGGGGCG
>CAIYMN010000039.1 GCA_903927295.1 uncultured beta proteobacterium | reverse complement strand
TTCACTTTAAAGATATGCAATCTCCATCAGAGGCTATCGTAAAGTTATCGGTAAAAAATCGCTGGGGCCTCTATCAAATCGCTCCTGATCAAACAAGCCTGAGGCAGGAGAATTTATGAAGATCGATCGTATCCACCACGTTGCCTATCGCTGCAAGGATGCCCAAGAGACCGTGCTCTGGTACCAGAAGATGTTGAAGATGGACTTTGTGCTGGCCATCGCCGAGGATCTGGTTCCATCAACCAAGGCGCCAGACCCCTACATGCACATCTTCCTGAACGCAGGAGATGGGAATGTTCTGGCTTTCTTTGAGTTGCCCACCCAACCACCGATGGGGCGCGACCCCAACACACCTGAATGGGTGCAGCACATCGCCTTCAAGGTCAAGGATCGTGCAACACTGCTTGAGTTTAGAGCTCACCTTGAATCCAATGGTGTTGACGTGCTTGGTGTCACAGATCATGGTCTATTTCACTCAATCTACTTTTTTGACCCCAATGGGCATCGCCTCGAATTGGCCTGCCCCGATCCCGATGAAGAAGCAATGCTGAAGAAGCTCGATGCCGTGAAGTGGGACATGCTCGAAGAATGGTCCAAGACCAAGCGCGCCCCCAAACACGCTGCCTTTCTTCATGAGCGCGAGTTTCACTCATGAACCTGGCGATTGACCAGACGCACGATCCCGCTTTGCAAAGTTGGGTCGAATCGGCCAACGACCCAGCAACAGACTTCCCCGTTCAGAACCTGCCATTTGGTCGATTCCGGCGAGGGGACGATCTGGACTGGTGCATCGGTGTGGCCATTGGTGACCAGGTGCTGGACCTGAGCCGTGCCAAAGTGACAGAGATCCAAGACATCAAGCGCCTGATGTCGCTGAATAGGCAAGCTCGCCATGCCCTGCGGCTGGTGATTTCACAAGGATTGCTTCATCGCAGTCCGGATGAGGCACGATTTCGCGCCGCCCTGGTACCCCAGGCCGAGGTTGAAATGGGGTTGCCTTGCGAGATCGGCGACTACACCGATTTCTACACCAGCATTCACCACGCGACAACGGTTGGCAAACAGTTTCGCCCTGACAACCCACTGCTGCCGAACTACAAGTGGCTGCCGATTGGCTACCATGGCCGCTCGTCTTCGATTGGCGTCAGCAGAGCAGGTTTGGGGCAAACCTTTCGTCGGCCTTGGGGTCAGAGCAAAGCACCCGACGCCACTGAGCCCAAACTCACACCCTGCGGTAGACTCGATTTTGAGCTGGAGCTCGGGGCGTTCATCGCGCAGCCCAATGCCATGGGAGAGCCTGTTCGGCTGGCCGATGCCGAAGAACATGTCTTCGGTCTGGCCCTGTTCAACGACTGGAGTGCCCGTGACATCCAGGCCTGGGAATACCAGCCTCTGGGTCCTTTTCTCTCAAAGAATTTCGCCAGCACGGTATCGCCGTGGATGGTGACACTCGATGCACTGGCGCCGTTCCGGGAGCCGTTCAACCGGCCGGAGAATGACCCAGCGCCACTGCCTTACCTGGACTCGCCAGAAAACCGAAAGCAAGGAGCTATCAACATCGAGCTCGAAGTGTGGCTGCAGACGGCCAGGATGCGTGCTGACAAGCGTCCAGGTGAACGTTTGATGCAGTCCAACTACCGTGATACCTATTGGACCGTGGCACAGCTGGTGGCGCACCATACAGTGAGTGGCTGCAACCTGCGCAGCGGTGATCTTTTTGGTTCGGGCACGCTGTCGGGGCCGCGACCAGACCAGGGTGGTTCCTTGCTGGAACTGAGCCTGGGTGGCAAGCGCCCCATTACCCTGTCCAATGGAGAGCAGCGAACCTTTCTTGAAGATGGAGATAGCGTGATCTTGCGCGGCTATTGCCAGCGCGAGGGCTTTCGTCGCATCGGCTTTGGCGAGTGTCGTGGTACGGTGTTACCGGCCCACCCTTGAACTATCCTGCAAGTTCGAAATCGAGTCGCCTTCCCGCAAATACGGCGTATTGAAACCGCCGGTCAGTAATGCCATCTGTCTCAGCAACCCAGCGCTATGGGTAAACTGCCCAGCATGCAAACCACCAAACCTTGGGACACGCTGAGTGGGCAGTACCAATTGCAGCCCGGCACCTCGCCCGGCATCGTCGGCCAGCGCCCCGTGCTCGGTGCCGGCAGGCTGGGTCGCTTGTTGCAGGGGCAAAGTGGCGAGCAGGTGGGGCGCACCCTGAGCAGTGTCTTCACGCTCTGTGCCCACGCGCACCGGCGCTGCGCTGAGATGGCGCTGAGTGCAGCACGGTCGCCACAGTCAGCACCAGTGCAACAGGCCTCTGTGCTGCTGTACCTGGAGACGGCACGTGACCATTTGCGCAGCATCGCGCTGGATTGGCCGCAGCGATTACCGGAACTGGGGTTTGACGCGCAGCGCATGGACTGGTTGCGCGGCTGCCCCTTGCCGCTGGCCTCGGCTCGACCCGTTACGGACGAAGCTGTTGCGTGGCAGACGCTGGGTGCCTTGCGCAGTTGGCTGGAGACGGCAGTGCTCACGCAGGACGCGCTGTCGTGGTTGCACGACTGCCGCGAGCCGGACGCGCTGGCGCGCTGGTGCCAGACGCAAGCCGACGGACTGGTGCCTGCGCGCTGCCTGCTTGCCTGGCATCCAGTCGCTCACACCCTGCGGCCGCCGCTGCGCCCGCTCGATGTGCTGACCGATGATGCGGCGCGCCAGGAGGCAGGGTTGCGCCAGCTTGGGCACGCCTTGGCGCAGGATGCCGATTTCGCGCAACATCCAACGTGGCTGGGTCAGCCTGCCGAGACCGGCGCCTGGACACGACTGCGCCATCGGCACCGGCAGACTGCGCACACTGCCTGGACGCGGATGAGTGCTCGCTGGCTGGATCTGGTGGAACTGGCTGCGGCCGCGCCGGATGTAGCAGTGCAGCGGAGGGCGCCCCTGCTCGCCAGCGGTGCCTTGCATCTGAGCACGGGTCAGGCGCTGGCCTGGTGCGAGATGGCGCGCGGCCTCCTGCTGCACTGGGTGCAGGTCGACAGCCTCGGTGCGGTGCAGGACTACCGCGTGCTGGCGCCGACCGAGTGGAACTTCCATCCGGACGGCGCGCTGGCGCGGACCGTCGCCGCGTTACCGGTTGATGACGTTACTGCGGCGCGTACGCTGGCGGCGGCCTACGACCCCTGCGTGCTTTGCACGGTATAGTCTGCACGTCATCGCGAGCGAAGCGTGGCGATCCATGCATGGACTGCCGCGCTGCGCTCGCAGTGACGAGACCCA
>CAIYMN010000038.1 GCA_903927295.1 uncultured beta proteobacterium | reverse complement strand
CCATTCATCGTCGAGCAGCGTGCCGTTGGTCTGCAGGTCGTTCTGCACGGTCTGACCGGGTTTCGCGTATTTCTTCTCCAGCTCGATGACGCGCCGGAAGAAGTCCACGCCCAGCAATGTCGGCTCGCCACCCTGCCAGGAGAACACGACTTCGGGACCGGTCACACCCTCGATGTACTGGCGGATGAACAACTCCAGTGTTTCATCGAGCATGCGGCCACTGCGCGAGCCGTCGGGCAGCGTGGCCTTGGCCAGGTAATAGCAGTAGGAGCAATCCAGATTGCAGGCCGGGCCGATCGGTTTGGCCATGACGTGAAAACGCCGACCTCCCTGCTTGGCAAAGTGCAGCGGCGCGTCGTACTTGTCCAGCGGCCGCACTGTGCCGTCCGGATCCAGTACGCTGCGTTGGACGTTTTGTGGAGCGGTCTGGGCCAGTGTCGGTGTCATGCGCCAGAGTTTAGGCCGGGGCCGGCGCGCCTGCCAGCGGTGTGGCCTTTATGAAGGCATCCATCGCCTGCGCCACTTCGGCGCCCTTGTCTTCCTGCAGAAAATGCCCGGCGCCCCTGGTTACCGCATGTGCCTGACCCTGGGCCCCGGGCACCCGTTGCTGCCACATCTTGTGACCACCGCGTGTCACCGGATCACGGTTGCTGAACAAGGTCAGGAAGGGCTTCTGGCACTGCTTGAAGAACTCCCAGGCACGCTCGTTGTTCTGGCGCTCCGGGTCATCAGGCGTGGTCGGCACGAAGGTGGGGAAGAGTCGCGCTGCCACCTTGTACTTGCGTGACGGAAAAGGTGCGTCGTAAGCTGCAACTTCCTGCGGCGTCAAGCCCAGGGCACAACCGCTCTTGACGATGCGCCCAATCGGAAACCAGGGGCTGTAGACGGCAAAGGCACGCCAGATCCTGAAGGCCTTGGGCGTCTCGGTCGTGCCCGTAGGCAGACCACCGTTGGCCAGGACAACGCGCGCAAAGCGATCCGGCAGTTCCGCCACCATGCGCAGACCGATCAACGAGCCCCAGTCCTGGCAGAACAGCGTGACCTGCTGCAGATCCACGCGCTTCATCCAGGCCTTCATCCACTGCACGTGATTCAGGTACGAATAGTCGGCCTTGCGAGCCGGCTTGTCGGAGCGCCCAAAACCCACCAGATCAGGTGCAAGGACGCGGTAGCCCGCCAGCAGCAGCACCGGAATCATCTTGCGATATAGGTAGGACCAGCTTGGCTCGCCGTGCATCAGCAACACCACCGGTGCGGCGCGCGGCCCTTCGTCGATGTAGGCGATGCGCAGACCGCCGACCTCGGTGTAGTGTGGCACGTAGGGAAAGTCACTCAGGTTCGCAAAGCGCTCCTCGGGTGTACGCAGAATCTTCTCAATGACAGGGAGTTGTTGCATGATGATCTGTCCAATCTAGCGTTCAAGAATCGCCACTACGCCCTGGCCACCGGCGGCACAGATCGAGATCAGCCCGCGGCCCGATCCTTTTTGCGCCAGCAGCTTGGCAAGCGTTGCCAGCAAACGCCCACCGGTGGCGGCAAAGGGATGGCCAGCGGCCAGAGAGCTGCCATTGACGTTGAGCCGGTCCGGCGCGATGGCGCCAAGTGGGCGCGACAATCCCAGACGCTCCTGACAGAAGGCGGGGTCTTCCCAGGCTTTCAGCGTGCATAGCACCTGCGCCGCAAAAGCCTCGTGAATTTCATAGAAATCAAAGTCCTGCAACTTGAGTTTGGCGCGCGTCAACATGCGCGGCACGGCGTAGGCCGGCGCCATCAGCAGGCCTTCCTTCTTGTCAAAGAAGTCGACCGCTGCCACTTCGCTGAAAGTCAGCCAGGCCAGCACCGGCAACTGGCGCGCCCGGGCCCATTCTTCACTGGCCAGCAGTACCGCCGAGGCGCCATCGGTCAAGGGGGTTGAGTTGCCCGCGGTCAGCGTCCCCTGCTCTGGTGCAACCTTCCTGTCAAAAGCGGGTTTGAGAGAGCGCAGCTTTTCCATTGTCAGGTCGGCGCGCAGGTTGTTGTCGCGGCTCACACCTTTGAAGCTCGTCATCAGGTCGACGAAGAATCCGCGTTCATAGGCCTGGGCCAGATTGTGGTGGCTTTTCAGCGCCAGAGCGTCCTGCTCCTCACGGCGGATACCCCACTCACGGGCCATCAGCTCGGCGTGTTCACCCATCGACAAGCCCGTGCGCGGCTCGCCATTTCTTGGCAACGCCGGGCTGAACAACATGCCCGGGCGCATTCTGGACAGGACAGAAATGCGCTGCATCGTGGTTCTGGCGCGACTGGCATCGAGCAGGATGCGGCGCATCTTCTCGTTCAGGCCAATCGGCGCGTCCGAAGTCGTGTCCACGCCGCCGGCAATACCACTCTCGATCTGGCCCAGCGCAATCTTGTTGGCAACGACGATCCCTGCTTCCAGGCCGGTGCCGCAGGCCTGCTGCAAATCGAAAGCCGGTGTTTCGCGCGACAGGGTGGTGGACAGTACAGACTCGCGCACCAGATTGAAGTCGCGTGAACTCTTCATGACAGCACCACCGACCACATCACCCAGACGTTCACCGTGCAGCTGGTAGCGATCCACCAGGCCTTGCAGCGCGGCCGTCAGCATCTCCTGATTGCTGGCGTGTGAGTACACCGTGTTGGAACGTGCAAACGGAATGCGGTTGCCGCCCAGAATGGCGACGCGACGGATGCGGTTGTTGTTGGTCATCTGGTTCCTCTATTGGGACTTCGGAAATTCGCGGCACCGGTTTTCGGGCGAATGCGGCAGTGGGCGTCGCCGTGGGGGCCGAGGGCGTCAAAGTAGGGCCCGATGGCGCGGCAGTGGATGGCTCCGCGAATGTCATCGACCTTTGGTCTTGTCATCCCGGACTCGATCCGGGATCCAGTGCCACACCACCACTGGATTGCGGGTCGGGGCCCGCAATGACAAAACCATGTGAAAGATCTGGCTGATGGGGCGCTCAGCGCAGGAGTTATTGGGGGACAGCCGCGGAGCTGAGTGCCCCGGCGGCCAGATCCACCCGGCATGCTCAACGAACTTGAACTAGGGCCCAGCATCATTTCAGGAAAGACCCATGGCAGGTGAGTTGCCCACGCAGATGCGGCTTGTCACCTTTTGCGTTGCGAACCTCGAACAGTACGCCGGCAGCCGATGAAGTCTGCGGCCGATGGCTGGTCCAGAGCGTTGCCTTCGCCGGCAGGAACAGTGGCGTCTTGAAGTCCACTGCCACTTCAGCCTGATCCAGGGACTGGCGTGGCAGCAGCGCTGCGAGTGCACGCGCCTGCGTCCACATGCCGTGCGCGATGGCACGGCGAAAACCAAAGAGCCTGGCTGACAGTGCCCACAGATGGATCGGATTGCGGTCACCCGAGATGGAGCCATAACGCCGCCCAATGTTCGCGGGCGCGGAAAAATCGGCCTGGCGCGAAAGCGGCAAATCATTTGGCACATGGCCGCCAAAGAGCGCTCCGGCAGGCTGCTTGATACCGAGCCGCAACAGGCTCTGCGTGGCTTGCCAGACCAGTTCATCACGACGCAGGATTTTCAAATCCAGTTCAAAAATCTGTCCCTTTTCGTGTGCCAGCAAGGCGCCGGTACTGACTTCGACACGCAGCGTATCACCCGGATGCAGGCTCTGGTGCTGCACGATCCGGTTCGCCAGGTGCACTGTTCCCATGGCCGGCCAGGGGCACTCGTCCGAGGCAAAGAAGGCCATGACGAGGGGGAAGGTGAGTAACTGCGGGTAGCTGAGGGGAACGCCGTGCGCCGGCGTAAAGCCGCAGACCTTTGCGTACTGCACCAGGTGCCGGGCATCGAGTTTGACCGCGGGTTGCACATAGGTCAGCGCCGGCAGGGTCTGCGCCGACGCGCCCTTCTTGCCGCCGCCACGCAATGCACCGAAATACAGGGCAGCAGTGCTCGCAGGCTGCGTGATTTCAATGGTCTTCATGGCGGGTCAGGCGCCGATCAGGCTCTGCCCGCAAACCCGCAGCACGTTGCCAGTGAGGCCACCCGATGCCGGAGAAGCAAACCAGACAATTGCCTCGGCCACGTCCTGCGGCAAACCACCCTGGCTCATGGAGTTCATGCGCCGGCCGGCTTCGCGGATGGCAAAGGGAATGGCTGCGCTCATCTGGGTCTCAATGAAGCCGGGTGCCACTGCATTGATCGTGATGCCCTTGGTGGCCAACAGCGGCGCCATGCTTTGCACCATGCCGATGACGCCGGCCTTGGACAAGGCGTAATTCGTTTGCCCCCGGTTACCGGCAATGCCCGAGATCGATGACACACAGACGATGCGCCCGCCAGATGAAAGCGCGCCGGACTCGACCAGTGCGTCATTGATGCGCTCCTGCGCCGACAGATTGACGTTGACAACCATCTGCCACAGGTGCGGCTTCATGTTGGCAATGGTCTTGTCGCGCGTGATGCCGGCGTTGTGCACCACCACGTCCCAGCCACCCTGCGCCCTGGCTGCGGCCACCAGTTGCTGCGGCGCATCCGCTGCACTGATGTCCAGCGCGATGGCGCTGGCACCGAGCCGTTGGGTGATCTGATCGAGTTCGCTTTGCGCCTGCGGTACATCCAGACAAATGACGGTGGCCCCTTCGCGCACCATCACTTCGGCAATCGACGCGCCAATGCCGCGCGAAGCACCCGTCACCAGCACTTTCTTGCCCAAGAGCGGCTTGTTCCAGTCCGAAGGCAGCGCTGCTGTACCTACTGGCAGGCCAATGCGGATGACCTGCGCCGAAACGTAAGCCGAGCGCGGTGACAGCAAAAAGCGCAGCGTCGACTCAAGCTGATCCTGTGCGCCTTCGGCCACATAGACCAGTTGCACGTTGATGCCCTTGCCCAGTTCCTTGGCCAGCGAGCGCGTCAAGCCTTCAAGTGAGCGCTGCAGCGTGGCCTGGCGTGGGCTCTTGCAGGCTTCAGGTGGACGCCCCAGAATCACGACGCGTCCGCTGGGCAAGACGGAGCGCGCACTGTCGTGGAAAAAGGTGTAGAGCGCATCGGACTGGCTGCTGTCGGTCATGCCGGTGGCATCAAACAGCAAGGCCTTGACTTTTTCCCCCGGCTGGTCGGCCACGCCCCAGCGTCCCGTCAGCAGCCCGGCCTGATTCGCCACCGGAGTCCACTGTGGCAACTGCGCGTGGGCCAGCGTTTGCGCGGCCATGGATTTGAGCGCTGCCGCCAGTGCCGGCAGCAGTTGTGGATCAGCAGCGCCGCCGAGCAGCACGGGTCCCCGGATCACGGCCTGGCCCTCGTGGTAGCGTTCCAGCACGATGGGTTTGGGCAGACCCAGAGCACTGGCAAGCCTGGAACCCAAGGTCGAGTTGGCAAAGTTGAGGTAGGAGTCTGTCATGGTGGCTTTCATTGTAGAAGTGACAGGCACCGCGCGCTACCAGGCAGACAAGACTGACGAATGAAATCAGGCGTCTGGTCGGTCTATGTAAATCGCCCGGAAGTCATTCACATTGGTCAGCGTCGGCCCGGTTACAACGGAGTCGCCCAGGGCCTGAAAGAAGCCGTGAGCGTCGTTACCGTCAAGACTGGCGCGCGCTCTGATGCCCTGGGCCCAGGCTCGCTGCAGCGTGTCCGGGGTGATCACGGCGCCGGCAATTTCTTCTACGCCGTCAACGCCGTCGGTATCACCGGCAATGGCGTAAACACCTGCCAGTCCATCCAGCGACAGCGCCAATGACAACAGGAACTCGACATTGCGCCCGCCGCGACCCGTTCCCCTTACCGTGACCGTCGTTTCGCCACCCGAGAGCAGCACACACGGAGCCCTGAAAGGTTGGTCACGAAGGGCAATTTGCCGCGCGATACCAGCGTGAGCTTTGCCGATGTCCCTGGCTTCACCCTCAAGGCTGTCGCTCAGGATGTAAGGTGTGACACCGCTGTCGCGCGCAATTTGTGCCGCTGCTTCCAGTGACCCTTGGGGTGCCGCAATGATCCGGGTGTCAATACCGGATAGTCGAGGGTCGCCAGGTTTGACGCTTTCGCCCGCACCACTTTCCAGAAGCGTCCGTGCGGCAAGCGGGATATCGATCCGATAGCGTTGGATGATGGCCAGCGCGTCGGCGCAAGTGCTGGCATCGGCCACGGTCGGACCCGAAGCAATGTCCATCGGCCTGTCACCGGGAACGTCTGAAATCAGCAGCGTCAAGAGTCTGGCGGGATGACAGGCAGCAGCGAGTCGCCCGCCTTTGATGCCAGAGAGATGGCGCCGCACACAATTCATTTCCGAGATGGTGGCACCGCACTTCAGCAGCGCTGCGTTGACGGCTTGCTTGTCTTCAAGCGTCAGGCCGGGCGCCGGTGAAACCAGAAGGGCAGAGCCACCGCCAGAGATCAACACAATGACCAGATCATCCGCAGTGAGGTCATTCACCAGATCCAGAATTCGCGTGGCTGCATTCAGGCCCGCGGCATCCGGTACCGGATGCGCCGCCTGCACAATTTCTATTTGTGAGCAGGGCAGCTGATAGCCGTAGCGCGTTACGACGATCCCTTCGAGCGGCCCCGACCAGTGATCTTCGAGTGCGCGCGCCATGGCCGCCGACGCTTTGCCCGCACCGATCACAATGGTTCTGCCCTTGGGAGGCGATGGCAAGTGTGCAGGCAGGCACAGCGCGGGCTGGGCCGCGGCAATCGCTGCATCGAACATTCGACGCAGCAACGCAGTTCGGTCCAGGGTCTTCATGCGGGCTTGCGCATCCTGGCCAGCACTGATTGGGCGCCGGCTGCCATCAGCCGCGCGTCCGAGCTGACCGTGACAAATTGAAAGCCCTTGGCGATGCGTTTGAGCGCCGCCTCCGGCGTGCCGTTGTGAATACCCGCGACGACGCCGTGTGCCTTGGCACGCGCCAGGATGTGGTCGACGGCCTCGGCCGCTTTCGCATCCAGATCATCGAAAGCCGGTGTGCAGCCCAGCGCCAGCGACAGGTCCGAGGGGCCGATATAGATCGCATCCAGCCCCTCGACAGACAGAATGTTGTCCAGATTGTCGAGTGCTGCAGCGGTTTCTATCATGGCGAAAGTCACGATGGTGTCGTTGGCATGTTGCGGGTAGTCGGCGCCGCCGTAGAGTAGAGCACGAACCGGGCCGAAGCTGCGCGTGCCACGCGGTGCGTAGTGCGTGTAGGCGACGAGCTTCTGCGCGTCCTCGCGCGTGTTGACCATGGGACAGATCACGCCATAAGCGCCGGCGTCCAGTGTCTTCATCAGAATACCAGGCTCCAGCCAGGGCACGCGCACCACCGGCACGGTATCGGTGGTGGAGATGGCCTGCAGCATGGTCACCATCGCCTGGTAATCAACGACGCCGTGCTGCAAGTCAATGGTGAGCGAATCCCAGCCCTGGTGTGCCATGGTTTCGGCCGAAAAACTGTTGGCGATGGCGAGCCAGCCATTGACGACAGCGCCGCCCGATTGCCAGAGGGTGCGTAAGCGGTTTGTTCTCATCATTACTCCTATCGATCCAGCGCCGGGCGCTTCGGATTGAACGCCCATCCGGGAATCAGGTACTGCATGGCCATGGCGTCATCGCGTGCGCCCAGGCCCTGCTGCCTGTAGAGTTGGTGCGCCTTCTCGACTTCGATCATGTCGAGCTCGACGCCCAGACCCGGCTTTTTCGGCACCTGCACCAGGCCGCCGACGATCTGCAATGGCTCCCTGGTCAAACGCTGCCCGTCCTGCCAGATCCAGTGCGTGTCAATGGCCGTCACCTTGCCCGGCGCCGCCGCAGCCACGTGGGTGAACATGGCCAGCGATATGTCGAAGTGGTTGTTCGAATGCGAGCCCCAGGTCAAACCCCAGTCGCGACAGGTTTGCGCAACGCGTACCGAGCCTGCCATGGTCCAGAAGTGCGGATCGGCCAGAGGGATGTCGACCGACTGCAAGGCCAGCGCATGACTCAGCTGACGCCAGTCCGTGGCAATCATGTTGGTCGCCGTCGGCAAACCGGTGGCGCGGCGGAATTCGGCCATAACCTCACGTCCCGAAAACCCGTCTTCGGCACCGCACGGGTCTTCGGCATAAGCCACGATCCCTCGCAAGTCGCGCATCAGGCGCACTGCGTCTTTGAGTAACCAGCCGCCATTCGGATCGATCGTGACGCGCGCCTTGGGAAAGCGCTCGTGTAGCGCTGTCACCACCTCAATTTCCTCCTCGCCGCGCAGCACTCCCCCCTTGAGCTTGAAGTCGTTGAAGCCGTAGCGCGCCTGCGCCGCCTCGGCCAGCCGCACGACCGATTCGGGTGTCAGCGCCTGCTCGTTGCGCACGTGCAACCAGCTCCCGTCTGACGCGTCTTCGGCGCGGTATGGCAGATCCGTCTTCTTTCGGTCGCCAATGAAGAACAGATAGCCCAGCATCTCCACGGCGCTGCGCTGCTGACCCTCACCGAGCAAGGCGGCAACGGGAAGATCCAGATGCTGCCCCAACAGGTCAAGCATGGCCGACTCCACTGCCGTCAAGGCGTGAATCGTGGTGCGCAGGTCAAAGGTCTGCAGACCGCGGCCACCCGCATCACGATCGGCAAAGCGGCTGCGCATGGTGTTGAGTACCGCCTGCACATTGCCAATCTGTTGACCCACAACCATCTGTCGGGCGTCATCCAGTGTGGCGCGAATTTTTTCACCCCCCGGTACTTCGCCAACGCCAGTGCGACCGGCGTTGTCCGTCAGAAGCAGCAGGTTGCGCGTGAAGAAGGGCCCATGCGCTCCGGACAGGTTGAGCAGCATGCTGTCCTGCCCGGCGACCGGAATCACCTGGAGGGTCGTGATGACCGGCGTCATTGATTCACTCCTGGCTGGTCCCACCGTGAAACCCTAGTCCGCCGTGATTTTGCGCGATTCGATCAGCTTCTTCCAGCGTGCGAATTCCGTAGCCTGGTACGCAGTAAATTGTTCCGGCGTGTTGGCTACGATCTCGAAGCCCAGGTCCAGAAGCCTGGCCTTGATGACCGGATCGTTCAGGCCGGACACGATCGCTGCATGCAGCTTGGTCTTGATGTCCGCCGGCAGTCCGCGCGGTGCGGCAATGGCCTGCCACGAATAGACGTTGGCCTCCTTCACGCCGATTTCCTCCAGGGTTGGCACATTCGGCAGCAGGGGAGAGCGCTTGGCGCTGGTAATGGACAGTGCTCGCAACTTGCCGGCGAGAATCTGCGGCATCGCGGTATTGATGTTCATGAAGGACGAGTCAACCTGAGCGCCCAGCAAATCGGTCATCACCGGGCCTCCGCCCTTGTAAGGCACATGCAGGCCACTGGTTCCGGTCTGCAGCCAGAACAGCTCCGCCGTCAGGTGATCACTGCTGCCGTTGCCAGAGGATGCAAAACTCATCTTGCCCGGGTTCGCCTTTTCGTAGGCGATGACATCAGCCATCGTCTTGTGGGGCGACTTGGCTGGTACCACCAGCACGTTGGGCGCCTGCACAGCGACCGTGATGTAGTCAAAGTCCTTGAGGGCGTCGTATGACACCTTGGTCAGCAGGTGCGGCGCGATCACAAACGGCCCCAGGGAAGAGACCAGCAAGGTGTAACCATCGGGCGCCGCCTTGGCCACAAGACCTGCGCCAATGGTACCGGTGGCACCGGCCTTGTTGTCAACGATGAAGGTGCCGCCCAGTTTCTCCTGCAATTTCGGCAGCAGGGTTCGTGCGATCAGGTCGGTCGAACCGCCCGGCGGGAACGGTACAACCAGCGCCACCGGCTTGTCAGGCCAGGCCAGGGCCGACGACAGCGCCAGCGAGGCAGCGAGCGAGCAAAGCAGTTTCTTCATCCTGGATCTCCTTGGGGTGGGTGGGTGAGCGATAGTCGCAACGACCTAAATGGTAGCGGTACCATACGGCGTCGTCAAGTCGTATCGCGATCGACGATGGTGAAGCCAACGTCCACCATGCCGGGATTCACAGAGCGCCCCTCGGCGCGCTCGATCAGAAAACGTGCGCCCTGGCGCCCCATCTCCGCGCCATTGATGCGCACGGTGCTCAAAGCCGGCACCATGTCGGCCAGAAACGGCACATCCCCGAAGCCCATGACGGCAATACGCTGCGGTATCGCAATCCCCTGCGCCCGGGCCTCGGTCATGGCGCCCAGCGCCAGCAGGTCGGAGCTGCAAAAGACAGCGTCGGTCTCCGGTGCTTGCCTCAGCACCGCGGCCATCGCCTCGCGCCCACCCTTGAGCGTGCGTGCATCTCCCACGTTGACTACCAGCGCAGCGCCGCAGCCGCGCTGGCTTACAGCCTCGGCAAACGCCGTTGCACGCCGGCCCGCGCGCTCGTCTTCCGCCCGGATCAAGGCGAAGCGGCGCCGGCCCTTGTCCATCAAAAAGCTGGCAACAGCACGCCCTATGTCCAGATGGGAGAAGCCAATCAGCATATCGATCGGCGTCGGCGTCAGGTCCCAGGTTTCCAGCACCGGTATGCCCGAAGCCAGCAAGCGGGTGCGGGCCCTGCCCGGCGGCAAAATGCCGGTCAGAAAGATGCCGTCGGGGCGGCGCCCAATGACGGCTTCGAGCAACAACTCTTCATGGGCGACCGAGTAGTCCGACTGGCCCAGCATCAACTGGTAACCGGCTTCAAACAGGTTGTGATTCAGGGATTCGATGGTCTCCATGAAGACCGACATCACGGTACTGGGCACGATAGCGGCAATCAGGCGACTGCGCGACGATGCCAGCCCGCCGGCCATGCGGTTCGGTACGTAGCCTGTGCGCTGCACGGCATCCAGCACCTTCTGCTGAACCGTCTGCGAAACCTGAGTCGGCGTATTGAGCGCGCGCGAAGCCGTGATCGGCGCCACGCCGGCGAGCTTGGCCACATCACGCAGTGTGATGGCACCGCTGCCGCGTCGTGAGCGTCGGGAAGGAGGTCTTTCGTTCATGGGGTCCATTATGGTACCGCTACCAAACAGTTACAATGGTTTGAGAGATGTCCTCATAGCGTCCAGCATGATAGGAGATATTGATGCCAGCCGCACCAGCAAAGATGCAGAGCGAGCCGCTCCTCATCCGCATGCACGACCGTGACAATGTGGCCATGGTTGCCAACAACGCGGGCCTGCCCGCCGGCACCGTTCTGGCAACCGGACAGATCCTGCAGGGCACCATTGCGCAAGGCCACAAGGTGGCACTGCTGGACCTGAAGAAGAACGATGCCGTGCTGCGCTATGGCGTAGCTATCGGTTATGCCATTGAAGATATCGCCGCAGGAAGCTGGGTGCATGAGCGCCTGCTGCGCATGCCCGATGCGCGCTCACTCGACGAGTTGCCTTTGGCCACAATCAAGCCCCTTGCCCTGCCGGCGCTGGAGGGATTCACTTTCGAGGGGTATCGAAATCCGGATGGATCGGTCGGCACGCGCAACATCCTTGCCATCACCCAGACCGTTCAGTGTGTTGCCGGTGTCACCGCCTTTGCGCTGCAACGCATCAAGACCGAATTGCTGCCGAACTTTCCCAATGTCGACGATGTGGTTGCGCTGGAACATGGCTATGGCTGCGGCGTGGCCATCGACGCGCCGGATGCCATTGTGCCCATCCGCACCCTGCGCAACATCAGCCTGAATCCGAACTTCGGCGGCGAAGTGATGGTGGTCAGCCTGGGTTGCGAAAAACTGCAACCCGAACGCCTGCTGCCGCCCGGCTCCATTGCCCTGATCGACCAACGTCAGAGTGCCCAGGCGCTGGACGTGGTGTGCCTGCAGGATGCAGCGCACGTGGGCTTTCTGTCGATGATTGATTCCATCGTGCGCCAGGCCGAAAAACATCTGCAGCGCCTGAACGCACGCCGACGCGAAACAGTGAGTGCCAGTGAGTTGGTGGTGGGAGTGCAGTGCGGTGGCAGCGATGCCTTCTCTGGCGTCACCGCGAATCCGGCGGTAGGCTTTTGCACCGACCTGCTGGTGCGCGCCGGCGCCAGCGTCATATTCTCCGAAACCACTGAAGTGCGCGACGGAATTGACCTGCTGACAGCACGCGCTGCCACGCCCGAAGTGGCGCAGGCCATGATTCGCGAGATGGCCTGGTACGACGCCTACCTGCAGCGCGGCGGTGTTGACCGCAGTGCCAACACGACGCCCGGCAACAAGTCAGGCGGCCTGTCCAATATTGTGGAAAAGGCCATGGGCTCCATCGTCAAGTCCGGCAATGCAGCCATCACCGGCGTGCTTGCGCCTGGCGAAAAGCTCAAGAGCAAGGGCCTGACCTTTGCCGCCACGCCGGCCAGCGACTTCATCTGCGGCACGCTGCAAGTGGCCGCCGGCATGAATTTGCATGTATTCACCACCGGGCGCGGTACGCCTTATGGTCTGGCCGAAGTACCCGTCATCAAGGTCGCCACGCGCAGCGATCTGGCGCGCCGCTGGCACGACCTGATGGACGTGAACGCCGGCACGATTGCAGACGGCTCAGCCACCATCGAGGAGGTGGGCTGGGAACTTTTCCGATTGATGCTGGAGGTGGCCAGCGGTCGCAAGAAGACCTGGGCCGAACACTGGAAGCTGCACAACGCGCTGGTCCTGTTCAACCCGGCACCCGTGACCTGAGGCTATCGGGCCCGGGCGGCCGGGCGGCCGCCCATTCGATGTTGAAGTCCTACTTGCTTGCCGCCTTGTGTGCAGCCTTGTTCGCAGCCTTGGCTTGCGCGCGATCTGCCTTCAGTTTGGCGCGGTCTGCCTGAGCATTTGCCTTGTCGGCCTTGAGCTGCGCCTTGTCCGCCGCTACCGCTGCCTTGTCACCGGCAGCTTTGTCTGTTTTCAACTTGGCCACATCAGCCTGAACCTTGGCGCGATCCGTCTGGAGTTGCGCCTTGTCAGCCGCCACAGTGGGGCTTGGCGTCCTGGCGGGCGCAGGCGCTGGCGTCTGCGCATGGAGGCTGGCAGTCAAGCCGGCAAGAACGAACGCAGCAATTGACAGTTTCTTCATCAGCATTTCAATTTCTCCTTGAGTTGATCGGGTCGAGGACAGGTACTCAGCCCTGTACATAGAACGAGTGTCAGAGACCCGTGGAAGACAGCCTGTTTGTAAAACATTGGTAAATGACTGTGCAGCCTTGCCGCATCGCTTTGCGCTAGACTGATCGGCGACATCCCTTCCTGGAGAGACGAATGCCCGCCAGAATCAACAGCATCAAATTGCCCAGCATGACGCCGGGTTCGCACAAGCAGATCCAGTGGTTGCGCTTCGGAAGAGCCGGTGCACGCCCCAAGGTCTACCTGCAGGCAGCGATTCATGCCAATGAGATGCCGGGCACCATGGCCCTGCACCACTTGATGCCGCAGTTGCTTGCGGCAGAGCGTCAGGGTCTGATCCAGGGTGAAATCATTGTGGTGCCCACGGTCAATCCGATTGGCCAGGCCCAGCTGGTTGGCAATGCACATGCGGGTCGTTACAACCTGCTGAGCTACGAAAACTTCAACCGCAACTGGCTGAGTCTTGCAGACGCAGTGGGCGAGCGCGTGGGCAAGCGACTTGGCAACGATGGCCCAAGCAACGTCAAGCGCATTCGCAAGGCTGCGCTGCAGCTGCTGGCCGAGATGAAGCCGGTCAATGAATTGCAGACGCTGCGTGTTGAAATGATGAAGCTCAGCATCGACGCGGACTACGTGCTGGATTTGCACTGCGACATCCACGCCGCCTTGCATCTTTTCACCTCAGCCTGCGACTGGCCCAACGGCGCCATTGCCGAACTGGCGGCTGACCTGGGCGCTCGGGCCAGTCTGTGCAATGAGCCCTATGCGACCAGCCAGACGTTCTCCGGTGTACATGCCTCCCTGTGGGGGCGCCTGCGTGACCGCTTTGCTCCAGCCGCCATACCACAAGCCTGCATGGCGGTCACCGTCGAAATGCGCAGCCAGTTTGATGTCAGCGACGCGCTGGGTCGCAGCGATGCCAACAATCTGTACCGCTGGCTGGTGCGGCGCGGCCTTGTCAAAGGCAAGGCCGCGCCGCTACCGCGCCTGCTTTCACCGGCCATGCCGATGAGTGGCATGGATGTGGGTTACAGCCGGGCTACCGGCTTCCTCGTCTTCCATGTGAAACCGGGCAGCAAGGTCAAGAAGGGTCAAGCCATCTGCGATGTCATCGACCCCGCCAATCCACACGGCCCACTGGCGCGCACCACTTACAAGAGTCAAACTGATGGGGTTCTGTTTTCCTGCCGACTCGATGGCTACCTGTCGTGGCCCGGTCAGGTGATGTACCGCATTGCCGGCGCGCGAGCCTTGCCGCATCGCGTGGGTGTCTCCGGCCTGGACGACTAGGCAATGCAGCGCGATGAAGCGCCTGGCGTCGCTGTTGTTGGCGCGGGTATGGTGGGGGTGTGCTGTGCGCTGGAGTTGCAGCGGCGCGGCCTGAAGGTTCAACTTTTTGATCGCAAACCGCCAGGCCAGGAGACCTCCTTTGGCAATGCAGGGGTGATCGCACGCAGTTCCCTGATTCCTTTCAACAACCCCGGTCTCTGGGCTGGCTTGCCACGGTTCCTTACGAACCGGACAGCGCAGTTTCGCTACAACCCGCTGTACCTGTTGCAGGAGATGAAGTGGGGGCTTGGCTTTCTCAGTCGCGCCCGACGCTCGGCCTTCGATGAAACAACGCTGGCGCTGGACGCCCTGATCCGCCTGTCCATCCCGGCGCACCGGCAGCTGATGCAGGCAGCGGGCGCCTCGCACCGCCTGCGCGAAGACGGATGGATCTACTTGTACCGCGACGCCCAGGCACTGGTCAAGAATCGGCTGGCCCGCGAGACTTTTGATCACTTCGAGATCGCCACCCAGGAGCTTGATCCCTCCGCCTTGAGGAGCCTGGAGCCGCATCTGCATCCGATATTTCAGCGCGCGCTCTGGATCAAGGATGCCTGCTCGGTTGACGATCCTGGTCAGGTGGTGCAGGCCTACGCCGGCTTGTTCCAGGCGCGTGGTGGCGTCCTGGTGCAGCGCGAGATGGCGGCCCTGCAGCGCGACGCCCGAGGGCTCTGGCAATTGCATGGTTCCGATGGCAGCGTCACGCCAGCGGGCAAAGTCGTCATCGCGCTGGGTCCCTGGGCCAATGACCTGCTGGCGCCACTCAAGCTGGCCGCGCCCCTGGCTTTCGAGCGCGGCTATCACCAGAATTTTGTGGCCAGTCCCGATGCCCGGCTGACGCGACCCGTTTACGACACGGCCGCCGGTTATGTGCTCGCTCCCATGGAAAACGGTATTCGCCTGAGCACTGGCGTGGAGTTGACCCGGCGCGACGCGCCCGTCAACCTGGCCCAGCTCGAAATGACCGAAGTGGCTGCGCGGCAGGCCTTTCCTCTGGGCGCCCAATCCGGCGCGCCCTGGCTAGGCTCGCGCCCGACCTTGCCCGACAGCCGTCCCCTGATCGGCGCAGCGCCAAACCATCCTGACCTTTGGCTCGCACTCGGACATCAGCACATCGGACTGAGCACCGGCCCAGGCACGGCGCAGCTATTGGCCGAATTGATGCTGGGCGAAACGTGTTCGATCGATCCCGCACCGTTCCACCCAGAGCGCTTCATTGCCTAGCGATGCGATCCATCCACAAACTGCCGATTGGCGCGATCACGATGCTTGCCCTGTTTGCGCTAAGCGCCTGCAGTGGCCCCGCGGACGATACGCATCCCGATCAACCGGTCACCAAGCGCAGGGCTGTTTTCAAACAGTTCACACGGACGCTGGAGCCCATGGGGATGGTTGCGCGTGATCGCAAAAAGTACAACCCGCAGGAGCTCCGTGACAGTGCTCTGGAACTGCAAAGGCTCGCGACCCAACCCTGGGTTTACTTCACGCCCGACAGCAATTACGCGCCAACACGCGCGAATCCGAAAGTGTGGAGCAAGCCCCTGGAGTTCAAGCAGGCGCAAGAAGACTATCAAGCCACAGTGCGACGGCTGGTCGAGTCGGCCCGGGTTGGTGATCTCGAGGCGATCCGTGCCGCCGTCAATGAGGTGCAGAAAAGTTGCAAGGTCTGCCACGACCAGTTCCGCAACGCTTCCTGAGCCGGAAATCAGCTGGTCGATGATTTGGGTGGTATTGTCACGGCATGACGACACAGATTGATCACGTGGTGGTGGTGGCACAGACCCTGGAGCTTGGTGTGCAGTGGTGTGAGGCAACCTTGGGCATCACACCAGGCGCCGGCGGCGAACACGCCTCGTATGGAACTCACAACCGGCTATTCAAAATTGCCACGCCATCGAACCCGCTCGCTTACTTTGAGATCATCGCCATCAATCCACAAGTTGCACGCCCCGCGAACTCACCCAAGAAGCGCTGGTTCGACATGGATGATCCGACGCTTCAGGCCGCCGTGGCCATAGCGCCGCGTCTGGTGCATTTTGTTGCGAATACGAGCGACATTCAGGCTGCGCGACTTGCTTTGAAATCCCTGGGTATTGATCGCGGGCCAGCGGTTCAGGCAAGTCGCCATTCCAGACGTGGTTTGCTGCAATGGCAAATCACGGTACGCGACGATGGACAGCGCCTGTTCGGCGGCGCCCTTCCAACCCTGATTCAATGGGGCAAGCCCGATGCCGCCGAGCCCTTGCGCCTGCACCCAAGAAACAGCCTGCCGCGGTCCGGCGTGACCTTGCAGGGCATTGCCGTAAGCTGTCCGACAGCCGCCAAGCTTCAGGCGGCATACGAAGCCATCGGACTGGCCGGTGTTGCGGTCGGCACGGGGCCGGCCAACATCATCGTCACCCTGAACACGCCCAAAGGTCCGATCCAGCTTCAAAGCCACGGGATCTAGTGGCATGTTGGTGAACACGACCATGCAAATTCCGGGCGCAACAGCAGCAAGGCTGAACCGTATGAAGCATTGGATGCTGGGCATGGTGACAGCATCGATTTGTGCATGCACGGCGTACGCCGGCAGCGCGAAAGTCACCTGGCAGGAGCCGGACAATTACACAGACATCCGCGAAGGCAATGACCTGCGCGATTCGTTTCGTCAAGCGCTGTTCAGTGAATTTGAACTGCTTTTCGCTGATCTGGCCAGGCAGTTACCCGATGGCTGCGTCTTCGATGTCAGCGTCACCGATGTCGATCTGGCTGGCGAAGTCAACCCCATGCACTTCGGCCTGTGGCGGGACATTCGTGTCTTCAAGCCCTTGTACTGGCCAAGAATGTCCTTTGATTACAAGCTCACAGACGGCATGGGGCAGATGCTCGTGTCAGGTCATGAGGACATCAAGGACATGGCATTTTTTGACCGCATTGTTCAGCTCCGACTGACCCGCTTCAGCTTTGAGCAAAGGATGCTGCGAGACTGGTTCAGGAAGATGCAGCGCGAAGCAAAGTTTCCCGAGAAAGGCGGCTAGCCAAAATGGCGTTCCACGCACTGACCATGCTTCGCAAGCTCCGCAGCATCGGTATCACGCTGGCCCTGACCTGCACCGCCTTCACTGCAGCGCAAGCGCGCGTGACCCGCATCGTCATCGACGAGGTGAAACCGATGCCGGCCGATCCATCTGGCGGCGTCATCACAGAACAGGTCGCCGGGCGCGCGTTTGGTGAACTGGAGCCTGCTTCATCTGCCAACCGCATCATCAATGACATCACGATGGCCAGCGATGCCGACGGCAAGGTCCGTTACGTGGCTACTTTTGTGCTGACCAAGCCGGTGGATCTGGCAAAAGCCAGCGGCTTGATGTGGCACGAAGTCCCGAATCGCGGCGTGCGTCGTCCCAATGTGCCGGCAGAGCGCGCCAATGGTGATATTGATCTCACCAGCGCCTGGCAGGGCGACAACGCAGGGGCAACAACGGTTCGCGCGACGGCGGAAGTTGACAAGCCGCACTGGCTCCAGTTGCCGATGGCGCGCAACAAAGATGGATCGCCGGTTGCGGGACAGGTGTTTGGACGCATCGTCAATCGATCCGGACAGAATTCTCAGGCACTCATTGTTCAGAGCAACCCGGTTCCCTATCAGCCTGCGAGCCTTGACACGCGCGCGTCTCGCCTGGTGTCGCGCGCGGCCGAATCGACCCGGGGTGAGGTCATTGGAGAGCTTGAAATCGCCTCAGCGGATTGGGCCTGGGCACGCTGCGATGCCTCGCATCCGTTCCCGGGAACGCCCGATGCAAGCCAGATTTGTCTGAAAAGCGGCTTTGATCCCAAGCGCCTGTATCAGGTGACATTTACGTCCCACGATGCCTACGCGCTGGGCATCGGCTTTGCTGCCTGGCGCGACGTCGGACAATTCTTCAAAACGGCTCGCAGCGACGACCTGGGAACGCCTAACCCGGTGGCCGGGGCGGTGACGCACAGCATTGGCCGTGGCGTCTCGCAGTCGGGAAATTTTCTGCGCGGATGGCTGCATCTGGGCTTCAATCAGGACGAAGCCGGCAAGCAGGTGCATGATGGTCTGTGGCCCATCATTGCGGGCCGCCGCATCGCTCTGAATTTCCGATGGGCGCAGCCCGACGGCGTTCTGGAGTTGTATCAGGCTGGCAGCGAGGGCCCTCAGTGGTGGCTGCCCGAGTCAGACTCGTTGCGTGGCACGCCCGCCGCCGGTTTGCTTGAGCGTTGCGCGCAAAGCCGGACCTGCCCGAAAATCATGGAGCACTTTGGTTCAGCGGAGGTCTGGGCGCTCAAACTCACTCCGGAGTGGATAGGTACCGATGCCCGCAAGGATTTGCCGCTGCCGCCCAACGTTCGCCGTTACTACATCGGCAGTTCGACCCATGGTGGTGGCACCGGTGGCTTCAACTCCAGTCTGCCAGGTGTCGGTTTGCCGACATCGGGACCATCGTGCCCGGGCAATAACTACGGAACGGGGGTACTGCCGGCCAATCCGGTGCCGCATACCGAGACCGTCAATGCCTTGCGCGTTCATTTTCGAAATTGGGTCATGCGCGGCACGGAGCCTCCGCCGAGTCGGTGGCCGAAGCTGGCCGATGGCACGCTGGTTCCGGCAAACAAGCGGAGCCTCGGTTTTCCGACACTGCCAACGCTGCGGCCGACGATCCCCGAGCCGGACTTCATCATGCCGGTCATTGACTATGACTGGGGAGCGCAATTCAACCCGGTGGATGGCTCCGGTGTTGCAACCAACGCGCCACCACCGATTCGCCAGGTACTTGGCATGTATGCCCCCAGGGTGGATGCAGACGGCAACGAGTTGGGCGGTGTGCCCGTGGTGTTGCTCGATGCGCCTCTTGGCAGCTATCTGGGCTGGAACGTCACCGCCGATGGCGCGCGTCCCTTCCACGCCGGACAGATTTGCAATTACGTGGGCGGGATGCTGCCCTTCGCCCGCACTGAGCTTGAGCGGCGTAGCAACAAGGACCCGCGACCTTCGCTACAGGAGCGCTACGTCTCCCATTCGGGCTATGTTGAGGCGGTGCGCAAAGCCGCTTCACGGGCACAGGCAGAAGGGTTCTTATTGCCAGATGATGCAGCAGCACTGGTTCGCGCGGCACAGGACAGCATGGTGCTGCGCTGAGCGCTGCAATATTCCCTTCAGGAATCCAAGACAAATCGAATTGTGCTAATTTCTTCGCTGTTATAACTAGCGAGGAGAACACGCATGAGATCGATTTATGTAGTCTGGACGCTGGCCGCCAGCTGCGCCGCGGCGATGACACTGGCAGCTGCGCCGGCCTGGGCACAAAACGTCAAGGTGACACCGCTCGGCGGTCAGGATGGCGAGTTCTGCCCTCAGGACAGGGCGATGATCTTCGAGGATCCGAATGGCACGCGCATACTTTATGACGCTGGTCGTACAGTCGCCGGACCCAACGACCCGCGCCTGGGCAAGATTGACATCATCCTGGTCAGTCACATGCACGGCGATCACCTGGGCAACGCCCACAACAAGGAACCCAATTCAGGCAGCTGTGCCAAGCCCGATGTTTCGGTGTCGGCCCTGCCGAACTCGAACTCGGTGAACATCGCCCTGGCCAAAAAAGCAAAGATTGTGACCGGCAGCGAAATGCCGCCGTTCTTCGCTGCCAGGCTCAAGGCCAATGGTGGCAATCCGATGGATTCGATCCTCGCGCGATTCGGCGGCAGCGTGAAGCTCGCTGGCGTGACGATTGCGACGGTGCCTGCCCTGCACAGCAACGGCCTCGATCCGGACTACATCGGTGGTGAGTTAGGCAAAAACATGACGGATGCAGGGATCGCCGGCTATGTTGGCGAGGCCACGGGTTATGTGCTGAAGTTCAGCAACGGACTTGTGGCCTACCTCTCCGGTGATACGGGCATCATGGCCGCGCAGGAAAAAGTTGTGCGCGACCACTACCATGCCAAGCTCGCCGTCATGAACATCGGCGACAACTTCACTACCGGCCCGACCGAGGCGGCCTATGTCATCAACGATCTGGTCAAGCCCAATTCGGTGATCGCCTCGCACGCCAATGAAGTAGCGACCACCGGCGGCAAAGTGGTGACCGGGAGCAAGACCGAGGCTTTCATCAAAGCCGTCAAGGTGTCGGCCCATATTGCGCTGAGCGGCAAGACCATGGAGTTTGACAGCCTCGGAAAGTGCGTCGCGGGCTGCTGAGCAGGTCTGCCGACAAGCTTTACAAACTCAAGGGGGTGCCACCGCCGCGCCGTCAATGGCGTGGCGCTGCAACGCCCGCGCGACAAAACCCGAGGCCTTCATCTCCTGCACAAATTGACTGGCATAGGCTAGCGCCGCCGCGTCACGGCCTTTGGGCACGGCCATGGCCTGATTGATGACCATGAAGCGCCCGTCCAGCAGTCGCAAACCCGGCAGGCGCATGGCATCCGCTTGAAGCTGCTGCTTCACCCCGGCAGCTACTTCGACCCTGCTGGCGACCTTCATGTCGGTGACTGCTGGTGATGTCTCTGCGCGCAGGATCCTTGCCTTCTTCAACTCGCGTGTCAGGTAAAGATCGTACGCACTGCCACGACCGACAACGACGCGCACCCCATCACGATCAACTTCTTCATTGCGGGTGATGGCGGAGTCCTGTGACACCAGATAGGCGCCTTCAATCACGACATAGGCGGGCGTGAAATCGATGTCCGCCGCGCGCACCGGATCGATGGCGAAAAATCCGATGTCCCATGCCCCGGCGCTGATGCCCTCGACAACCTTGCCGGCTGCCGGGTACAAAACCAGCTCGACCGGCACACCAAGTCGGCTGGCCAACTCACGCGCAAGATCAACCGATACGCCACGCGGCTCTCCCGTGACTGCATCGCGGGTAGCAAGAATCGGGTTGCCGAAGTTGATGGCTGCGCGCAATGTCCCTGAGGGCGCCAGCGCAGCGCGCCCAGCAGCAGCGGGAGCCATCGCCGAGGGTGCGAGCATGGTGATGGAACAGGCACCGAGCAACGCCGCCGCTGTGATCATGGTGAACAAATGGTGCATAAGTCCGTCCGCATTTACATGCAATTTGCATGGCGAAGTGTATTGCAGTGCGTTCTGAGGCGCGCTTGCTCCAGCTAGCGCAACATGGTCGTCACCCAGGCAAGGCAAGGGATCAACAATGTGCAAGTAGTAAGGGTTTCATTGATCTGAGTCAATCTTAGACCTGAATGCGAGTCAGGACTGAACACCGACAGGCGCACACTGGTCCGACAACTGCACTTCGCACGCATGAAACTTCGTGGCTATCCATCGTGGTCGATCAAAGCAAAAGTGACTTTGACCACTTTGGTCATACTTTGGGCCAGTATCTGGTCGCTGGCGTTCTACGTCAGCAAGACCCTGCGCGAGGATATGCAGCGCCTGCTTGGCGATCAGCAGCGCGCCACAGTGGCGCTGGTCGGCGCTGAAATCGCATCCAATTTCAAAGAGCGCATGGATGCGCTCAAAGGCGTTGCACTCGGCGTGGAGCCCGGCCTGCTCAATGATCCGGCGAGATTGCAGAAGGTCATGGAACAGCGTCCTGTGCTTCAGGTGCTTTTCAATGCCGGCGTCTTTGTCACGCGAGCTGATGGAACCGCGATTGCGGAGTTGCCGCTGATCGGACGGACCGGCCTGAACTACCTGGACCGCGATCACGTGGCGGCTGCGCTGACCGAAGGCAAGGCCACCGTGGGCAGACCAACGATAGGCAAGACGGTACGTGCCGCCAGTTTCGGCATGACCGTTCCCATTCTTGATGCACAAGGGAAAGTGGTGGGTGCGCTAACCGGCGCCTCCGATCTGAGCAAACCGAACTTTCTTGCGCAGATCAGTCAGAGCTACTACGGCCTGAGCGGCGGCTACCTCGTGATCGATCCCAAGAGCAGGCAAGTTGTCCTTGCAACCGCCAATAACGAAATACTCGTGATGCAGCCGATACCGGCTCCAGGCGTCAATCCGGTACTGGATCGGCGACTGCTGGGATTTGACGGGACCGCCGTCAATGTCAGCTCCCGCAACATCGAGGTATTGACCTCTTCAGCGCGCATTCCGATAGCGGACTGGTTCGTGATTGCGACCCTGCCAACGCAGGAGGCCTTTGCACCCATCCGCAGCATGCTGGAACGCATCGTGGGTGCAAGTGTCCTTCTCACACTGCTTGCCGGCGCTTTGGCGTGGTGGCTTCTGAAACGTCAACTGACACCGATGCTGAGCACGGCCAGGGACCTGACCGCCCGCCTGGAGTCAGACCAGAATCTGCAACCCTTGCCGGTTACCCATCAGGACGAGGTTGGTGACCTGATCGAGGGCTTCAATCGCCTGCTTGAAGTATTGAGACGCCAGCAAGCTGCATTGCAGGAAAGTGAATTCCGCTGGAAGTACGCCATCGAAGGGGCGGGTGACGGCCTTTGGGACTGGAATGTGCCCGAGCGCACAGTGTTCTATTCAAGCGCGTGGAAGAAAATGCTCGGCTATTCAGAAGATGAGGTTGGCAATGGTCTGGAGGAATGGCAGAAACGCGTCCATCCTGAGGACCTATCCCTTGCGAGCGCTTCGGTGCAGGCCTATCTCGACGGCAAGGCGCCGACCTACGTCAGCGAACACCGCGTCCGCTGCAAGGACGGCAGCTACAAGTGCGTTCTGGGTCACGGCACGGTGGTCAGTCGCGATGACGCAGGAAAGCCTTTGCGCGTGATCGGCACGCAGTCGGACATCACCGAGCGCAAGCGCATCGCAGCAGAACTCGAACTGCACCGCCATCGTCTGGAAGAACTGGTTCTTGTGCGCACCGCCGAGCTGGCCTCAGCACGGGACCAGGCCGAAGCGGCGAACCGGGCCAAGAGCGTCTTTCTGGCCACCATGAGCCATGAGCTGCGCACGCCGATGAACGGCATCATGGGCATGACCAACCTGGCCATTGGCCTGGCGAACGACGCGACCCAGATTGAGTGGCTCAACAAGGGCATGAGTGCAGCGCGGCACCTGATGCATATTCTGAACGATCTGCTGGACATGTCCAAGATCGAGGCCGACCTGCTGACGCTGGAAGAGCATGACTTCCGCCTGATCAACGAGCTTGCGGACGCGCTTGCCATGCATCAGGAGACTGCACAGGCTAAAGGTCTGCAGCTGACCACCTGCGTTGCCTCAGGCGTGCCCGATTACTTGTGTGGTGACGCGCAGCGTCTGCACCAGATCCTGCACAACTATGTTGGCAATGCCATCAAATTTTCGGCGCGGGGACAGATCACGGTGCAAGCCGGTGTGGTTGAAGAGGACGCCCTGAGTGTGCTGCTGCGACTGGAGGTCACAGACCAGGGCATCGGCATCAGTGCGCAGCAGCAGGAGCGCCTGTTTCATGCATTCATTCAGGCCGATGATTCTGTCAGTCGCAGGTATGGTGGCACCGGCCTCGGTCTGGTCATCGCACGCCGACTGGCCAGGCTGATGGGGGGTGAGGCGGGTGTGGTCAGCCAGGAGGGTGCAGGCAGCACCTTCTGGGCCACCGTGCGACTGAGGAAGCTTGCGCCGAAGGCGGCGCAGGCGGACCCGCCCGCGGCTGAGTTCAACCGGGGTCGGGTGGCGCGCGAGGCCTTGAAGCAGCGTTTTGCCGGAACGCGTGTGATCGTGGCCGAAGACGATCTGATGAATCAGGAGATTGCCGGCATCCTGCTGGCCCAGGCCGGTCTGCTAGCCGATATGGCCAACAACGGGCAGCAGGCGCTTGCGTTGGCGCGGGACGGTGGTCATGCCTTGATCATGATGGACATGAACATGCCTGTGATGAACGGACTGGACGCCACCCGGGCGATCCGTCAGCTGCCGGGCTTGGGCAACATTCCGATCCTGGGAACCACGGCCAGTGCATTGGATGACGACCGACTGGCCTGTCTGGCCGCCGGCATGAGCGACCACATCAGCAATCCGGTGGACCCTGATGTGCTTTATCCGATTCTGCTGAAGTGGCTGACCGAAACCTGATTTACCGGCATTGGGTCTTAAACTGATGCAATGACGTCCACCTATAACGGCATGCTTGACGCGCAGCAAACAGCCGATGCGCTGCCCTACCGTTTGCTGGCACGGGAAATCGAAGCCCTGCTGCAAGACCCCAGCGTGGATGTGCCGCCGCGCATTGTGCAAGCCCTGCAAGGCGGTGGCAGTCTGTTTGTGATGCCGGCGGCCGATGCCCGCGTGGCTATTGCCAAGCTGATCAGCTTCACCCCCGGCAATGTGCAGCGCGCCCTGCCCACGATCCAGGGTGACATCCTGGTGTTTGACGTGCAAACCGGTCAGCGCATTGCCCTGCTCGACGGCCCCACGGTGACAGCACGGCGCACAGCGGCGGTGTCTTTGCTGGCGGCGAAAAAACTGGCACGGCGCCGCGATGGCCCGATGCTGATCGTTGGCGCAGGCGTCCAGGGCAAAGCGCATATGGAAGCTTTTCACGCTGGTCTTGGCGTGCAGGAGTTCCGCGTGGCTTCACGCAGCCCGGCGAGTGCCGATGCGCTGGTCAAGCATGCCATGGCGCTGGGCCTTCAGGCGCGGCGTGTGATGGATCCCAACGCTGAACTGGCCAACTGCTCCCTGGTGGTGAGCACGACGCCAGCACAACAGGTGGTGCTGACTTCCCGGCCTCGCAGCGATGCCTTTGTGGCGGCGGTGGGGGCCTTCACGCCCCGCATGGTGGAGTGGTCAGCCGAGGTCTGTCAGCACCTGGCTCACACGGGCACGCTGCTGGTGGACACGCGTGACGCCGACCACGAAGCAGGCGACTTGTTGCAAGCCGGCGTCGATGTCAGCGCTTTGCCGACGCTGGCCGATGTGGTGGGCCAAACCGCCGCCTGGCAAATGGCCACACGCCCGGCAGACGGGCCGGTGTTTTTCAAGAGCTGCGGTTGGGCTGGTTGGGACCTGGCCGCCGCCCGCTGCATTGCCCGCCCAAGCACTTCGAATGCACCGTGAATTTGCGGACGGGATAATGACTGCTGCACAAAAGAGCCGAGGCATCCCTGTGATCACTAGCGATTTTGACGAACAACTGACCCGTTGGCGGCACCACCTGCACCGCAACCCGGAGACCGGGTTCAATGAAAAGAAGACTTCGGACTACATCGCCACGATTCTGGGCACGATGGGCCTGCAAGTGCAGCGTGGTATTGGTGGAACTGGCGTGGTTGCAAGCCTGACGCTCGGAGATGGAAAAGGCGTGATCGGACTGCGCTCCGACATGGACGCCCTGGCCATCACCGAAGCCGCAGAGGGCCGCCCCCACCAATCCCAAACCGCCGGTTGCATGCACGCCTGTGGACACGATGGCCACATGGCGATGCTGCTTGGCGCGGCTCGGTTGCTGATTGACAGGTGCGACTTCAATGGCACCGTCCGCTTTATTTTTCAGCCGGCCGAGGAACATGGCAGGGGTGCCATTGCCATGATGAAGGATGGCCTGTTCGAACGCTTCCCGGTGGACGAGATCTATGGCGTCCACAACATGCCCGGCATGCCGGCGGGCCACATTGCCATGCGCAGTGGTGGCATCATGGCCAGCGAGGACAACTTCGTGATCCGGATCACCGGGCGTGGCGGTCATGCAGCAAGACCGCACATGGCGATCGACCCGCTGCTGCTTGGCGCGCAAATCGTGGTGGCGCTTCAGAGCATTGTTTCGCGCTCCGTTGATCCCGCTCAGTCTGCCGTGCTTTCCTGCACCGAGTTCATGACCGACGGCCTTCGCAATGCCCTGCCGACCCACGTCACGATCAAAGGCGACACGCGCAGCTACTCGCCGCAAGTCCAGGCGCTGCTGGAGCGGCGCATGCGCGAGGTCTGCGCCGGCATTTGTGCTGCCCATGGCGGCGTCTGCGAGGTCGAGTACACACACGAATTTGCACCGACCGTGAACTGGCCCCACTGTGTTGAGGTCGCCATGCAGGCGGCCACCGGCGTTGTGGGAAAGGACCGGGTCGATCCCGACGTGGCGCCCATGATGGTCTCGGAAGACTTTGGGGCTTTCCTGAAGGTGGTGCCAGGTGCTTTTGTCTTTATCGGCAATGGCGACAGCAACAGCGCGGGTGCGGTACCGCTGCATAACGCAGCATATGACTTCAATGACAGTGTCCTATCAGTGGGAGCACGCTACTTCGCGGAGATCGCCCGCGTCCGCTTGCCACGGTGAAGGCGGCAAGAACTACTCGGGGGCTTTGACGCCGGGCTTCAGCAGCACCGTACTCATCGCCGCCAGGATCAGCAGCATCGCGGCGTAGTCTTGCCAATGCGGTGTTTCGCCAAGCATCCAGGCACCCGAAAACACGCCGACGATAGGAATCATCATGATCGACAGGCTCGAAGCAATCGGCGGCAGCGTGCGCGCCAGCCGAAACCAGACGACATGGGCAAAGCCGAACACAATCACGGCATTGAAGATGATGGCTGCCCATTCCACAGTATTGGGCCAGCGCCACAAGGCACTTTCAAACACGATCGCCCCGACCGCCATCACGACCGTGGTCATGCTGATCATCCAGAACGTGATCGCCAGCGTAGGCATCTGGATATTTGACTTGCGCAGCGCCACCGTGCCATAACCCCAGCCGGCTGCGGCCAGCAGCACCAGTGCGCTGCCCAGCGGCTGACCGGCAATCGCAGCGAATTCACTTGAGAGCAGCAACAAGGCGCCAGCCAGGGCGCAGCTGACCCCCAGCCAGGCTATCGGTGTCACCCGTTCGCGAAAGAACAGCAGGCCGCTGAGCACCGCCCACACCGGCATCGTGTAGCCCAGTATGGCGGCGCGCCCCGAAGACAGCATCTTGACGCCCAGAATCACGAAGAAATGCCAGATCATCATGTTGGACACCGCGAGCCTGGCGACGAGTCCGATTTGCTCGCGCGAGATGCGCAGCGAGGTTCCGCTCATGCGGGCTGCCAGCCAGATCGTGGGGATGGCGCCTATCATGCAAAGGGTCCGAAAAGTCAGTGGTGGAAAAGCGGTGACGCCGATCTTCATGATCGGCCAGTTGATGCCCCAGAACAGAGTGACCAGGACCAGAAGAACCCAGTCTCTACCGGAAAGTGTGCGCATGCGGCGACGATAGCACGGCAGAATAAATCTCCCGCACCGCGTCGACCAGCACGTCAAGGTCTTCCTGCGTGTTGTAGGCCTGCACCGACAGCCGGATAAAGAGCGCACCCTTGTGCGAAGTCACGGGAATCTCGATGCGGTAATGCTCCAGCAGCGTGTCTTTGAGCAGTTGCGCATCCATGGCGGGCACCGGAATCGCCACCATCTGGCCGAAATCGGCGTCCTCACAAATCGGCGACAGACCAGTGATGACGCAGATGCGCTGCAGGGTCTGTGCTGCCATGGCGCGGCAGTTCTGGCGCACACGATCCCAGCCATGCTCTGCCTGAAATGCTATGGCAGCGGGCACCGTCAAAAAGGCGGCGATGTCGCGCGTGCCCTGCCACTGCAGGCGGCGCTCCAGCAAGGTGGATCCGGTGTAGGCATCAAAGCCGGTATGCCCGGTGATGGTAGCGCTGTAGCCCCAGCTCACGACACCGGCATCGATCAGTGCATGGTGCTCGGGGCGCACATGCAAAAAGGCCGAACCCTTGGGGGCACACAGCCACTTGTGGCAATTGCCGGTGTAGAAATCGGCGCCCAGCGCGTTCAGGTTCAAGGGGATGTGACCCGGCACATGGGCGCCGTCGATCAGGGTCAGGATGCCGGCCTCCCGGGCACGGCGACACAATTCTTCCATCGGAAATATCAACGCGGTGGTTGAGCTGAGGTGACTCAGGAAAATGACGCGGGTCCGTGGCGTCACGCCGGCCCAGATGCGCTGCACGAATTCCTCGACCCTGAAGGGCAAGGGGATCTCGACCGAAACATAGTTCGCACCCGTGTGCTGGCAGACAAATTCCCAGGTGTTGTCGCAGGCACCGTATTCGTGGTCGCTGGTGAGAATTTCATCACCCGGCCGCAAACGCAACGAGCGCGCCACGGTATTCACGCCGGTCGTTGCATTGGGCAGGTAAACCAGGTTTTCCGGATCGGCACCCAGCGCCTTGGCCAGTACCGCGCGCGACTGCGCCAGCAGATCGGCCGAGCGCCGGCCCAGAAATTCCACCGGGTTGCGCTCCATTTCCATCTGCCAGCGCTGGTAGCTCTGCATTACCTGCGCCGGGCAGGCGCCGAAGGAACCGTGGTTGAGAAAAATCAGGTCCGGGTCAAGGAGAAACATGCCCCGGATTATTGCGCGGCTGCGCCATGCGTCTAGACCACAGAGCCGTCATCGTTGCGCAGGCATTGCCCGGCCGGCACGCCATTGGAGCCCACCGCCGGCAAATCGAGGTAATCATCCCGTCCCTCACCCGTGGCCCCGTTCTGCTCAATTTTTGTATGGTCGCCCGCATGCCCATTGCTAAGGCGCAGTGCCGGGTGGTCAAACGGCGCCTGCTGGCAAGCCACCCGACGGTCGGTCAGCCCGTTGCGCAGAAAAGCCACAAGATCCTTCTGCTCCTGATCT
>CAIYMN010000037.1 GCA_903927295.1 uncultured beta proteobacterium | reverse complement strand
GTTTGCGCGAGCAGCCACCGTGCCGCTTTGATGTGGTGTCAGTCGAACCCTCAGGCATCGAGTGGTTGCAAGCGGCGTTTGATGCAAGCTGAAATACAGTCGGCAGGAAATACGGAGAAACTGTCATGAAAATGAAAACGCTTAGTGGCCCTCATCGCCTGCTATTGGCTTCTGGCTTGCTCTTCCTGCTTGGCGCTGGCGTGGCACCAGCATTAGCGCAATTGCCGTTCCACCCGCTTGCAACCGAGCCAGCCCGGCAGGCTGCCGTAACGGCGCATCCCCTGGCCACAAAAGCTGCTTTGACGATGCTGGAGCAGGGTGGTAGTCCGATCGACGCCGCCATTGCAGCGCAGATGGTGCTGGGTCTGGTCGAGCCTCAATCTTCGGGCATAGGTGGTGGCTCCCTCATCATGCATTGGGATGCAGCCACTGCCAAACTGACAAGTTATGACGGTCTGGCCTCGGCGCCAGCCAGGGTCACGGCCACCCTCAACATCGACGTCGATGGCAGTGTGCTTAAGCACGAGGACATGCAGCGCGGCGGACGCACGGTCGGGGTGCCCGGGACGCTGGCGGTGTTGAAACAGGTTCACGAGCGTTACGGCAAGCTCCCGTGGGACAGGCTTTTCGCTCCAGCCATTGAATTGGCGCAAGGCGGTTTTCCGATGCCCGCCTACATGCATGGGATCCTGTCATCCCCCAGTGCGGCAACGGACCATCCGGACATGGTTCCCTTGTACTTTGGTGGCGATGGTCGGGTGCGGCCCATCGGTGCCAAATTGACCAATCCGGCGTATGCCCTGACGCTGCGCCGCGTTGCAGAACGTGGCCCGGCTGCCTTGTGGCAGGATGGCGCTGGCAGTGCCTTGGTGGCGTCTGCGCAGCGCGGTTTTCGCCCGACGCTGATGGCCGAGGCCGATCTGGCAGCCTACCGGAGCGAACCGCGTGACCCTCTGTGCGCGCCCTTTCTGACCTATTCGGTTTGTGCCATGGGCCCGTCGTCCTTTGGTGGCGTGATGGTGCTGCAGATCCTGCAGATGCTGGAAGCGCGCCCGTCATCGGGCAAGGAGGGACTGCGCTTCAGCTTCGACGATCCGGAGTTTGTCCACTTCTACGCCGAGGCGGGCCGGCTGGCGCAGGCGGATCGCCAGCAATACATTGGCGACCCCGGCTTTGTGCGTGTGCCCACTGCTGCCCTGCTGGCGCCGGTCTACGTGCAACGGCGTGCCCAGCTGATCAATCCCGCGCAAATGACCAAAGAAGTCAATGCCGGTGTCGTGGATGTCTCAACGACGGCTTCTGAGCAGATGGCAGCCCCGCCCTCCGTCACAGCGGACGCCACCAGCCAGCTCGCGATCGTCGACGCCGCCGGCAACGCGCTGAGCATGACGACCACGACCAACCTCAATTTCGGCTCGCGTTTGATGGTGAATGGCTTCGTGCTGAACAATGCGCTGACCAATTTTTCTACAGCGCCGCGCGCCGGTCAGGCTGCGCCGAACCGCATGCAGGGCGGCAAGCGGCCAGTAACTTCGATGGCGCCAACCATCGTGTTTGATCACAGCGGCAAGCCAGTGGTGGTCGGTGGTTCTGCGGGTGGCGGACAGATCGTTGACTACATCAGCACCAGTCTGGTTGAGATGCTGGCCAATCAGCGCAGCCCGGCCGAGGCACTGGCGCGTGGCCATGTCTCCACTGCCGTGCGCGGCAAACTGCAGCTGGAAAAGGGCAGCAGCGCGGCCGGGCAGGCGATGGCGTTGACCGCCAAGGGGCACGATGTCGAGATTGTCCCCATGACCAGCGGTCTGGGATTCCTGATGCGCCGTGATGGGGGCTGGATCGGTGCTGCCGATCCGCGGCGCGACGGAGTCGCGCTCGGGTGGTAGTCAACGGGTATCATCCGCGCATGCTTGAGCAACGAATTGAACAACACTTTATCGACAGCGCCGACCTGAAGTATCAGGCCGCTCAGGTGCTGAGCAAACCGATTGCCGCCGCCGTGCAGGCGATGCTTAGTTGTGTCACCAGCGGCAACAAGGTGCTGGCTTGTGGCAACGGTGGCTCGGCTGCCGATGCGCAGCACTTTTCGGCTGAATTTGTCGGTCGCTATGAGCGCGAGCGCCCGGAACTGGCGGCCATCGCCTTGACCACCGACAGCTCCATCATCACGGCGATTGCCAACGATTACGACTTCAGTGTCATTTTCTCGCGTCAGGTGCGAGCTCTGGGTCAGCCGGGCGATGTCCTGCTGGCCATATCCACCAGCGGCAATTCAGGCAACGTGCTGGCGGCCATCGAGGCAGCGCACGAACGCGAGATGGTGGTGGTTGGTCTGAGCGGGCGCGGCGGCGGCAAAATGAGCCATGCCCTGCGTGACACAGATGTGCATATCTGCGTGCCGCATGAGCGCACGGCGCGCATTCAGGAAGTTCATATTCTGGCGCTGCACTGCATCTGTGATGCGGTGGACGCCCAGTTACTCGGAGATCAGGAAGGTCAACCATGAAAATTGCAAGCCAGAAACTGTTGAATTCGGTCCTGCTGTATGCCTGCCTTGGCGCTGCTGTGAGCGCCTGCGCCCCCATCATGCTGGGCGGCGCCGTCATGGGCACGTTGATGGCAACCGATCGCCGCACTTCGGGCATGCAGGTCGAAGATGAAGGCATCGAGCTCAAGGCGGGCAGTCGCATTCGCGAGAGCCTGGGCGAGCGCGGCCATGTCAACGTCACCAGTTACAACCGGCAGGTCCTTCTGACGGGCGAAGTGCCCAGCGCGACTGACAAACAGCAGGTGGAGCAGATCCTGTCCAAAGTCGAGAACGTGCGCAGCGTGGTCAACGAGATCGATGTGATGGAAATCAGCACGCTGTCCCAGCGCACATCCGACACCGTTTTGACTGGCAAGATCAAGGCCAGCATGGTGGATGCGCAGGACCTGTTTGCGAATGCCTTCAAGGTGGTCACAGAACGCGGCACGGTCTATCTGATGGGTCGGGTGACCCAGCGTGAAGCTAACCGCGCTACGGACCTGGCGCGCGGTATTGACGGTGTGAAGAAGGTGGTGCGGGTCGTTGAACTCATCAGCGAAGAAGAACTGCAGCGCCTGCAGCCCAAACCAGCGCCGGCCGAAGTAAAGAAGTAAAAGCTACTTCAGTCGTTTGATGAGGCTCGAAGTGTCCCAGCGTCTGCCGCCCATGTTCTGCACATCGGCGTAAAACTGGTCCACCAGTGCCGTCACCGGAAGCCGTGCACCATTGCGTTTGGCTTCATCGAGCACCAGACCCAGGTCCTTGCGCATCCAGTCCACGGCAAAGCCAAAGTCAAATTTGTCGGCAACCATGGTCTTGCCGCGGTTGTCGAGCTGCCAGCTTTGTGCTGCGCCCTTCCCGATGACGTCAAGCACCTGCAGCATGTCCAGGCCCGCCAACTGGCCGAAGGCAATCGCTTCGCTCAGGCCCTGCACCAGGCCGGCAATGCAGATCTGATTGACCATTTTCGCCAGTTGCCCCGCGCCACTGGGTCCGAGCAGCGTGAAGGCTCTGGAAAACGCCATGGCCACCGGTTCTGCCACTCCGAATGCTGCGGCGTCACCCCCACACATCACGGTCAGCAGGCCGTTTTGCGCTCCTGCCTGACCGCCCGAAACAGGCGCGTCGATGAACGACAGACCGAGCTTGCTGGCAGCATCGGACAGTTCGCGCGCAATGCTGGCCGAGGCGGTGGTGTGATCCACAAAAACAGCACCCGGTTTCATGCCGGAAAAAGCGCCGTCGGCGCCGAGTGTCACGCTGCACAGATCGTCGTCGTTGCCAACACAGCAAAACACGATGTCCGCCTGCTGCGCCGCGAGCTTGGGCGTGGGCGCCTGACGCAAGACCTGTTGCCCGTCGCCGGGGGTGACAAATTCAGCGCACCAGGCACCAGCCTTGGCGGCGCTGCGGTTATAGACGGTGACGTGGTGGCCGGCGCGGGCGAGGTGCCCCGCCATCGGGTAACCCATGACACCCAGACCCAGAAAGGCGACTTGACGCGCCGGCGTGGCTTGATAGGTTTTGGCGTTGATGTTGTTCATACGATGGCAAAGTTCTCGGTTCCGCTGGCCAGATCCTGCGTCTTGCTGTGCTGGCTGTTGAGTTTGATCTGCAAGCGCAGATCGTTGAGTGAATCGGCGTTGCGCAGGGCGTCTTCGTAGGTGATCAGCTTGCTCTCGTAAGCGTCGAACAGAGCCTGATCAAAAGTCTGCATGCCCAGATTGCGGCTCTTCTTCATGATTTCCTTGATCTCGGATACCTCACCCTTGAAGATCATGTCCGAAATCAGCGGTGAGTTGAGCATGATTTCCACCACAGCAACCCGACCCCGCCCATCCTGGCGCGGAATCAGACGCTGCGACACCATGGCCTTGAGATTGAGCGACAGGTCCATCAGCAACTGGGCGCGCCGCTCCTCCGGGAAGAAGTTGATGACTCGATCCAGCGCCTGATTTGCGTTATTGGCATGCAGGGTCGCCATGCACAGATGGCCGGTTTCGGCAAACGATACGGCGTGTTCCATCGTTTC
>CAIYMN010000036.1 GCA_903927295.1 uncultured beta proteobacterium | reverse complement strand
TTCTCTTGCCGGGCATGCCGCCTACCTTCGATTGGTGTTCGAAGGTCCAACGGTAGCCCCGCCTCCCGGACCCGCCCGGTAAAGGCCTCTAACCGGCCAACATAGTTGTCGTCAACCGGCCAAGGTAATTGTCGTCAACCAGTTCCGAATCCAACGCGCTTCCATCAGTTTCGAGATAGTCATGTTCTCACGAGAAATGTTTCTTCCCGCTTCCGTCTTCAAAGAAAACCGACAGGTTCCGATAGTGACGTCGGCACCGGGATTCATCGGATTCGCCGTGATGCGTGCGTCGTATCCTAGTCCCAAGCAGGCGCCTCTGAAGGCAAATTCAAAGGCCTTCTTCTTGAACTTTTCGTCGTTCGTGGCGTGATGCACTAGGAGCACGTTGGAAAAGTAATCGTGAAACTTGGTATCCCCAAAAATCGGATCTTCGGATTGGGACTGAACGACGACTGGTTTGACTAAAGCATCAGCGATATCTGAAAGCATTTGGACTTTCGCTTGGGTGAAATGAAGCGCCGCTAACTTCGCAGCAAGTTCGGGCACCGTGGTGGCCCGCGTCATTTGGCTGCCCCATGGTCGATTTGTTCAGCTGCGGCGACCAATTGCGACGCTGACTGGCCCAATGCCCCGGCGATCAACGCCAAGTTTTTGAAAGAAACGTTTCGCTCGCCTCTTTCTACCGATCCAATGTACGTTCGATGCAGCCCAACAACTCCTGCAAAGGCTTCTTGGCTCAAACCGGTTCGCACCCGCTCCCGCCGAATCGCGATTCCAAGTGACGTCTGCATCGAGGCCGGAGAAGATTTCCACTTTTTCATGGCCTCAACGATAGGCAGATGAAGACTATCTATCTACAGACTTTAAGTAGCATATTTGGAAGTGGATGGCTTCGCGGAGTATGGCAGGTGCCCGTTTGGGACGCTGACGCGAAAATGTGGTGAGTTCAAGAATTGCTATATTGCCTCAACATCCACACCTGCTCGATTCTCATCGATAGTGCTTCCGGCTGCGATCAGGTTGATGTGTGTGTACATCGGCGCTAACGAAAAACGAATGCCGAATGTGGGGCTGCTCAGGTTTCGATCAGCGCTCTAATCCCATGAACATTACCGAGGTGAGCCCAGTAAAGGACGCACTGCCTCGTCTTGCCAACGCGATGAGGGTACATACTGAAGACATTGTTAGCAACACGTTAGCAAAAAGCGGCCCCCAAAGGGCCGCTTCTTTTTCTGGTGCAGAATCTGTCCCTCGCGATGACCGGAAATCCACTTCTTCCAATGAACCTGAGGCCAACAATGAGTACAAGCAAAGTTTGCGTAGTTACCGGCTCGTCGTCTGGCATCGGAGCGGCCACGGCACGTCTTTTTGCCAGCAAGGGCTGGAACGTCGTCATCAATTACTCAAGAACTGCGGCGCCGGCAGAAGCGGTTGCCCAAGCGTGCCGGGCGCTCGGTGTTCAGGTGTTGCTCGTCAAGTGCAACGTGGCAAATGACGGTGACTGTCGTCGCCTGGCAGCAGAGGTTGAGGCGTGTTGGGGGCGCGTGGATGTGCTTGTCAACAATGCCGGCACGACCCGGTTTGTCGGTCTGAAAGATCTGGATGGTTTGTCTGGCGTTGACTTTCACAACATTTACGATGTGAACGTCATTGGTGCGTACCAGATGACGCGGGCACTGGCGCACCTGCTGAAGCGTAACCCGGGGGCGGGCATTGTCAACATATCTTCGGTGGCTTCCATGATGGGCATTGGCTCATCAATCGCCTACATGGCGTCCAAGGGTGCGCTCAACGCCATGACCGTTGGCCTGGCCCGCTCGCTTGGTCCGGAGGTGCGGGTGAATGCCATTGCGCCTGGTCTGGTGGATACACCTTGGCTGCGAGAAGGTCATGGGGCGGCGCGGTATGCGGCAATGGTGGATAACTACAAGGCGCATGCAGCGCTGGCAGATGTCGTTTCACCCGAAGACGTAGCGACCGCCGCATGGTTTCTTGGGGTGGATGCCTCCAAGACCACTGGAGAGGTTCTGCTGCTTGACGCCGGACTGCGCATTACCAAAGCCTGACGAACAATTCGGTTTTCGTGACTGCAAGGAGGCAGCGGTATGAACAACAACATTCTGATCTACGGTGCCAATGGCTACACAGCCGAACTCATCATCGGGCTTGCGCTGACCGAAGGTGCCAAGCCGATTCTGGCCGGGCGCTCGGAACAGAAACTGCTGCCGCTTGCCAGGCAGCATCAGCTCGCCTGTCGGGTGTTTGGGCTGGATGACCCGGCAGTGCTTGCACAGAATCTGGCCGGAGTCGCCGTCGTACTCAATTGCGCAGGGCCGTTTTCACGCACCGCCAGGGTCATGGCCGAGGCTTGCATCGCGGCCGGGGTTCACTATCTTGACATCACGGGCGAAATTGACGTCTTCGAAGCACTTGCCCTGATGGATCTCAAAGCCAGAAAGGCTGGAGTGATGTTGATGCCCGGGACCGGTTTCGATGTGGTGCCCAGCGATTGTCTTGCTGCACACCTGAAACGTCGGCTGCCGGATGCGAGCGCCTTGGCTCTTGCTTTTCAGGCCATTGGCCAGCCGTCGCATGGGACGGCGACTACCATGGTCGAAAACATGCACCGTGGTGGAATGGTTCGGCGCGATGGCAAGTTGCTGGTAGTGCCTTCTGCCTCGGCTACTCGTGAAATCGATTTTGGCAAGGGGCCGGTTCTCACCCTATGCATCCCGTGGGGAGATGTCTCCACGGCATGGGTTTCCACGGGGATTCAAAATATTGAAGTCTTCATGGCTGCACCAGCGGCGCTGCGATGGATGGCCAGGGCTTCGCGCTACCTTGGTCCCGTCATCGGCTCCAATTGGGTGCAGAACCTGCTGAAGAAGCAGATCGACTGCGGACCCGCCGGCCCCAATGCAGAGCAGCGTCAACGAGGTTCCTCGCACCTGTGGGGTCAGGTACGAAATGCTGCCGGCCAGACCGCAACTTCGCGCCTGGACACGGTGGAGGGCTATGCACTCACCGCGCTGACAGCCTGGGATATTGCAAAACGAACCGCCAGCGGCGCGGCGCAGCCAGGTTATCGCACGCCGTCTCTGGTTTTCGGTCCCGACTTCATCTTGAATTTTGCCGGTACAGCGCGCACCGACGTGTAAGAGGGCATATGCCAATGATCACTTGCCAGGGCTTGTTGTTGCGACCCTTTGAAGACCACGATGCAGGCGTTTTCACGCGGGCCGTTCGCGAATCGGTGGAGACTGTTGGCCGATGGATGCCATGGTGCCATGCTGACTACACCGACCAGGACGCACTGGACTGGTTTGCCATTTGTCGCCAGGGACTTGAAGCGCATACCGCTTATGAGTTTGGCATCTTTTCAGAAGATGGCACCGAACTTCTTGGTGGTGCCGGCCTGAATCAAATCAATAAGCAGCACGCGATCTGCAACCTTGGCTATTGGGTCAGGTCATCCAGCCAGCGCCAGCACGTTGCCTCTCGCTGCGTTCAAGCTCTCTCGCGGTACGCATTCGACTCGCTGGCACTGCATCGCCTTGAGATCGTCGTCGCCGTCGGCAATGGGCCCAGCGAAGGTGTGGCGCGCAAATCTGGCGCGCTCCTTGAGTGCGTAGCACGCAATCGACTGCTTATCCGGGGTGTTTCGGTTCCGGCGTCCGTCTTTTCACTGGTTCCATGAACCTCGCCGCGGAAGGCCGTCAGCTGTAGCTGCGTGCGTCCTCGATCACCTTGCCATCATTGGGCAGACTTCCGGGCAGCAGGAATTCGACCACGCCGCGGAGTTTGGTTACGTCGCGAATCGCCTCGCCAATCTTGGCGGCCAGTGCGTCCGGGCCACCGCAGGCGGTCTCGACTTTCAGTGTCATGGCGTCATTGGCCATTTCACCCGTGACGACAAGGCGGGCGCGTGCCACTTCGGGAAAGCGCTTGACGATGTCGGCAACCTGCGCCGGGTGTACAAACATGCCCCGGATCTTGGTGGTCTGATCAGCACGCCCCATCCAGCCCTTGATGCGCGTGTTGGTGCGCCCGCTCGGACACGGACCAGCCAGAACAGCGGATAAATCACCGGTTCCAAAGCGGATCAGAGGGTAGTCCGGGTTGAGCGTCGTCACTACGACTTCACCAACTTCACCAGCTGCGACCGGGTCGCCGGTGCCAGGGCGCACGATCTCAAGGATGACATCCTCGTCCAAGACCAAGCCTTCGCGGGCGCTGGTCTCGTAGGCAATTGAACCCAGGTCGGCTGTGGCGTAGCACTGGTAACCCGCAACACCGCGCTCGGCGAACCAGTCACGCAGTGACGGCGGAAACGCCTCGCCGCCGAACATGGCTTTGGTCAGACTTGGCAGACTGACTCCCATTTCGGCAGCTTTGTCCAGGATGATCTTCAGGAAACTCGGTGTGCCAATGTAGCCGGCCGGACGCAGCTGCGCCATGGCCTGAACCTGTTGCTCGGTCTGGCCGGTGCCACCGGCAAAGACAGTGCAGCCCAGCGCGTGGGCACCGGACTCCATCATCGACCCCGCCGGTACAAAGTGGTAGCTGAAGCAGTTGTGAATCAGTTCGCCGGGCCGAAAACCCGCGGCAAAAATGGCACGCGCCATGCGCCAATAGTCTCTGGCCGCGCCTTCGGGTTCATAGATGGGTCCCGGACTGGCAAAGATCCGCGGCATGTGTTTGCCATACCCGATCGCGCTGAAACCACCAAACACGTCGCCACCCGCAACAGCCCGGCCCGCTTGCTGGCGCTCCAGCAGTTCGTGCTTGCGAATCACGGGCAAATGGGCCAATGCCTGGCGGCTGGTCACCTGGGCCGGATTGACGTCTTTCAGGAGTTGCGCCAGTGCTGCCGATGATTGTTTGGCATGCGCCACCTGGAGCGGCAAGGCGGCCAACATGGCAGCTTCGCGCGCAGCACTGTCACGGATTTCCAGTGCGTCGTAATGTTCAGACATATTGCTATTCCTATGAGGCACCGGCAGCAACAGCGCCAGTGCATGGGATGAACCTGTTCAAGCCAGCCAGCGCTTGCGCCGTTTGTAACTCTTCACATCCTTGAAACTCTTGCGCTCGCCGCCGCCCACACCCAGGTAGAACTCCTTGACGTCCTCGTTGTTGGCGAGGTCACTGGCAATGCCATCCATCACGACGCGGCCCGACTCCATGATGTAGCCGTAATCGGCATACTTCAGGGCCATGTTGGTGTTTTGCTCTGCCAGCAGAAAAGTGACCTTTTCCTTGCGGTTCAGGTCTCTCACGATCTCGAATACTTCCTGCACGATCTGCGGTGCCAGACCCATCGACGGCTCATCGAGCAGCACCATGCTGGGGTTGGCCATCAGAGCCCGGCCAATGGCACACATCTGCTGCTCGCCACCCGAGGTGTAGGCGGCCTGACTGGTCCGCCTCAACTTGAGGCGCGGGAAATAGGTGTAGACCTTTTCCAGATTGGCCGCCACCTCAGCCTTGTTCTTGCGGGTGTAGCCACCGGTGAGCAGATTTTCTTCAATGGTGAGGTGGGCAAAGCAGTGCCGCCCTTCCATAACCTGCACCACGCCGCGCTGCACCAGCTGCGACGGCGAGAGGTTTTCGATGCGCTCGCCGCGCAGCTCAATCGAACCTTTGGTGACTTCTCCACGTTCGCCCTGCAGCAGGTTGGAAACGGCGCGCAATGTGGTTGTCTTGCCCGCGCCATTGCCGCCCAGGATGGCGACGATCTTGCCCTCGGGCACATTGAGCGAGACCCCTTTGAGCACCAGGATCACGTGGTTGTAAATAACCTCGATACCGTTGACGTTGAGAACGATGTTTGTCGGTTCCATTGCGTTTTACCTTTTACCAATCGGAAGCACTGCGCGCAGTGCTTCGGGTTGGACTGTCACCCCAGCCTCCCCTTTGTCATTGCGGACTTGATCCGCAATCCAGACAGGTGCCACTGCACCTGCACCATGGATGCCGGATCAGGTCCGGCATGACATCCCGGAGGGCCAGGATGACAAATCGATCAGGACTGGCAATCCGCGACTGTGCGTGTTTCCAGCTTCTTGTCGGCACCGTACTTGGCGGCTGTGGACTTGACCAGCGGCTTCAGGATTTGCTCATCAGCCTGCATCCAGTCCGAGCTGAAGTTCCACTTCTTGCCATCCCAGGTGTGGATGCGTGCCCAGTTGGCGCCCATATGATCCACGCAGGAGGTGCTGACCGGGCGCATGACGCCAGCAAAGCCCAAGGCGTCGAGCTTCTTCTGGTCCAGGGCCAAATTCTCAAGACCCCAGCGTGCCTGTTCGCCGCTGACCCATTTGCCTTTGCCGAAGCGCTCCTGTGCGCGCTTCACGCCTTCAACGCCGAGCATCGCGCTCAGGGCGCCGCGCATGTAGAGTACCGAGCCAACCTCTTCCTTCGGACCCGTTCCCTGGCCCTTGCCATGTACCTCTTTCAGGATGTCCTGAGCCACTTTGGACTCCGGATGCGCGCCGTGCTGGAAGGTGACCGCGTTGTAGCCCTTGGCACCTTCGCCTACATCTTTCACATCAGGTTCGGCGCCAGACCACCAGCCGCCGTACATCTTTTCGCGCGGATAGCCGGTCGCTTGGGCTTCCTTCAGCGAGGTGGAGTTCATGACACCCCAACCCCACAGCAGAACGTAGTCAGGCTTGGCCTGACGAATTTGCAACCATGTCGCTTTCTGGTCAACGCCTGGTGCGGTGACCGGCAGCAACTGCAGGTTGAAACCGTGGATTGCGGCGCGCTCCTGCAAGAGGGCGATCGGCTCTTTGCCGTACGGACTGTCGTGGTAGACCAGTGTGATCTTCTTGCCCTTGAGTTTGTCCAGGCCGCCTTCTTTCTTGCCTATGGCCTGAATCAGCACGTCGGCCGCCAGCCAATAAGTGCCAACCAGCGGGAAGTTCCACTTGAATACGTTGCCATCCTGACTTTCGCTACGGCCGTAGCCCGCAGTAATCAGGGGTATCTTGTCGCCGGGAGCCTTCTCGGTCAGGGCGAAAGTAATGCCGGTGGAGAGTGGCTGGAACACGGTGGCACCGCCATTCTTTCCCTTCAGGCGTTCATAGCACTCGACGCCGCGCGCTGTGTCGTAAGCGGTTTCGCACTCTTCGTAACTGATCTTCACGCCGTTGATGCCGCCGCGGGCGTTGACGAGTTTCAGGTAGTCGGCGTAACCGTTGGCCCAAGGCACGCCGTTGGGTGCATAGGCGCCAGTGCGATAGGGCAGTGCCGGGAAGAACTGCTCCTTGGGTTGCGCATAGGCAACGGAACCGATAGAGGCGATCAGAGCCGCTAGTGCAATCGTTCTAATTTTCATGCTTGTCTCCTGGGTTTGTAGCACGCTGGGTGCTGGGGTTAACGAAAAAGAACTCAATGAGGGAAGGGCCACAGTCGCAGCTTCTGCTTGCCGATGGACCACAGCTTGGCCAGGCCGTGTGGCTCCACAATCAGGAACCAGACGATCAGGGCGCCGAAGATGATCAATTCAGTGTGTGAAATACCTGCGGTCGAAATCTGGACGCCGACCATGTCTCCAAGCAGCGGCAGAAACTGGTTCAGCGCAATCGGCAGAATCACGATGAAGCCGGCACCAAAGAAGGCGCCCATGATGGAACCCATGCCTCCGATGATGACCATGAACAGGAGTTTGAATGACAGATCAACCGAGAAAGCAGCCGGCTCCCATGAGCCCAGGTAGATAAAGCCCCACAGGGCACCGGCGACGCCGATGATGAAGGAACTGATGGCAAAAGCGCTGAGCTTGGCGTACATGGGGCGGATACCAATCACCGCTGCGGCCACGTCCATGTCACGAATGGCCATCCACTCGCGCCCTATGGCTGAGCGCACCAGGTTTTTTGCCAGCAGTGCCAGTACCACCAGAATGGTCAGGCACAAGAGATACTTGGAAGTGGGGCTTTCAATTTCCATACCCAGAACCTGAAGGCCCGATACCGAGACCGAACCCGACGGCGCGTCATTGGTGAACCATTTGATGCGCAAGAACATCCAGTCGCTGAAGAACTGCGCTGCCAGTGTGGCAACCGCCAGATACAAACCCTTGACGCGCAGGCTGGGTAGACCAAAAAGGATGCCGAAAGCGCTGGCGCACAGACCACCCAGAATCAGCGCTACCAGCAGCGGCATGCCTGGAACCCGGACAAAGAAGTTGAAGGCCGCGTAGGCGCCGACGGCCATGAAGGCGCCCGACCCGAGTGAAATCTGTCCGCAGTAACCGACCAGGATATTGACGCCCAAAGCAGCCAGCGACATGATCAGGAAGGGAATGAAAATGGCCCGGAACATATAGCCGCTGCTGAGCATGGGTACCACGATGAAGGCCGCGGCGATGATCAGCAGGATGGCCCAGCGATCCTGCGTTATCGGGAAGATCTGCTGATCTGTCCGATAGCTGGTCTTGAATTGACCGTTTTCTCTGTAAAACATAAGGTTTCTTTTCCTGTGAGCGGTCAGACGCGGTCAATGATCTTCTCGCCGAACAGGCCTTGCGGCCGGAACAGCAGGAACAGCAGAGCCAACACGTAGGCAAACCAGATTTCAATACCGCCGCCCACATAAGGTCCCAAAAACACTTCTGACAGCTTTTCGCCGACGCCGATGATGAGGCCACCAATAATGGCGCCAGGCACTGAGGTCAGGCCACCCAGAATCACCACAGGCAGAGCACGCAGTGCCACGGTGGTGAGTGAAAACTGGACGCCGAGTTTGCTGCCCCAGATCATGCCGGCGACCAGGGCGACCACACCCGCGACGCACCAGACGATGACCCAGATCCGGTTCAGCGGAATGCCAATGCTTTGCGCTGCCTGATGATCATCGGCCACCGCACGCAGTGCGCGACCGGTTGCGGTTTTCTGGAAGAACACGCTCAGCAGGGTCACCAAAATTGCAGCGATCAGGGCCGCATAGAGGTCTTCCTTGTTGATCAGTATGCCGCCCTCGAACAGGTTTTCGAAGGCCATGATGGGCTCTTTGGGCATGCCGACGTCAATCTTGTAGATGTCGCTACCGAATATGGTTTGTCCGATGCCGTCGAGAAAGTAGCTGATGCCCAGCGTGGCCATCAAAAGCGTGGTGCCTTCCTGATTCACCAGGTGGCGCAGCGCGAGTCGCTCGATCAGCCAGGCTACGACAAACATGATGATGCCTGCAATGACAAAGGCAGCCAGATTGGCGACGATTGGATTGGTCATTCCGGTCCACAGCGGAATCCATTCGGAAAAGCGCGCCATGGCCAAGGCCGCAAACAGCACCATCGCACCCTGCGCGAAGTTGAAGACGCCAGAGGCCTTGTAGATCAGCACGAAGCCCAGCGCCACCAGCGAGTAAAGCATGCCGGCCATCAGGCCGCCCAGCAGTGATTCAAGAAAGAATGCCATATGTTGTCCTTAGTGACCGGTGCCCAGATAGGCGCTGATCACTTCTTCGTTATTGCGTACTTCGTCAGGCGTGCCATCGCCAATCTTCTTGCCGTAGTCCAGCACCACGACCCGATCTGAAATGTCCATCACGACGCCCATATCGTGTTCGATCAGGACCACGGTGGTGCCGAATTCTTCGTTCACATCGAGCACAAAGCGGCACATGTCCTGCTTTTCTTCGACGTTCATGCCGGCCATCGGTTCATCGAGCAGCAAGACCTGCGGCTCCATGGCCAGGGCGCGCCCCAGGTCAACGCGTTTTTGCAGTCCGTAGGGCAATTGCCCGACCGGTGTCTTGCGGTGCGCCTGAATTTCCAGGAAGTCGATGATGTGCTCAACCGCTTCGCGATGCATTTCTTCTTCGCGCTGCGCCGGGCCGATGCGCAGGGCCTGCCACAGCAAATTACTCTTGATCTTCAGATTGCGCCCGGTCATGATGTTGTCGATCACGCTCATGCCCTTGAACAAGGCGAGATTCTGGAAAGTGCGCCCGATCCCCATGACGGCGACCTGGTGACTGTCCATGTGGCTGAAGGCCTTGCCCCGAAAGGTGATGGAACCCTGCTGTGGTGTGTAGACCCCGTTGATGCAGTTGAGCATCGAACTTTTGCCGGCACCGTTTGGGCCGATGATGGCCCGGACTTCGTGCTCACGGACATTGAACGAGATGTCGGTCAAGGCCTTGACGCCGCCGAAGCTCAGGGAAATGTTGTTGACGTCAAGAACGACGTCGCCAATTTGTTTTGTTGCCATGATTCTCAGTCGTGTATTCAGGCAGCCGCTTTGACCGGTGCAAAGGTCTTGGTGTCTTCAATTTTCAGTGTGGCACTGACGCTGCCGGTGCGGCCATCTTCAAATTTCACCTGGGTTTCGATGAACTGCGTGGTCTTGCCGCCGTAGAGGGCGTCGATCAGCACATCGTATTTTTCGGCAATGAAACCACGGCGAACCTTGTTGGTTCGCGTGAGCTCACCGTCGTCAGCATCGAGTTCCTTGTGCAGTACCAGAAAGCGGCTGACCTGCGAACCGGCCAGCAGCAGGTCCACGCTGAGGTCGGCGTTGACCTTTTCAACGCACTCCTTGATCAACTGGTAAACCTCGGGCTTCTGCGCCAGATCGGTATAGCCGGCATAGGGCAGATTGCGGCGCTCCGCCCAGTTGCCGACGGCGTCAAAATCAATGTTGATCATGACGCAGACCTTCTCGCGGCCATCGCCGTAGGCCACGACTTCCTTGATGTGGGGAAAGAACTTGAGTTTGTTTTCGACGTACTTGGGAGCAAACATCGCACCATCGTTGGCGCCGCCCTTGATGCGCCCGACATCTTTCACGCGGTCGATGATTTTCAGATGGCCATGGGCGTCGAGAAAACCGGCGTCGCTGGTGTGGTACCAACCATCGGCCGTCAGCACTTCAGCCGTCGCAGCCGGATTCTTGAAGTACTCTTTGAGCAAACCGGGTGACTTGACCAGAATCTCGCCGTTCTCGGCCACCTTGATTTCGACGCCGGCACAGGGCACGCCAACGGTGTCGGCGCGCGCCTCGTTATCGGGTTGCAGACAGACGAAAACGGCGGTTTCGGTGGAGCCGTAGAGTTGCTTGAGGTTGATGCCGATGGAGCGGTAGAAGCTGAACAGGTCCGGGCCGATGGCTTCACCAGCGGTGTAGGCGACCCGCACCCGGCTCATGCCAAGGTTGTTGCGCAAGGGCCCGTAAACAAGCGCATTGCCTAAAGCGTACAGAATCGAATTGGCGAGGCCGATGGGCTTGCCGTCCATGCGCGTGGGTCCAACGCGTTGTGCAACGCCCATGAAATAGTGAAACATGCGGCGTTTCAGGGCGCCGGCATCTTCCATGCGGATCATGACGCTGGTGAGCAGGCCCTCAAAGACCCGAGGCGGTGCGAAATAGTAGGTGGGCCCGACTTCTTTCAGATCGATCGTCACTGTGGCTGCCGACTCCGGGCAATTGACAACATAGCCGCAGGAGAGCCACTGCGCATAGCTGAAAATATTTTGACCGATCCAGGCTGGCGGCAGGTAGGCCAGCACGTCCTCGGAATGGGTCAACTTGTCAAACTCGGCACCGGCGCGTGCCCGGTTGAGCAAGGAGTCGTGGGTATGCACGACTCCCTTCGGGTTGCCTGTCGTGCCCGACGTAAAGAACATGGCGGCCACATCCGTGGGCTTGCTTTGATCAACTTCTGCCTGCAGAAAGCCGGGGTTCTGTGCAGCAAAGGCCTTGCCGGCGGCAAGCAGGTCATCCAGCGAGGCGAGACCAGGCTCATCGTAGTTGCGCAGACCACGTGGATCGTCAAAGTAAAGGTGACTCAGCTGCGGACATTCATCACGGATCTCCAGCAACTTGTCGACCTGCTCCTGATCTTCCGCAAAGGCGAAACGCACATCCGCGTTGTTGATGGGAAATACGCACTCGGGCGCCGCTGCATCCTGATACAGCGGGACGGGAATGGCTCCAAGCGATTGAACGGCCAGCATGGTGGCGTACAGGCGGGGTCGGTTCGCGCCAATGACGATCATGTGCTCATGGCGACGCAAGCCCGCCAGATGCAGACCGCAAGCCAGTTCAGTCACCAGCGTTGCCAGGTCGGCCCAGGTCAGCGCCTGCCAGATGCCGTACTCTTTCTCGCGCATGGCAGGCTCTGTCGGCCGTTGCGCGGCGTGATTGAGAAGAAGTTGAGGAAATGTGGTCTGCATCCCGATGCCCAGCTATACGAATGGGGTGAATAATAGACATTCATTTGACGTCAAGTTGTCGTTTGGACGACAATCTCGACATTTCCGGGTAGGTGTTTTCCCTGCACTTTTGGGCCACCCACTGGAGGAAAGCCAGGTAGCAATGCAATTTGACAAGTCCCTGCATCAGCGCAGACGCTCTTTGACGAATGTGGAACTCGACGCCATTCCATGGATTCATCTGCTGACGTCTTTTGAGCGTGGCCGTGCCGTGGAAGATCTCAAGATCACTGACGCGAGTCCGGGTGACTATGTGTGCCGAATGGGACGCCCAGTGACGTATTGGTTTGGCGTGATTGATGGCTTGCTAAAGATGAGCAGTGACAACGCCGAGGGTCAAACCATGACCTTCACCGGTGTGCCGCCAGGCGGCTGGTTTGGCGAGGGCACGGCATTGAAGCGCGAAAGCTATCGCTACAACATTCAGGCACTACGCAAGAGTATGGTGGCTGGGCTGCATGTGGATACCTTTCACTGGCTGTTGGACCATTCGATTGGATTCAACCGCTTTGTCATGAATCAGCTCAATGAGCGGCTTGGTCAATTCATCGCGGCTCGTGAGATCGACCGGATGAACAACCCCGATATTCAGGTCGCGCGCAGCCTGGCGGCACTTTTCAACCCGATCCTGTATCCAGGCGTTGGCGAAGTTCTGCGCATTACGCAGCAGGAATTGGCGTATCTGGTGGGGCTGTCGCGACAGCGTGTCAATGAAGCGCTGAACACTTTGGCCGAACAGGGGTCGATTAAAGTTGAGTATGGAGGACTGAGGGTTCTGGACTTGCAGGCCTTGCGCGCCACGGTCTTTGTGGTCAAACCCGTTGTTTAATAGAGGTGAGTTGAATCAGGTCCGGTCCGGATCAAAACACAAGGAGATTTCAATGAGTTCAGTTGTCGCTGGTTTTTCCCGCCGCTCGTTTGCGGCGGTGGCTGGCTTGGCCATGCTCTGCGTTGCCAGTCATGTCGCAGCACAGACTGCCTGGCCAAGCAAGCCGATCAGGATCGTCGTCCCCTTCGCGCCCGGCGGCACGACCGACATTCTGGCCCGCGCCGTGGCTCCCGAACTGTCCAAAGTGTTCGGGCAATCCTTCCTTGTTGACAATCGGGCGGGCGCTGGCGGTAACCTTGGTGCTGACATTGTGGCCAAGGCTGCGCCTGATGGCTACACCTTGCTGATGGGTACCGTTGGCACGCATGGGATCAACAAGGCGCTCTATAGCAGGCTGCCCTACGACCCGCAGAAAGACTTCGCGCCCATCACCCTGGTGGCAGGTGTGCCCAACGTGATGGTGATGAATGCGGAAAAGGCGAGGACTTTGGGTATCAATACGGTGCCGGACTTTATCAAGTACGCGAAGGCGCATCCGGGTCAACTCAACATGGCCTCCAGTGGCAACGGAACTTCGATTCACCTGGCGGGCGAATTGTTCAAGACGATGACCGGTACGTTCATGACCCACATTCCCTATACCGGTTCCGGCCCGGCCATGATGGGCATGGTCTCGGGTACGGTCGATGTGATGTTTGACAACCTGCCATCGTCCATGGCTCAGATCAAGGGTGGCAAGCTCAAGGCGTTTGCGGTCACAAGTTCGCAGCGATCAGCCGCCTTGCCGGACCTGCCGACGATTGAGGAAGCAGCCAAGCTCAAGGGGTACGAGGCGAGCAGCTGGTTTGGCTTGCTCGCGCCGGCAGGTACGCCAGCGGATATCGTCCTGCGATTACAGCAGGAAACCGCTAAAGCACTGAGTCTGCCAAGTATGAAGGAAAAGTTGTTGGCGCAAGGAGCCATTCCCAGTGGCAATACGCCGCAGGAGTTTGCCGCCCTGATTGACGCTGAAATAAAGAAATGGGCGCCGGTGGTCAAGGCTTCCGGGGCCAGGGTCGATTAAGGACCGCTCGTTCAAACGCCCCAGACTATGGCGTGTCCAGCCTTTTCGCAGCGTTGCAGCATCTCGATGAAGGGAAGGGCGCGCTGGCGCAACGAGATGGCCTCAAAGCGCGGTGCTGGCAGATGGTGCGCGAGCGCATCCGCCAGGGCAGCTGTTCTGTCGGCAGCTTCCTGCGCAACCGCCGCTGCCAACGCTACCAGTGCAGCTGGCATTTGCTCCGGCAGGATGATGCCTTTGTCGGCGTCACAGCCGTTGCTGGTGTCGTCGATTTTGCCGATGATCTCCAACATTCGGCGTCCGTTGGGCTGCAGCATGATGAGGTCGCCCGTGACTTTGGATTTGAATTTATAGAGCATAGGAGTAATCAAGTGGCCGATCTTCACATCTTGCGCCATCACACATTGGGATTGCAGGCAGCACGAAAACTCGCCTTCCAATGGGCTGAACAGGTCGAAAAAGATTTCAGCATGACTTGCACTTACGAAGAGGGCAAGAGTACCGATGAAGTCTGTTTTGTACGGACCGGCGTGGAGGGCACTCTGACGGTCACCAAGGACCGATTCGAACTCAAGGCCAGACTCGGCTTTCTGGTTGGTGCCTTCAAGGGCAGGATCGAGAGCGAGATCGTGAAGATGCTCGATGACATGCTGCCTGTCGCCGCTACCGCAAGACCCGACCGGGTCAGAAAGAAGTCGTAACGGCCCGGTCGGATTGTCAGCTCAGCGATTCAATCAGGTCGATGTACTGCTGCATCGCGTCCTGGTTGCTGGTGCCCTTGAAACCGTTCCAGGCATCCCATTTGGCGCGTCCCACCATGTCGCCGAAACCAGGCTTCTTGTCCGCATTGTCGCCAGTGCTGGCTTGCTTGTACAAGGCATAGATCTTGAGCAACGTAGCGTTGTCGGGGCGCTCCGTGAGCTTCTTTGAATTGGCGACGGCAGCGTCGAATTTTGCTTGCAGATCAGACATGGTTTCTCCGGATCAGGTGGTTACCCAGCACAGTTGGGGTATGTGCGCAGTATCTTACTTTCGGTTTTGGCCACAAAATAGGGGGCCTTCCCGAAGAATCAGTCTTTTGTCATAGTTTCTTGAATCTGGAGTTCTTGATGGTTACTCGAATTAACGCCAGGAGCGTCACACAACCGGTGACTGACTCCGTGCTTCCCGCGGCAAGAAAGGCACAAAAGTCCGTGCGCCGGGCTGCGCGCGTGGTCCAGAAGAATGTTAGCGATGCGGTCGGCGGGACTTTAGGCCTGACCGGCGAGCGCATGAGCAAGGTTGACACCGCGTGGTTGCGTATGGATTCACCGAGCAATTTGATGATGATTGTCGGCGTCTGGATTCTGCGGCCGGGCGTCAGCTACAAGGCGGTTTGTGAGCGCATAGAGGAGCGCTTGCTCAAGTATCCGCGCTTTGGTCAGCGCGTGCAGCAGGACGCGGCCGGGGCTACCTGGGTTACGGACCAAGATTTTGACATCAAGAGGCATGTGGTTGTTGAGAAACTCAGCGCCAAGTCCAGGGGACGTGAGCAGCAGGCCTTGCAGGACCGCCTGGCCGAACTTGCCGTGCAACCGCTGGACATGCATCATCCCCTGTGGCAATTTCACCTGGTTGAAAATTACCAGGGCGGCTCTGCCTTGCTGGTTCGCATCCACCACTGCATCGCCGATGGCATTGCACTGATTTCTGTCACCCAGTCGCTTGTGGACGGCGGTGCCATGCCGCCTCAGCGCAAACCCAAGACAGCGCATTCGGCCGGTCTGGAGGGGGCTGAAGACTGGTTGATGGACACGCTGATCAAGCCGTTCACCGATGTGACGGTGAAAGCGCTAGGGGCTGCGGGTGAGGGCGCGGTAAATGCCGTGGGGATGATGATGGGCCCGCAAAGAGGTATGGAAAAGGGTGTGGCTGGTTCGGTCGAGTTGGCCAAGATGGTCTATCAAGTGCTGCGCGATGGAGCCGCCCTGGCGTTGATGCCGGATGACTCGCCGACGCGCCTCAAGGGCATTCCGGGGCAGAGCAAGCGCGTGGCCTGGTGTGAGCCGATTCCGCTGGAAGAAGTCAAGGCCGTGGGTCGTGCACTGAACTGCTCCATCAATGATATTTTGCTCAGTTGCGTCGCTGGCGCCATAGCCGAGTACCTGAAATCCTTTGGCGATGATGTGGCGGGCAAGGAGATACGGGCCATGGTGCCCGTGAATCTGCGTCCCCTGGAGGAAGCTTACAAATTGGGCAACCGGTTTGGCTTGGCACCGGTGGTCTTGCCCATTGGCATAGAGAATCCGGTCGAGCGCGTGTATGAAGTACGGCGCCGCATGAACCAGTTAAAGGGCAGCATGCAGCCCCTGATGGCATTTGGCTTGCTGTCCGTGGCCGGCTTGCTGATCAAGCCGGCACAGGACGCCATGCTCAGCTTGTTCTCCAAGAAGACCACTGCTGTCATGACCAATGTTCCGGGGCCGCGCGAGAAACTGCAATTTTGTGGTTCGACCCTTGAGCAAAGCCTGTTCTGGGTGCCGCAGTCAGGGACCGTCGGTCTGGGCGTCTCGATACTGAGCTATGGCGGTGGTGTGCAGTTTGGCGTGATCAGCGATTCGACGCTGTGCCCGGAACCGCAGAAAATCATTGATCAGTTTGATCCGGAATTTGCCAAACTGGCCATGGTGACCTTGATGCTGCCGTGGAGCGAGTGAGGCTCAGTCGTCCAGTTCCCCTTTAGCCAATTCGATATCGAGACGCTCTGTGGCATCAACCGGTTTGGCGGTGGCTGCTTGCTGGTAAAGGCGGGTCGCTTCCTTGATCATCCTGTCGCCTTCAAGCATCAGCATGGCGTTGGCATATTCAATCATGCCGATGGTCGACTCAAAGTTCAATTTGAGTGCTTGCTGCAACAGGGCCAGCCCGGTATCTTTCTTGGCGCCGTAAGTCATGCTGCCAATCAGTGAACCAACCTTGTCGATCACTTCGGCATGAAAGGTCCCCAGGGCAATATGGGCATCGGCGTGATTCGGCCGCAACCGGATCACGTCTTCGAGTGAGCCTTTGACCTTGCTGCCGAGCCCCTGCGCCAGGGCCTTGGCTACGCTGATGCCCTGGCTATAGCGGCTCAACGCGTAGGCATGCCAGTACAGGGCGCTTGCATCCATTGGATCTTCCTGCACTTGTGCAGCGGCGCGTTGTGCAACTTCCTGGTAAAGGTCAAGCCTGGTCTTTTCCTGCTTTTCCAGATAGGTGGCGTAAATGCACGCAGATTTGTTGGCTACAGCCAGGCCTGCGCCACCAATCTTGAGACCAAGCTCCATGGCTTTCTCGAATTCGCCGCTGTGAAACAGGGCCCAGGCTTGCAGGACCTTGGCATCAGTGGGCAGGGGCTCGGCGTCGCCCGCGTGCAAGCGGGACCAGTATTTCCTGACACTTGCAGCGTCAAAGACATACTCGCCTGCATAGGGAAAGGCGGTCCAGTTGGCCATGCTTGTCTCCGGTGCCTGGTGGGCTACTTGTCGTCATTATTGTAGGCGCCAGCCAATTTGAGCAAATGGTTTCGCTGGCTCGGTTCCAGATACGGCACCAGCAGGTTCAACACATGATGCGCGCCTCGCAGCAGGGCTGACTGTGCGTTTTCGGTTTCGAGTGCGCGGCGCGGATCGCGAACATATTCAAAACTCAACCAGTACGTCAATACCACCACCATGCTGGTGGCGGTGGCCTCTACTTCACGCGAATCGATGGCAATGGCGCCTGAACGACTCATGCTGTCGAGCAAGGCCTTCACCGCGCGGGTCTTGTTTTTCAGAACCGCCTGAAAATGCGTCTCAAGGCGCCGGTTCTTGCTCAGCAGGTCGTTCAAATCCCGGTACAGGAAACGGTATTGCCAGATCAGTTCAAAAAGGGTGTGCATGAAGAACCATGCGTCCTCGACATCTCGCACGCCGTCGCTGGCGTTCAACAACTCATTGAGGCCCCGTTCGTAGCGGTCAAACAGGGAGTTGATTAGCTCGTCTTTGGCAGGATAGTGGTAGTAGAGGTTGCCTGGGCTGATGCCCAACTCGGCTGAAATCAGCGTGGTAGAAACGTTGGGCTCACCAAAGCGATTGAACAGTTCAAGGCTTACTTCCAGAATGCGCTCGGCGGTGCGCCGGGGTGCCTTCTTCACCATAAGGACGATCTCGCATGCGTCACAGACGTCACGGTATGCCCCAGGTCGTCCATAATTTCCTGCAATTTTCCGATGGCCCGTCCCACCTGCGTCGAGGCCGGAACCGGCTGGCTCAAATGCCGCTTTGGATCGTCCAGTGTCTCATGGCGCAAACTTATGCCATGGCGCCACAATTTGGCGGACAGACCGGTCTTGCGTGAACGCAGCAATTGTCGGGTTTGTTGGTAAGCGTGTTCTGCCAGACGACGACGCTGCGAGTAGCTGAAGGTGTTGGCCAGATACAGTTCGGGGTCGCGATGATCTGGCTCGATAAGGATGATGTCGGTGTCTGGGTAGGCGTGTTCGTACTGTCTCATGCCCAGCACCATGCGCGAGTGAATGAGGGAGCGGAATGTCTGACTCAACACGGCTGGCAGTCCGCCGTCCACAATGCGCGGGATATGGTGCTTGTCTCCGGAAAGGCCGCGGCGCATGACTTTGGCGACCTGTGGTGCGGTGGCGTCAAACGGCACCAGCGGATTGAGGCACAGCATCAGGTCAATTCCCTGGTCCAGTGCAACCGATGCGTGCATAGTCTTCTTCAGGGCACCGTCCACGTAATAGTTGTCATCAATTTCAACAGGGGGAAACAGCCCTGGCAGGGCGGCGCTGGCCTGGACAGCTTTGGAAATTGGAATGTGGTCCCACCCTGGACGACCAAAGGGAGCAGCCTCGCCACTGTCCAGATTGGTGGCGACCAAAGTCAGTTCGGTTTTCAGTTTGCGGAAGTCATTGCTGCGGCCCTTCTGCGAGAAAAGACGCTCCAGTTGAATGTGCATCTTCTCACTGGAAAAAATGCCAGCAGGCAAGCTTGGCCCCAGGTGCTGCAGCGCCTGTGTAAACGGCTTGCGATCCGCGGTGACTTGCCACAGGGCGGCGATCAGCAGGGCCGGCAGCATGATGCCGCGACGCGCAAACTCGCCATAAGCAGGCGTCATCAGCCAGGAGGGGTCGAAGGTCTCAGCCAGCGGGTTGTCATTTTCTATGAACAAGGAACACAATTCCCGCGGCGTAATGCGGTTGGCCAAGCCGGCAGCAATGAAGCCGCCCGCTGAAACGCCAACGTAATGCTGCAACTTCGTGAAGTCGATTCCGTGGAGCGACTCTTCCAACGCACACAGTGCGCCAATTTCGTAAATGGCGCCTAGTGGACCGCCACCTGACAATGCCAGCGCAATTCTTGGTGCCTGTGATGGTTTGTGCTTCATAAGAACAAAGTGTATGTCTGATCGAACTCACTGCTTGTTGCGATGCAACAAGTACCAATTGCAAAAGAAAATGGGCGCACAAGCACCCATATTTTTCATCAAGGTACTTCTTCGTACCAGGTACTGTCAGTACCTTGAATCATGTCACGACAGCCGGCTATCAAACTACCGCTGCGGCGCGTTTCGCCGCCGGTTTGCTTGCCTTCTTCAGTGCCGGCTTGGCAGCGGTCTTGACCACTTTCTTGGCGGCTGCTTTCGGGGCAGCGCCTTTGGCGGAAAGCTTTTGAACGCTCTTGTTCAATTCATCAATTCTGGCAATCAGGGCACTGACATCCTTGGCGGATGGAACACCCAGTTTGTTGAGTGCCTTGGCCACGCGATCTTCAAAAATGCTTTCCAGTTTGTCCCATTGACCGGAGGCTTTGGAAGAAATGTCTGTCGCCATGCTTGACATCTTGCTGCTCGCTTCAGACAACTTTTCTTCAGCGACAGATTGTGTCTTGCGTTGAATGCTGACGCCTTCCTTGATCAGGGCTTCAATGGCTTTCGTGCCCTCGGCTTGCGCTTTGGTGAAAGCACCCAGGCCAGCCTGCCAGATTTGTTGAGCAGAGTCCTTGACCGAGCCCTTGAGCGGCGAGGAACTGTTCTTCGATGAATTTGACTTTTTCAGCTTTGTGACCATGGGAAACTCCAGACGGGTTGATAAATTTGGATAATGGCACTCACTGTAAGGGCAGGTCGAGGCACTGTGTAGGTGGGTCTTCCTAAATTGCTAGAGAGGGCAATCTACCGGGCCACGGGTTTGTGCTGAATGGCTGAAAGTGAAATCTGGGCAAGAATGTGCCAACTAAATGGAGGTTTTGATGCAGTACTTTGTCACCGGTGCAACCGGGTTTATTGGAAAACGGCTGGTCAAGAAACTGCTGGAGCGCAAGGGCTCGGTCGTCTACTTCCTGATCCGCAAGGAGAGTCACGACAAGGTCGCGGCTTTGCGCAAGTACTGGAGCACCGGCGCGACGCGTGCAGTGCCGGTGTTTGGCGATCTGACCTCAAAGAAGCTGGGGATTTCTGCTGACGACGTGAAGAAGCTCAAAGGTCAGATTGATCACTTCTATCACCTCGCGGCAGTTTACGATCTGGGCGCCGATGAGGCAAGCCAGATTGCGGTCAATGTGGATGGCACGCGCAACACCGTGGAACTGGCCAAGCTCATTGGCACCGGGCATTTTCATCATGTCAGTTCGATCGCGGCCGCTGGCTTGTACGAGGGCGTGTTCCGCGAGGACATGTTTGACGAAGCCGAGAACTACGAGCACCCCTATTTCATGACCAAGCACGAAAGCGAGAAGATTGTTCGCCTGGAATGCCGTGTGCCGTGGTCCGTCTATCGCCCTGCCATGGTCGTGGGCGACAGTGTCACGGGGGAAATGGACAAGATCGACGGTCCTTACTATTTCTTCAAGTTGATTCAGCGCATGCGCCAGTTGCTGCCGCCGTGGCTGCCCTCGATCGGACTGGAGGGTGGACGTATCAACATCGTGCCAGTCGATTTTGTGGTGGATGCGCTCGATACCATCAGTCACAAGGCGGACATTGACAAGAAGTGTTACCACCTGGTCGATCCCGTGGGATACCGCGTCGGCGATGTTCTGGACATCTTCAGCCGTGCGGCGCATGCACCCAAGATGAATCTCTTTGTCAACGCCGCCCTGCTTGGTTTCATTCCACGCAGCGTCACCAAGGGGCTGATGGCGCTGGCGCCGGTACGCCGCGTACGAAACGCGGTCATGAAGGATCTGGGCCTGCCGCAAGACATGCTTACCTTTGTCAATTACCCGACGCGCTTCGATTGCCGCGATACGTTGGCGGCGCTGAAAGGTTCTGATGTGGTCTGCCCGAACCTCAAGGATTACGCCTGGCGGCTCTGGGACTACTGGGAACGCCATCTTGACCCGGATTTGCACATTGACAGGTCGCTGCGCGGTACCGTGGGCGGGAAGGTGGTCTTGATTACCGGCGGCTCTTCCGGCATTGGGCTGGCGGCAGCGCACAAGTTTGCCGAAGCGGGCGCCACCACGATCATTTGCGGGCGTGACACCGCCAAGCTGGAAGAAGCCTGCCAGCAGGCCCGGGACAAGGGCTACAGTTTCGTGGCCTACCCCGCCGACATTGCCGACCTCGCCGACTGTGACCGCTTTGTGAAGCAGCTGATTGCAGACCACGGTGGCGTGGACTTCCTGATCAACAACGCAGGGCGTTCGATCCGGCGTGCCATTGAATCAAGCTATGACCGGTTCCACGACTATGAACGTACGATGCAGCTGAACTATTTTGGCTGTTTGCGTGTCACCATGGGTTTCCTGCCAGGCATGGTGGCGCGCAAGAAGGGTCATGTCGTCAATATCAGCTCGATTGGTGTCCTGACCAATGCGCCGCGTTTTAGCGCCTATGTGGCTTCCAAAGCGGCGCTGGACGCCTGGACGCGCTGTGCTTCCAGCGAGTTCGCAGACCAGGGCATTTCGTTTACCACGATCAACATGCCTCTCGTGCGTACGCCCATGATTGCACCCACTGGCCTGTACAACAACGTGCCAACGCTCGCTCCCGAAGAAGCAGCCGACATGATCGCGCAAGCCTGCATCTTCAAGCCGGTGCGTGTTGCCACGCGGCTGGGCATCACCGGGCAGTTGCTGCATGCCTTGTTACCGCGTGTCGCACAAATTGCAATGAACACGAGTTTTCGCATGTTCCCGGACTCCGGTGCGGCAAAAGGCGCCAAGCCGGGGGACAAGCCGGTCAAGCAGCAGCTGTCGCACGAGGCGGTTGCGTTGCAGCAAATGATGAGGGGAATTCACTTCTGAGCCAGGCTTGCCCAGGGGCGATAATCCGGGGGCGCTTTGGGCGCCCTTTTTTGCTTTTTTGATGGTTGCCGATCAAATCGGGGGGAAACAATGATTCTGGTTACTGGCGGGGCAGGCTTTATTGGCGCCAACTTTGTGCTCGACTGGTTGCGTCAGACGGATGAGCCTGTCCTCAATCTGGACAAACTGACTTACGCCGGTAATCCCGAAAATCTGGCCAGCCTGCAGGGCGACTCCCGTTACGTGTTTGTGAAAGGCGACATTGGTGACTCGAGCCTGGTGGAAAAGTTGCTGACGCAATACGCGCCACGCGCCGTACTCAATTTCGCGGCAGAGAGTCATGTAGACCGTTCCATCCATGGACCGGAGGATTTCATCCAGACCAACGTCGTTGGCACCATGCGCCTGCTGCAGAGTGTGCGTTCCTACTGGCAGGGTTTGCCCGAGAGTGAGCGTGCAGATTTCCGGTTCCTGCATGTTTCGACTGACGAGGTGTACGGCAGCCTGTCACCCACCGATGCCGCTTTCACCGAGACCAACAAGCTGGAGCCCAACAGCCCCTACTCTGCGAGCAAAGCTGCCAGTGATCACCTGGTGCGTGCCTGGTTGCACACCTACGGGCTGCCGGTTCTAACGACCAACTGCAGCAATAACTACGGGCCGCTGCATTTCCCAGAAAAGTTGATCCCGCTGCTGATTGTCAACGCGCTGGCAGGCAAACCCTTACCGGTTTATGGTGATGGCCTGCAAGTGCGTGACTGGCTCTACGTCAAGGATCACTGCAGCGCCATTCGCCGGGTACTGGCGGCCGGCAAAGTCGGTGAAGTCTATAACGTGGGCGGCTGGAACGAGAAGCCCAACATCGAGATTGTGCACACCGTCTGCTCGCTCCTGGACGAATTGCGCCCCAGGAGCGATGGCGCGCTTTACAAGACGCAGGTCACCTACGTGCAGGACCGCCCGGGCCACGACAGGCGCTATGCGATTGACGCCGGCAAGATCGAGAGGGAACTGGGTTGGAAGCCTGCCGAGACCTTTGATTCCGGCATTCGCAAGACGGTGCAGTGGTACCTCGACAATCCTGACTGGGTGGCGCATGTGCAGAGCGGCGCATACCGCGAGTGGGTGCAGACAAACTACACCAGGCGGTCATGAAAATTCTTCTGTTCGGCAAAGGTGGGCAGGTCGGCTGGGAATTGCAGCGCAGCCTGGCAACCCTGGGCGACATCGTTGCCTTGGACCATGACAGCACCGACTATTGCGGGAATTTCGGCGACCCGACAGCCTTGATTGCCACCGTTCGGGACGTCAAGCCAGACATCATTGTCAACGCCGCCGCGCACACCGCTGTGGACAAGGCTGAGAGCGAGCCTGATCTGGTTCGCACGCTCAATGCTGCGGCGCCGGGATTGCTGGCGCAAGAGGCGCAGCGACTTGGTGCCTGGTTCGTGCATTACAGCACCGACTATGTCTTTGACGGCAGTGGCAGCCGGGCCTGGACTGAGAACGACACACCGGCGCCGCTGAGCGTCTATGGCCTGACCAAGTTCGAAGGTGAGCAACTGATTCAGGCGGCCTGCCAGCAACATCTTATTTTCCGGACCAGTTGGGTCTATGCGGCGCGCGGTGGCAACTTTGCCACGACCATGTTGCGACTGGCGCAGGAACGTGACCGTCTGACCGTCATTGATGATCAGATCGGCGCCCCTACCGGCGCTGAACTGTTGGCCGACGTGACCGCGCATGCCCTGCGGCAGGTATTGAGTCGACCCGCAGATGCCGGGCTTTACCACCTGGCGGCCAGTGGTGAGACCAGTTGGTGGGGCTATGCAAAGCACGTGCTGGAGCAGGCCAAGCGCTTGCAACCGGACCTTCAATTGAAGGCGTCGGAAGTGCTGGCAGTGCCGAGCAGTGCCTTCGTGACTGCCGCGCAGCGCCCGCACAACTCGCGTCTGGATACGCGCAAGCTGCAAACGACCTTTGACCTGCATTTGCCATCCTGGCAAGAGGGTGTGAATCGCATGCTGGCCGAAACGCTTTAGTCTGGAAGACCGAACATGACACAACGTAAAGGCATCATCCTGGCAGGTGGCTCCGGTACACGCTTGCACCCTGCCACTTTGGCGATGAGCAAGCAACTGCTGCCGGTGTACGACAAGCCGATGATCTATTACCCCTTGAGCACCCTGATGCTCGCGGGCATACGAGACATTCTGGTGATCAGCACGCCGCAGGACACGCCGCGCTTTCAGCAGCTATTGGGCGACGGTTCGCAGTGGGGTCTGAATCTTCAGTATGCCGTTCAGCCCAGTCCGGACGGCTTGGCGCAGGCTTTCATCATTGGCGACCAATTTCTGGGGAATGCTCCTAGTGCGCTGGTACTGGGGGACAACATTTTCTACGGTCACGACTTTGGCCCCTTGCTGGCAGGTGCCGATAAAAAGATGGATGGCGCAACGGTATTTGCGTATCACGTCCAGGATCCGGAGCGTTACGGTGTTGTGGCTTTTGACGTCCAGGGCAGGGCCAGCAGCATTGAAGAAAAGCCCCTCAAACCGAAAAGCAACTACGCCGTCACCGGCCTGTATTTTTATGATGCTCGCGTGGTCGACATAGCCAAAGCAGTGAAACCCAGCGCCCGTGGCGAACTGGAAATCACAGCCGTCAATCAGGCTTATCTGGAACAAGGCAAGCTCAATGTGCAAATCATGCAGCGTGGATACGCCTGGCTTGATACCGGGACACACGACAGTTTGCTGGAAGCCAGCCAGTTCATTGCGACCCTGGAGCGGCGTCAGGGGCTGAAGGTGGCGTGCGTCGAAGAAATTGCCTGGCGCAACGGTTTCATCGGCGACGCGCAACTGGAAAGGCTGGCACAACCGCTGGCCAAGAATGGTTACGGTCAATACCTGTTGAGGTTGCTCAACGAACGCCATCGCCACGAACCCTGATTGCAGAAGCTGCCATGAAGATCATCACTACGGAGATTGCCGACGTCCTCATCATTGAACCCCGGGTTTTTGGTGACGTTCGCGGTTTTTTCTTCGAGAGTTTCAATCAGAACGCCTTTCAAAAAGCGAGTGGACTTGGCGTCAATTTTGTACAGGACAATCATTCACGTTCCGCCAGGGGTGTACTGCGTGGTCTGCATTATCAGATTGAGCAATCCCAGGGGAAACTGGTGCGGGTCGTGCGTGGTGCGGTGTTCGACGTGGCGGTTGATCTGCGAAAGTCTTCCGCAACTTTTGGGAAATGGGTCGGTACCGAATTGTCGGAACAGAACAATCGGCAGATGTGGGTGCCGCCCGGTTTTGCGCACGGCTTCCTGACCCTGAGCGAATCGGCAGATTTTCTCTACAAAACGACCGATTACTATGCACCTCAATTTGAGCGCTGCATCGCCTGGGACGACCCAACTCTGGCCGTCGCCTGGCCCTTGTCAGGCGCTTCTCCGCTCGTATCGGCCAAAGATCAGAGCGGCTTGGCACTGGCGGATGCGCCGCTGTTTGGAGAGGACTGAGCAGTTCATGTTGGTTCAACAGAAGATATACGTTGCGGGACACCAGGGCATGGTCGGCTCGGCCATTGTTCGAGCCTTGCAACAGCAAGGTCAGAACAATCTGGTGATGCGCAGCCATCGCGAACTTGATCTGTGCGATCAGAGCGCTGTCCGGACATTTTTTGAAGCTGAAAGACCGGACCAGGTTTATCTGGCGGCTGCGAGGGTTGGAGGCATCCACGCCAACAACACCTATCCGGCTGAATTCATCTACCAGAACCTGATGGTGCAGGCCAATGTCATCCACCAGGCCTGGTGCGCCGGTGTCAAGCGACTCCTGTTTCTAGGATCAAGCTGCATCTACCCCAAGCTGGTTCCGCAGCCCATGAGCGAATCCGCCTTGCAGACTGGCCCGCTGGAGCCCACCAACGAGCCCTACGCCATCGCCAAGATTGCCGGCATCAAGATGTGTGAAAGCTACAACCGCCAATATGGAGCCAGCCACGAAGTTGACTACCGCAGTGTCATGCCGACCAACCTCTATGGCCCGGGCGATAACTACCACCCCGAGAATTCGCACGTCATCCCGGCACTGATCCGGCGTTTCCATGAGGCAAAGGCAGACAAACTTCCCGGCGTCACCATCTGGGGTAGTGGCACGCCAAGGCGCGAATTTCTCTATGTTGATGACATGGCAGCGGCCAGTGTGTTCGTGATGAATCTGCCCAAAGCCATCTACGAGGAACAGACCCAGCCGATGCAAAGCCAGATCAACGTCGGTTACGGCTCTGATATCACGATCGCCGAACTCGCGCAGGCAGTCGGTCAGGCCATCGGCTTTACTGGCAGCATTGACTTCGACCCCAGCAAGCCGGATGGAACACCGCGCAAGCTGATGGACAGCAGTCGTCTCAATGCCATGGGGTGGAGTGCGACTATGGATTTGACTCGAGGATTGTCACTGGCGTATCAGGATTTTTTGAAGAAACTATGAAAACTTGCAAAACTGCGCTCATCACCGGCATCACGGGACAGGACGGCTCCTACCTGGCCGAGTTTCTGCTGGAAAAAGGCTACATCGTGCATGGCATCAAGCGCCGCGCCAGTTCCTTCAACACCCAGCGTGTCGATCACATCTACCAGGACCCGCACATCGAGAACGCCAATTTCAAGTTGCACTATGGCGACCTCACCGACACCAGCAACCTGATTCGCATCATTCAGGAAACGCAGCCCGATGAAATCTACAACCTCGGCGCCCAGTCCCACGTGGCGGTCAGCTTCGAGAGTCCGGAATACACGGCCGACGTTGATGCGCTGGGCAGTCTGCGCATTCTGGAGGCCATTCGCATCCTGAAACTGGAGAAGAAAACCCGCTTCTACCAGGCCTCAACGTCTGAGCTCTTCGGTCTGGTGCAGGAAACCCCGCAAAAAGAAACAACGCCTTTTTACCCGCGCAGCCCGTACGCCGTAGCCAAGATGTACGCCTACTGGATCACGGTCAACTACCGCGAAGCCTACGACATTTATGCCTGCAATGGCATCCTCTTCAACCACGAGAGCCCACGCCGTGGTGAGACCTTCGTCACGCGCAAGATCACCCGGGGCCTGGCCAACATCAACCAGGGCCTGGAAGAATGTCTGTTCATGGGCAATATTGACGCCCTGCGCGACTGGGGCCATGCCAAGGACTATGTGCGCATGCAATGGCTGATGCTGCAGCAGGACAAGGCGGAGGACTTTGTGATTGCTACTGGTGTGCAGTACAGCGTGCGCCAGTTCATCGAAAAGACCGCCGCAGCACTGGGAATGCTGATTCGTTGGGAGGGAGATGGCGTCAACGAAGTCGGCTATTGGGACCAGAAGGCCGTCATCCGCATTGATCCGCGCTACTTCCGACCGACTGAAGTTGAAACACTGCTGGGGGATCCGACCAAAGCCAGGGAGAGGCTGGGTTGGGTGCCGGAGATCACGCTCGACGAGATGGTAAGTGAGATGGTTACAGTTGATTTGGCTGAAGCGAAGAAGAACGCCTTGCTGAAGTCCAACGGTTATAACGTCACTCTAAGCATCGAATGATGCTCTTGAGGATGGGTCTTGTTGAACTTCAAGCATGACCTTGAGAAGAACCATCCTCGCCAATTATGCGGGCGCCGCTGCGGTGGCCCTGGCGCCAGTTCTCGCACTACCCTGGTACCTTGGGGCGTTGGGGCCAAAGCAATTCGGGCTGATTGGTTTCATTGTGATGCTGCAGGCAGTCCTCGGACTACTGGACGCGGGGATGAGTCAATCGCTTGTTCGGGAAATCGCCGTCCGCTTGGGCATGAACGTCACAGGAAAGCAAAGCGCGGCCGCACTATTGTTTGGTTTTGAGCGAATTTACTGGCTGTTCGGATTGTGCGTCGGCAGTATCACGTTCCTGGGCGCTGACAGGGTTGCTGCGCAGTGGCTGAATTTGGCAGACTTGCCGCAGACCATGGGAACACAGGCCGTATGCGGGGCCGCGTTGCTGTTTGCTGCACAGTTCCCGGGTTCCGTGTACCGCAGCTTGCTGGTGGGGGCGCAAGCGCAAATTCCGTTGAACGGTCTCACCGTGGGCGGCGCGTTGTTGCGTCACGCTGGCGCAGTCCTTATTGTTCATTGTTGGCCAACGCTTTTGGCCTATCTGATCTGGCACGTTTGCACTGCGTTTCTGGAGACGATGCTCAGAGGTCGGCTGGCTTGGAGAACGCTGGACGTTGATCGCTCGGCACTGCAGTGGGACAGGCGTGAAATTGAGCCCGTCTGGAGATCCGTCGCGTGGATGTCGGGGGCGACCTGGTTGGGGGCGCTTACGGTGCAGATGGACAAAATTGTGCTCAGCAAGATGGTCAGTGTCGAGGTGTTCGGCTACTACTCGATCGCGGCAGCGCTCGCGGTGGGTGTGCTTCAGTTGATTTACCCTTTGATTCAGGCGGTGCTGCCGCGTGCCATTCATTTGAGGAGTGATCGTGCGAGGTTGCGTGTCCTGAGCATCAAATTGTTTTGCCTGATTGCCATACTGGTCTGGTTTGGGGCCGTAAGTTTTGCAGTCAGCGGCAAGTGGTTGCTCCAGACTTGGCTGAGAAATCCGGAGGTGGTGCAGGCGGTTTACCCGCTGCTGGCCATTCTGCTGGTGGGCAGTGCCCTGAACGCTTTTTACAATGTGGGCTACCTCAACTGGTTGGCAGACCAGAGAACTGACAGGGTGTTTCAGGTCAATGCGTTGGCACTCCTGCTCTCTGTGGTGATCATTCCGTCTCTGGTTGGATGGTATGGCGCGGTTGGCGCAGCGTTTGGCTGGCTGACGATCAATCTGATAGGCTTCCTTCTCAGTCTCGAGTGGCTCAACAAGAAACGGGGAGCAGAAAATTTTTGACAGGTTATTCTGGGTATTGAATCTTCAATTGGGCTTCAATTTCCGCCGGATGGGACGCTCGCTCAGGGGTGTTCCTCGCTACATTGTCGATTGGGCCAGATTTCGCAGGCAATACAAGGGGACGATGGCTTTTCGTCCATGTCTGCATGATTGGTACGAAGAAGGTGGCTCGACCACGGATGAGTATTTCTGGCAGGATTTACATGTGGCTCGCAAGATCTACCTTGCCAGACCACAGGTGCATGTCGACATCGGCTCCAGGGTTGATGGCTTTGTTGCACACATAGCGACTTTCAGGGAAGTCCAGGTATTCGATATTCGACCGCTGTCAACCCTGATCCCAGGCGTTGAGTTCAGACAGGCAGACCTCACGTGTTTGTCGGAACCTTACTTTGACTACTGCGATTCATTGTCCAGTTTGCACGCACTCGAGCACTTTGGGCTCGGCCGATACGGTGATCCGGTCGACCCTCAGGGTTACAAGACAGGATTGGCCAATATGGCGAGAATGCTGCAATCCGGAGGCGTCTTCTATCTGGCGGTGCCCGTCGGTAGGGAATGTGTTGAATTCAACGCACATCGGGTGTTTGAGCCATGCGCACTGGTGCAACTCGCAGCCTCATCTTCCCTGGTGCTCAGGGATCTCGCCTGGGTGCAGTCTGGCCGCACACTGGTGCAGTCGGACGATCCGGCCCAGGATCTGGAAAGACTAGCCAGATTCGACTACGCTTTGGGTATCTTTACATTCGTCAAGCAATGAGAGGTCATCTTTGAACCGGAAACTGAAAAGCACAAGCGACGCCGATCCCAATCAAGAAGGGCGTGATCGCTGGCTTGCACAGGCATTGGCGACTGTCCCTGCAGGCTGGCGAATACTGGATGCTGGCGCCGGCGAGTTGAAGAACAAGGCTTTGTGCTCCCATCTGAACTATGTGTCACAGGATGTGTGTCAATATGAAGGCAAAGGGGACGCGCAGGGCTTGCAGACGGGGACCTGGGATACCAGTCAGATTGATCTGGTATGCGATATCGTAAATGTTCCGGAGCCCGATGCATCCTTTGACGCCATCCTGTGCAGCGAAGTGTTCGAGCATCTACCGGATCCCTTGGAGGCGATCAAGGAGTTTGCGCGCTTGCTCAGACCTGGCGGCCGACTCATTGTGACCGCGCCCTTTGCCTCCTTGGTGCACTTTGCTCCCCACCACTATGCCACCGGCTTCAGCCGATATTGGTATCAATATCACTTGCCTCAGAGCAATTTCGAAATTCTGGAATTGACTGCCAACGGCGACTGGTTTTCCTATCTGAAGCAGGAAATCCGGAGGCTGCCGGGTATGGCGCGCCGCTATGGGGACTGGTGTTGGCCACTGGCCTACCTGCTTGTGTGGATCGCCCGGCTCTATTTCGGTGCGCGTGGCGCCTCGCAAAAGTCGCAAGACGTGGCATACTTCGGCTGGCATTGCGTTGCAGTCAAGACAGGATCGCAGTGACATGCTGTTTCCGGAGAAGATCACGCAGATTCGGGCCAAGGACAAAGTTCTGGAAATCGGTCCTGGAGCCTTGCCCCATTCGCGCAGCGATGCATTTCTCGAGTTGAATTTTCAGGATGACCTGGAGAGAATATTGCAGCGCGGTGGTGTACTGACCGAAGCCGCCCTGGGTACACGTCCGGTTCATTATTACGATGGCGGAAGCTTCCCTTTTTCAGACGGAGAGTTTGATTATGTGATTTGCTCGCACGTAATCGAACATGTGGCGGATCCGTCGCAATTCATGCAGGAAATATTCAGAGTCGGCGGTGGACGAGGTTATCTGGAATACCCTCTGATAACGTATGAGTACCTGTACGACTTTGATGTTCACCTGCAATTCATGAAATTCGACAGCTTCAATCGCGTGTTGAAATACTTGCCCAAGAAGGACACGACGTTTCATGAGTTTTCTGCCGTGACCTCTTTCTTCCACAAATCTCTTGAATCCGGTTGGGACGATTTGTGTGCCGCGAACCGGACCTTGTTTTTTGAGGGCCTGGAGTTTGAAAAGCCTTTCCCTGTCGAAATAGCCGACAGCGTGGCAGTCATGCGACCATCTGTCTCGCTGATCACGCGCAAGGGAACCGTGCGTCGCCTGCTTGGTCGGCTCGTGAACAGACTCGGACTGTGAACTGGCGCTGTTGTGATTATTTCGCAGATCATTGGCGGACTGGGCAACCAGATGTTCCAGTTTGCAGCCGGGCGGGCCCTGTCGCTGGCGCGTGGGCAGCCTCTGCGCCTTGACGTATCAGGTTTCAAGGATTACCCCTTGCACCAGGGATTTGAACTCAACCGGATTTTTGATTGTCAAGTCGATATCGCCACCGACGCCGAAGTCCGCAGTGTGCTGGGCTGGCAGTACCCAGCGTTGGCTCGGCGGATTGTCGGACGTCCCGGAATGAACTGGGTACGACGCCCCGGATTTGTCGTTGAGCCGTCGTTTGGCTACTGGTCAGAACTGAACAATGTGCCGCTGGATTGCTATTTGACGGGTTACTGGCAATCGCTGAAGTATTTTGAAAAATACGCTTCAGTCATACGCAAGGATTTCAGTTTTCAGGCGCAGATGGTCATGGATGAAAGCTCGCTTGCAAAACAGATAAGTCAGTCCCATGCGGTAAGTGTCCACCTGCGTCGCGGAGACTACGTGAATGATCCCAGTGTCAATGCCAAACACGGTGTCTGCCCGCTTGCCTACTATGAGGCTGCCATCAGGCATATATCGGAGCGGGTGGCCACGCCCTCATTCATTGTTTTTTCGGATGACATTGGCTGGGCAAGGGCAAACCTCAAGATCGATTTTCCGTCCCGGTATATTGACCAGAACCGTGGCGCGTCGAGCTACAAGGACATGTATCTGATGAGTCTGTGTCAGCACAACATCATTGCCAACAGTTCATTCAGTTGGTGGGGTGCCTGGCTCAATGCCAATGACGACAAGATTGTGCTTGCTCCCAAGAGATGGTTCCTGCAAGCTGTCAGCACCGTCGATCTGATCCCTGAGGATTGGGTGTCACTATGACAGTCAAAGTGGCAGGCAAATCATGACACCGCGATTGTCCGTGGTGCTCCCGGTGTTTAATGGCGGGGGTCATCTTGAAGCCGCTGTCCAATCAATTCTCGGTCAGACTTTCACGGATTTTGAATTCATCATCATTGACGATGGATCCACCGATCAAACCATGGAGGTTTTGCAACAATTTTGCCGTGATCCCCGGATCATTCTGGTTTCCAGGGAAAACAGGGGGCTGGTCGAGACCTTGAATGAAGGGATCAGGATGGCGCGCGGCCAGTGGATTGCGCGCATGGATTCGGATGACATCGCGTTGCCGCATCGCTTCGCGAGGCAACTCAAGTGGGTCGAGGATACTGATGCCGAAATTTGTGGCAGTTGGGTGAAGTTTTTCGGAGCACAGGACCGCCGTGTACTTCAGCATCCCCAGTCCGATCAGGCGATCAAGATGGGATTGATATTCGGGACCATGTTTGCCCATCCGACGGTCTTGATCAAGACGACGCTGGCACAGAAACTGATGTATGACGGGCAATGGGAAAAGTGCGAAGACTATGACTTGTGGGAGAGGGCGGCGCGATCGAATTGCCGGATGGCCAATGTGCCGGAGGTGCTGCTGATGTACCGACAGCACTCCGGCCAGATTTCCAGTCGGGATTCTTCGCGTCAACAACAGTTGACCCAGCGCATCCGGCGCCGCTATGGTGAATTTGTTTTTGATTCGCTTCGACTCCGTCGTGACCTCATCGATGAAGTCCTGAAGATACGTGAACCCTGCGTGCCAGAGGTGAATATGGATATGGTCGACAGTGCGTTCATGCATCTGCTGGACAGGAGCCAGGGCGAGGCACGTACCGTGGTTCTTGAGCATATGACTCGCTTGTACTACCGGATCGCTTCCCAATGCCGCGGCGCTTCCGGTAGATGGCATCGATTGAATGCCCGCTATGTGACAAAGTCCGCAATGGACGTCAGAATCAAGCTGTGGCTATTGAGTAGCTTGCGAATTCGACCAGATAGCAATTTCTTCCAGAGGACCAAGGCCTTGTTCACGGGGACAGATCGTGGTTAGCAATTACCCAATCTACTTCAATACCGACTCATCGAACGGATGTCTTCCCCATGAACCTGGTTGATGGCAAGGTTCCGGTCACGGTCCTTGTTCCCTGCTTTAACTGCGCTGTCTCGATCAGGCGAGCTGTTTCCTCCATTGCTGGACAGACCAGAGTGCCATTCGAGGTGATTCTGGTTGATGATGCCAGTTCTGATGCGACTTGGCCGATCCTCAAAGAGTTGGCCGGTGCTTATCCTGGGTGGATCACCTTGCTGCGGCTTGAGCATAACCAGGGTGCCGCAGCGGCCCGTAATGCCGGATGGGCCGTGGCGACGCAACCGTATATTGCGTTTCTCGACGCCGACGATGCATGGCATCCGGAAAAAATTGAAATTCAACTGATCTACATGGAAAACCATCCTGATGTGGTTCTTTCTGGGCATGGGCACAGGATACTTGCAGCCCATGACAGCAAACCCGAGTGGGTGCTGGTTCATGGTTTGACAGTGCATATCCACAAGTGGGCACTGCTTATGGAAAATAGATTCATCACACCGTCGGTCATGCTTCGACGCGATATCTGTCAGAGGTTTTGTTCTGATAAGCGCCATATGGAAGACCGACTGTTGTGGCTCCAGGTGGTTTACGGCGGTGGCAAGGTCGTTCGCCTGGGAGTTGATCTGGCGGCGACCTACAAAAGACCCTATGGAGCGGCAGGGCTCAGTTCCAATATATGGCAAATGACACTGGCTGACGTCGACAACTATCGCGTGTTGCACGCGACTGGCAGCTTGTCTTTGCCGGGTGCGTATTTGTTGATGGTGTATTCCGTTTTGAAGTTCATGCGGCGATTGGGTATTCTTGTATTTTGGCGTGTCTGGGGCGGGCGGTAGCTCATGGTGGCTGAACCAAGGGCACGCATTGCCGTCTGTCTTGCCGCCTACAACGGCGCTCAGTTTGTAACTGCGCAAATCAATTCGATCCTTGAGCAGACAGGCGTTGATCTGCAGTTGTTTGTCAGCGTGGACCAGTCTGCAGACGGTACCGAGGCCAGACTGCTGCAGTGGTCCAGGACCGAGCCTCGACTGACGCTTTTGCCATTAGGGCATCGTTTTGGCGCTGCAGCACCGAACTTCTACAGACTGTTGCGTGATGTGGATTTGACCGGTTTTGACTATCTGAGTTTTGCTGATCAGGATGATATTTGGTGTCGCGGAAAATTGTGGCGTGCCTGCCTGGTGATGACGGAGCATGAGGCGGCCGGGTATTCGAGCAACTTCACGGCATTTTGGCCCTCTGGCAAGGAAACTCAAGTCAACAAGGCGTGGCCGCAAAAGAAGTGGGATTTCCTGTTTGAGTCTGCCGGTCCCGGGTGCACCTATGTGCTGCGGCGCGACCTGGCATTGGCACTTCAGGACTTGGTGGGAGATGCGAACGACCAGTTGCTGCGTATTGATTACCACGACTGGCTGACCTACGCATTGGCCCGGACACATCACTACCGATGGGTCATCGATAGCTGGTCCAGCATGAAGTATCGGCAACATGCCCACAACCAGATCGGTGTCAACTCAGGCTGGAAGTCGTTTCGATTGCGCGCAGGCAAAGTCCTGTCCGGTTATGGTTTTGAACAGTCGCTCTTGGTCGCGGGTTTGGTAGGCGCCTCCTCGTTGCCGGTGATAGACCGAGGATTGCGCCGTGGTCGCCTTGGCTATCTGTGGCTCGCTTTGCAGGCTCGACATTGCCGGCGCAAACGCCTGGATCAGGTCTGGTTCTTTGTTTCCTGCGTGCTCTTGGCCGTGTTCAAACCTGCTGCTGGAGATGGGGCATGACAAGGCGGGTTTTAATCACTGGTGCTTCCGGCTTTGTCGGACACGCGCTGACAAGACATTTGGCGGCTCACAACGCAGGTGAAGTCATTGCGATGACGCGCACGGCGACATGCCATCGTGTGCCGGGGGCGCAGTATTTCCCGGTCGGTGATCTGACGGCCAGAATGCATTGGACCCCTGCACTCGCAGGCGTCGACACACTGGTACATGCGGCCGCACGCGTGCATGTCCTGAATGATGATGCCGCCAATTCAACAGCCGAGTTTGAGCGCGTCAACGTGCTCGTCACACTGGAATTGGCGCGTCAGGCCGTTGCGGCCGGTGTGCGGCGCTTTGTCTTCCTTAGTTCGATAGGTGTCAATGGTGTGCAAACCGATAACACGACACCTTTCACCGAGGCCGATCAACCCCGTCCGCACAATGCATATGCACAATCCAAGTTGAAAGCCGAAGAGGCACTGCACCAGTTTGCTGTGCAGACTGGTCTCGAACTCGTCATCATCCGTCCGCCTTTGGTCTATGGACCGGGCGTCCGAGCCAATTTCGCCGCTCTGATGCGTGCCGTGCAGCGGGGCTGGCCTTTGCCTTTGGCTTGCGTGCACAACCTGCGAAGCATGGTCGCGATGGACAACCTGGTCAGTTTCATTGCCACTTGCATCGACCACCCACAGGCGGCGAACACGACCTTGCTTGTAAGTGACGGTCAGGATGTATCCAGCCCCGACCTGGTCCGTGGGCTGGCGCGGGCTTTTGGCGTCCCGGCTCGTCTGGTGCCGGTGCCGGTGTCCGTCTTGCAGGTCGTTGGCAGAGCACTTGGCAAAGGTGACGCCATACAGCGCGTCTGTGGCAGCTTGCGCGTGGACATCTCGAAGGCACGTCGACTCCTTGCTTGGGAACCCCAGGTTTCAATGGAGGAAGGTCTGCGTAGAGCAGTTGCGGGAGTGGACAAACCATGACTGTGCCTCCTGACCTTGAGTCAGTGACAGAAAGCCCTGAGCTACCAAGTGCGGATGTCTCGATATCCGTTGTCAGTCACGCCCAGATGGGACTGGTGGTGCACCTGCTCAATGGGCTGGAAAGCCATTGTCGACCAGTTCAAATCGAAGTGATCCTGACACTCAATCTGGACGAGTCACTGACATTGGATCCGGGCACATACTCCTACCCCATCATCGTGCTCCGCAACGCCCGTCCCAAGGGTTTTGCTGCCAACCACAACCAGGCGTTTACTCACGCCAGTGGCCGCTATTTTTGTGTCATCAATCCGGATATTCGATTCAGTTCTGAGCCCTTCGGGAATCTGCTTGCCTGTCTGGAAGATATTTCAGTTGGCGCAGTGGCGCCACTGGTCGAGGGCAAAGGCGGTAATTTGGAGGTAACCGCGCGTCGATTTCCAAGTCCGCTGAAGTTGCTGGGCAAACTCCTTGGTCTGGGCTGGCAGCAAGACTATCTGCTTGACTGCGATGCAGTCTATCCGGATTGGATTGGAGGCATGTTCATGCTGTTTCCCAGCAGGGTGTTCAATCAACTAGCCGGTTTTGACGAGCACTATTTCTTATATTACGAAGATGTGGACATTTGTGCCAGGCTGAGACTGCTGGGATATCAGGTTGAAATATGTACAGCGGCGAGCGTGACACATCATGCGCAGCGTCAAAGTCATCGTGATTTCAGGTATTTGATTTGGCATGTCAGAAGTATCGTGAGATACTTCCTGTCACCAGTATATTGGAAACTGAAGTTCCTTCAAACCCATGGTGACGACGGTCGGATGAGGAAACCATGAAGCGCATTTTCGATCTGCTGTTAGCGCTGTTGGCCGTCTCGCTGCTGCTGTTGCCACTGACTCTGCTGGCACTGGCGGTCGGGCTCACATCCAGAGGTCCGATCCTGTACTGGTCGGATCGAGTCGGACGTAACAATAGAATATTCAGCATGCCCAAATTTCGCAGCATGCGGTTCGGTACGCCAGTAGTGGCGACTCACTTACTCGATAAACCTCATGCCTGCATCACGCCAGTTGGCAGCTTTTTGCGCAAGAGCAGTCTGGATGAATTGCCACAGTTGTGGAGCATCATCCGCGGAGATATGAGTTTCGTCGGGCCACGGCCAGCTTTGTTCAATCAATATGACTTGATTGAGCTGCGCACCCAGAAAGGCATTGATGTGCTGTTACCCGGATTGACCGGCTGGGCCCAGATAAACGGCCGTGATGAACTGCCGATCGTGGAAAAGGTAGCTCTGGATGTTGAATACTTCAAGAACAGATCGTTCTGGTTTGATATTCATATTATTTTCCTGACGATGCGCAAGGTCATAATGCGTGATAATGTGGCCCACTAAGCCAAAAAAGCAGGACCTGCTGAATACCGGGCAATCGGGGAGTATCTTATTAACAGGAATTGGTGTGGCACATGAGTAACCTGATTGAAATTCAGAATCAGATAGATAAACTGCAAAAACAGGCAGCAGAAATCAAAACACGGGAATTTGCTGCGACAGTGCAGGACATTCTCGCCAAGATGCAGGCCTTCGGTATTACCTTGAAAGACTTGCAGGTCGGAAAAGTACGCACGACCAAAGGCAAGTCCAAAGTTTCGAAAGTGGGTAAGGGCGCGCCAGGCAAAGCGATCAAGAAAGCGAAGAGCGCATCCGTCGTTGCTGCGAAATATCGTGGACCTAATGGCGAAACCTGGAGTGGCCGCGGCTTGACACCTCGCTGGCTGGCTGCATTGATCGCACAAGGAAAGACGAAGGACGACTTTGCTGTCCGGAGTTGAGGACGGCAATGACTGACGTCAGCAACATTCCCCCGCGCGACAAGGCCGAAATACTGGCGCAGGCACTGCCCTATATTCGCAAGTTCCATGGCAAGACCATGGTTATCAAGTATGGCGGCAACGCCATGACCGACCCCGTCTTGCAGGCAGACTTTGCCGAAGACGTCGTTCTGCTCAAACTGGTGGGCATCAATCCCGTGGTGGTGCATGGTGGCGGCCCACAGATTGAGACAGCCCTCAAGCGCCTTGGGAAAAAGGGCGAGTTCATTCAGGGTATGCGTGTTACCGACGCTGAAACGATGGAAGTGGTCGAATGGGTTTTGGCCGGCGAGGTGCAACAGGACATTGTTGGACTGATCAATCAGGCCGGCGGCAAGGCGGTAGGCCTGACCGGGCGTGATGGCGGGATGATTCGCGCCCAGAAACTCAAAATGGTAGACAACCACGATCCCAGCAAGGAACACGATGTGGGCCAGGTGGGCGACATCGTGAGCATCGATCCAAGTGTCGTCAAGGCCCTGCAGGATGATGCGTTTATTCCTGTGATCAGTCCGATCGGGTTTGGTGAAGACAACGAGAGTTACAACATCAACGCTGATGTGGTTGCAGCCAAACTGGCCACTGTCCTGAAAGCCGAGAAATTGATCATGTTGACCAACATCAGCGGCGTCCTGGACAAAGACGGAAGTTTGCTGACCAATCTCAGCGCACGGCAGATCGATGACCTGTTTCTTGATGGCACTATCAGCGGCGGCATGCTTCCCAAAATCAGCGGAGCACTGGACGCCGCCAAGAGTGGCGTGAACTCGGTGCACATCATCGATGGTCGGGTGCCGCATGTTCTACTGCTTGAGATTCTGACCGATCAAGCTTTTGGCACGATGATCCGTTCCCATTAGCGCTGCCCCCGCGAAAACCCTTGGCTCTCCTGTGCGAGAATGAATTTATCATCCCGCCTTGAGTACCATGTCTGACCTTGAATCCTCTGCAGCAAGCCCTCTTGAGGCCACCTCGGTAAAACAGGAGGCCGCTGTGATTCGCAAGCGACCTCGCCCGGGCGAACGTCGAGTGCAAATCTTGCAGACGCTGGCAACCATGCTGGAGCACCCGGGCTCAGAGCGCATTACAACGGCTGCCCTGGCTGCACGCCTGGAGGTGAGCGAGGCTGCACTGTATCGCCACTTTGCCAGCAAGGCGCAGATGTTCGAGGGCCTGATCGACTTTATCGAGCACGCGGTGTTCTCGTTGGTTAACCAGATTGTTGAGCGGGAGAGTGCGTCGGCCTTGCAAGACCTGACGCCGGATCCTCAGAGCGGGTCTCGTCAGGCGGCCAAGATCATCGTCATGTTGATTCAGTTTGCCGAGAAGAACCCGGGCATGACCCGTGTCATGGTCGGCGATGCACTGGTATTTGAGAACGAACGTTTGCAGCAGCGCATGAACCAGTTTTTTGACAAGATCGAATCCGCCCTCAAACAGAGCCTGCGCGGCGTTGCCGACGTCAGCGGCTCGGCCACACCGAGCGTCGATACCCAGGTCCGAGCGGCGGTATTGAGCGCGTTCGTGGTTGGGCGCTTGCAACGTTTTGCGAGATCGGGCTTCAAGCGGCGACCTTCGGAGCACCTGGAGGCCAGCCTGGCGCTGATGCTCTGAGCCAGGCGGTCGTGATGACCGTTCCGTGCGGGTAAACCCCCGCTGTCCTTAGAAAATCACCTCTAGATCCTGCGTTCAGTCGTTCTGATTTCACGAAACTGTTGCAAAATAGAACGATCGTTCGTTTTTGTTCAACAGCATGAATATTTCAAAAATTGGGCTCAGAGCCGCGCCAAGCAAGGGCCGTAGCGCCTCCGGGGCCGGGCGCGTCATGCAAAAAGGGCAACAAACCAAGCAGGCCATTGTCGATGCCGCACTTGGGCTGGCCGCTCAAATTGGGCTGGAAGGCTTGAGCATCGGTGCTTTGGCCGAAGTCACACAGATGAGCAAGTCGGGCGTCTTTGCCCATTTTGGATCGCGTGAGGAACTGCAAATATCTGTTATTCGGGAGTACTACGCACGTTTTTCCGATGAGGTCTTCTTTCCCGCCATGGACGAGGCGCGCGGCTTGCCTCGCGTGCGCGCCCTGTTTGCCAACTGGATGAAGCGCGTCACCATCGAACTCCAGTCTGGTTGCATCTTCATCAGCGGTGCAGTCGAATTTGATGATCGACCGGGGCCGGTTCGGGAAGCTCTGGCCAGTTCCGTCAAGACCTGGCTTGCTGCCATGTACCGCGCCGTGGTGCAGGCCAAGGAAGAGGGGCAACTCCATGCCGATGCGGACGAAGAACAGATGGCCTTTGAAATTCACGGACTGATCCTGGCCTTGCACTATGAAGCGCGCTTTCTGAAGCATCCGCGCTCAATAAAGCATGCCAACCAGGGCTTCGAAAACATTCTGGCACGCTATGGCAAAGCCAACGCATGCGTGCCGACCCTTTCCACGCAATCGAATTTCAGTTCAAAGGAGTAATCAGCATGCCTTCCTATACCCCGCCCCTGCGCGACATGCAATTTGTGATGCACGAAGTGCTCAATGTGATCGACGATTTCAAGCAGATCCCCAAACATGCAGACGTCGATGCCGATACCATCAATGCGGTGCTCGAAGAGGGCGGAAAATTTGCCGCCGAGGTTGTCTTCCCGCTTAATGTCAGCGGTGATACCGAGGGTTGTTCGATCGACCAGGCCACGCACGCCGTGACGACGCCAAAGGGCTTCAAAGAGGCTTATGCCCAGTACATTGAGGCCGGTTGGGCTGCATTGGCCTGCGAGCCCGAATTTGGTGGCCAGGGGCTGCCGCTGGTCGTCAACCAGTGCTTTTATGAGATGCTCAACAGCGCCAACCAGGCATGGACCATGTACCCGGGCCTGACCCACGGCGCTTACGCGTCCCTGCTCACCCACGGCACCGAAGAGCAAAAGCAGACGTATTTGCACAAGATGACTAGCGGCGAGTGGACCGGCACCATGTGTCTTACGGAAGCACACTGCGGCACCGATCTGGGCCTGATGCGCACCAAGGCTGAGCCGCAAGCCGATGGCAGCTACAAACTCACCGGCAACAAGATCTTCATCAGCGCCGGTGAGCAGGACATGACAGCCAACATCATCCATCTGGTGCTGGCCCGCGTGCCCGATGCGCCGCCCGGCATCAAAGGTGTCAGTTTGTTCATCGTGCCCAAGTTCCTGGTCAACAAGGACGGCTCCCTGGGCGCGCGCAACGGCATTTACTGCGGCGGCCTGGAGCACAAGATGGGCATCCATGGCAACGCTACTGCGCAGATGGTTCTTGATGGCGCTGTCGGCACCCTGGTCGGGCAACCCAACAAGGGCATGAACGGCATGTTTGTGATGATGAACGCGGCGCGCCTGGGTGTTGGCAACCAGTCGCTCGGCTTGACCGAAGTGGCTTACCAGAATGCGCTGGCCTATGCCAAGGACCGCATCCAGATGCGCTCCCTGACCGGTCCCAAGGCCAAGGATAAACCGGCCGACCCCATCATCGTCCATCCCGATGTGCGCAAGATGCTGCTCACCGCCAAGGCCTACGCCGAGGGTGGGCGCGCCCTGATGTGCTTCAGCTCGATGTTGCTCGAAAAAGAGCACAACCACCCGGATGAAAAGGTACGGAAGGATTCTGGCGAACTGCTGGCCATGCTGACGCCTATCGTCAAGGCTTTCCTCACCGATAACGGCTGGACCGCGACTTCGGCTTGCCTGCAGGTCTTTGGGGGTCACGGCTTCATCAAGGAATGGGGTATGGAGCAGTTCGTACGCGATGCCCGCATCAACATGATTTACGAAGGCACCAACACTGTCCAGTCGCTCGATTTGCTGGGGCGCAAGATTCTGGGCAACAACGGCGCCACCCTGCGAAAGTTTGGCAAGTTGGTCGCCAAACTGGTTGAGGAAGAAGGCGTCAATGAAAAAATGGCTGAATTCATCACGCCGATCGCCGTGCTGGGCGAGCAGATGACCAAGTTCACGACCGAGATCGGTTTCAAGGGTTTCCAGAATCCCGACGAAGTCGGAGCCGCTGCGGTGGATTACCTGCGCGTTGCCGGGCACCTGGTCTTTGGCTACTTCTGGGCACGCATGGCACAAGTGGCCCTGCGCCAGATTGCCTCCGGCAATACCGATCAGTTCTATCTGGCAAAGCTGCAGACAGCCCGCTTCTATTTCGCCAAATTGTTCCCGGAAACGGCTACATTGATGCGTACCGCAAGGGCTGGCAGCAGGGTGCTGATGGATACCGACGCGGCATTTGCGTAAAGCGTTTTTTTCGTTCGTTCAACTACAAAGAGGAGATCACCATGTTTCGTTTCATCATTGCACTTGCAATCAGCATCCTGTCGGCCTCGGCCATGGCGCAGATGACACCGGTCGGCCTTTGGAAAACCATCGATGATGATGGCAAGACCGAAAAGTCGCTGGTGCGAATCACGGACAAGGGCGGCGTGCTGTCGGGCGTGGTCGAGAAGATCTTTGACGCGGCCAAGCAGGATTCCAAATGCGATCAGTGCAGCGACGAGCGCAAGGACAAGCCGGTTCTGGGCATGACCATCATCCGCAACGTCCGTCAGGATGCAGACGACAAGGGATTGTGGATCGGTGGCGAGATTCTGGATCCGAACAATGGCAAGACCTACAAGACCAGATTGAAGCCAGTTGATGGCGGCAAGACCCTTGAGATGCGGGGGTACATCGGGTTTATTTACCGCACCCAGGTCTGGCATCGCGTTGAGTGACACCGGTCCCGGCCTTGACCGCGGCGGTGTGAGAAAAACAGCTTAGGAGTATTTTGTGAGTCGATTCCAAGTCCGTAAAGTTGCTGTACTGGGTGCCGGGGTGATGGGCGCGCAGATTGCAGCGCACCTGGTCAACGTCAAGGTGCCGGTCATCCTGTTTGACCTGAGCGCCAAGGAGGGACCAAAAAACAGCATCGTCAGCAAGGCCGTCGAGGGTTTGAAAAAACTCAAGCCCTCGCCGTTGGGGGTCACGGCCGACGCTGCCCTGATCGGACAGGCCAACTATGACGAGGATCTGGAACTGCTCAAGGACTGCGATCTGGTGATCGAAGCGATTGCCGAACGCATGGACTGGAAACTCGACCTGTACAGGAAAATTGCCCCCTTTCTGGCGCCGCACGCCATCGTTGCATCCAATACCTCCGGCTTGTCGATCACGCAACTGAGTGAAGCCCTGCCGCAGGAAATCAAGCCACGTTTTTGTGGCATCCATTTCTTCAATCCGCCACGTTACATGATGCTGGTGGAATTGATCAACACGCCGACCACCGAGCCGAAAATTCTGGACGATCTGGAAACCTTTGTTACCAGCGTTCTGGGCAAAGGCGTGGTGCGTGCCAAGGACTCGCCCAATTTCATTGCCAACCGCGTTGGCATTGCCGGCATGCTCGCCACCATGAAGGAAGTGGCCAATTTTGGCCTCAGCTATGACGTGGTGGACGACCTCACCGGCAAGAAGCTTGGTCGCGCCAGTTCCGGCACTTTCCGCACTGCCGATGTGGTGGGGCTGGACACCATGGCCCATGTCATCAAGACCCTGCAGGACACGCTCAGTCTCGAGGTTGATCCTTTTTATGAGAGCTTTGCCACCCCTGAAGTGCTCAAGACCTTGCTCGAAATGGGCAACCTTGGGCAAAAGACCAAGGCGGGCTTTTTCAAGAAGGTCGGGCGCGACGTAATGCGCTTCGAACTGGAGTCAGGCGAGTACGTCCCTGCCGGCCAGAAGGCCGATGAAGTCTACGCCCGCATGCTGAAAAAACCTGCGGCACAGCGCCTGCAACTGCTGCGCAATAGCGAGGGTGCGCAGGGGCAATTCCTGTGGGCTATTCTGCGCAACAGTTTTCATTACTGCGCAGTGCATCTGGCATCGATTGCCGACAACGCGCGCGATGTGGACTATTGCATGCGCTGGGGCTTTGGTATGAAGCAAGGCCCGTTCGAGTTGTGGCAGGAAGCCGGCTGGCTGATGGTGGCCAACATGGTCAAGGAAGACATCGACGCCGGCAAGGCCTTGTGCAAGGCGCCGCTGCCGGATTGGGTCTTCCAAGGGCCAGTGGCTGACGCTGGCGGCGTGCACACGCCGAAAGGTTCCTGGAACCCATCGACCAGACAATTTGTGCCGCCACGCAGCCTGCCGGTCTATGCGCGCCAACACTTCCCGGAAAGCGTGCTGGGCGCCAACGCGCCCTCGGCGCAGACCACCGGCAAGACCTTGCATGAGGATGAAGCCATCCGTTTGTGGACGCTCGACGATGAAGTGCTGATTGCCAGCATCAAGACCAAGATGCACGCCATCAGCCCGGGCGTGGTTGAAGGCTTGCTGCAAGGCATTGAGCTGGCCGAGGCCGGCTACCAGGGATTGGTGGTCTGGTCGAGCGACGAAATGTTCTCGGCTGGTGCCGATCTGCAAGCGATGCTGCCGGCCTTCATGATCGGTGGCGCTGCCGCGATCGACGGCGCCGAGGCCGAGATGCAGCAAGCCATGCTCCGCCTGCGTTACGCCAACGTGCCCGTGGTGTCGGCGGTGCGCGGTCTGGCATTGGGTGGAGGCTGCGAACTGGCGGTCTATTCGGCCAAGCGCGTTGTCGCCATGGAAAGTTATATTGGCCTGGTCGAAGTCGGTGTCGGTCTGGTACCCGGGGCTGGCGGGCTGACTTACATCGCGCGGCGCGCCGCCGAGAATGCGGCCGCCTCTACCGGCAAGGACTTGCTCCCCTTCCTGACCGAAGGCTTTACTTCAGCAGCCATGGCCAAAGTCGGGACCAGCGCACTGGAGTCACGCAAACTCGGTTATGTGCTCGATAGCGACGTGATCGTGGCGCACAAGGATGAATTGCTGTTTGTCGCGATCAATGAGGCCAAGGCCATGTTCAAGTCCGGTTACCGGGCGCCGCACAAGCGCCTGTTCGCCGTCGCCGGACGAAGCGGCGTTGCCACGATCAAGGGGTCGTTGGTGAACATGCGTGATGGCGGATTTGTCAGCGCGCACGATTTTCACATTGCCGGGCTGATTGCCGAAGTGGTGTGCGGCGGTGACGTCGACGCCGGCAGTCTGGTGACAGAAGAGTACGTGATGGCGCTGGAGCGCAAGGCATTCTGCTCTTTGCTGACGCACCCCAAGACCCAGGAACGCATCATGGGAATGATGTCCACCGGTAAGCCAGTGAGAAATTAATAACTTTGTGGGACAGACCAAGAATTGCGCAGCAATTTTGCTCTGTCCCCAACTGATTGAGAGTAGTTCCCATGAAACAAATTCAAGAAGCCTATATCGTTGCCGCCACCCGTACGCCGATTGGCCGTTCGCACCGTGGCTATTTCCGCAACACGCGGCCCGATGCCTTGCTCGTCAACGTCCTGCAGGCAGCGCTGGCGCAGGTGCCGGGGCTGGACCCGAAAGCCATTGAAGACCTGATCTGTGGTTGTGCCATTCCCGAGGGCCAGCAGGGGCTCAACATTGCGCGCATCGGCGCCGTGCTGGCGGGTCTGCCGACCAGTGTAGGCGGTATCACGGTGAACCGTTTTTGCGCTTCCGGCCTGTCTGCGGTGCAAATGGCGGCTGACCGCATTCGTGTCGGTGAGGCCGACGTGATGATGGCCGCCGGTGTCGAGAGCATGAGCATGGTACCCATGATGGGCAATGCGCCCTCGCTGTCGCCGGCGATGTTCAACAACGACGAGAACATCGGCATTGCCTACGGCATGGGACTGACCGCTGAAAAGGTTGCAACACAGTGGAAAGTCAGCCGTCAAGCCCAGGACGAGTTTGCCGTCGCTTCACACCAGCGCGCGCTGGCGGCCATGGCGGCAGGTCAGTTCAGCAATGAAATCACACCGGTTGAGGTGATTGACCGCTCGCCCGACCTGCAAAGCGGGAGCGTCATCGAGACCCGCCGCACAGTCAGTCTGGACGAAGGCGCACGCTCCGACACAACGCTTGAAGGTCTGGCCAAACTCAAGACGGTGTTTGCGGCGCGGGGTTCAGTCACAGCGGGCAACAGTTCGCAAACCTCGGACGGCGCCGGCGCACTGATTCTGGCCAGCGAAGCGGCAGTCAAACGATTTGGCTTGAAGCCGCTGGCTCGCTTCGTCAGCTTTGCCGCCAAGGGTGTGCCGCCGCACATCATGGGCATTGGTCCGATCGAGGCGATTCCGGCGGCGCTACGCTACGCCGGCCTGAAGCAGGACGACATTGACTGGATTGAACTCAACGAAGCCTTCGCAGCGCAATCGCTGGCCGTCATCAACACGCTCGGTCTGGACCCGGCCAAGGTGAATCCGATGGGCGGTGCCATCGCCTTGGGTCATCCGCTCGGTGCCACGGGCGCCATCCGTTCCGCTACCGCCATCCACGCCCTGCACCGCAACAAACTGCGCTACGGCATGGTGTCCATGTGCGTTGGCATGGGGCAAGGTGCAGCGGGAATTTTTGAGCGCGTCTAAAGGGCGCGTCACGCACCGGACTGCAGCAAAATGGCGTCGCGGGCATACTGTGGCGATGAACAAGCATCCGTTTGACCTCGCACTGCAGCTCACTCCGCTGGAACCAGACGTCTATCAGGGCAGTACGTCCGAGGCCTACTGGAACATGGTCGGGCCGTTCGGCGGTGTCACTGCCGCCACCGCCCTGAACGCTGTGTTGCAGCATCCGGCGCTGCTGGGCGAGCCGGTTTCCCTGACGGTGAACTATGCAGGCGCCTTGCTCGCCGGTGCCTTCAGAATCAAAGCCACGGCGCAACGCACAAATCGCTCTACCCAGCATTGGACGATCGAAATGACGCAGCCCAACGCGTCGGGTGTGCACGAGGTGATGCTGACGGCCACGGCGCTGACGGCGGTGCGACGTCCGACCTGGGGCAGCGAAGACACAGTGATGCCAGGCGTGACGCGCCCGGCCGGTCTGACGGAGGCAAAGCCGATGACGGGCGTTGAGTGGGTCCATCGCTACGACATGCGCTTTGTCGAAGGGGTGTTTCCGACCGACTGGGACGGGCGTGGTGAGGGCAGCCTGTCGCAGCTCTGGATGCGTGACGTCCCCCCGCGCGTGCTCGACTTCTGCTCGCTCTCTGCCATGGCCGACATCTTCTACCCACGCGTGTATCTGCGCCGCGCTTTGCGCGTTCCCGCTGGTACCGTGTCGATGACTGTCTATTTTCATGCCGATAGCACTCAGTTGAGGGAGTCGGGCACGGGTCACCTGCTTGGTCAGGCGCGGGCACAGACATTTCGCAATGGCTTTTTCGATCAGACTTCGCAGTTGTGGAGCGAAGCCGGCCTGCTGCTGGCAACGACGAGCCAGATCGTCTATTACAAAGAGTGAACCATGCCCCCACGCTCCCGCACTGACGTGTCGTCGCTGCCCCCCGAGGGGGCGCAGTCCAGATTGGGGCGGCCCGGCGTTGTACCGATGAACAAAGTAGCCCTCGTCATCGGTGCGGGCGATGCCACGGGCGGCGCCATCGCCCGGCGATTTGCGCGTGAAGGCTTCACCGCCTGCGTGACCCGGCGCAGCCTGGACAAGCTGCAGCCGCTGCTCGATGCCATTCGCGCCGAGGGTGGCACCGCACATGGCTTTGCCAGCGATGCCCGCAAGGAAGAAGAGGTGGTGGCCCTGGTGGAGCAAATCGAATCGACCATCGGGCCGATCGAGGTGATGGTATTCAACATCGGCGCCAACGCACCCAGCAGTATTCTTCAGGAGACGGCGCGCAAGTATTTCAAGATTTGGGAGATGGCCTGCTTCGGCGGTTTTCTCAATGGCCGCGAAGTTGCCAATCGGATGGTCGCTCGCGCCGGTCCTGCGCGAGCGCAAACCATCCTCTTCACAGGTGCTACCGCATCGCTGCGTGGCAGCGCCAATTTTGCCGCATTTGCTGGTGCCAAGCATGCGCTGCGTGCGCTGGCGCAAAGCATGGCACGTGAGCTCGGACCGCTGGGTGTGCACGTGGCGCACGTGGTGATCGATGGCGCCATCGACACCGCTTTCATCCGCGATAATTTTCCGGATCGCTATGCCCAGAAGGCGCAGGACGGCATCGTGAACCCGGAGCACATTGCCGACCAATACTGGATGCTGCATTGCCAGCCGCGCGACGCCTGGACGCATGAGCTGGATCTGCGCCCCTGGCTTGAAAAGTTCTGACAGGATGTTGATGAATGGAGAAAAAAATGAGCAAGACCGTTGAGTACTACTTTGACTTCGGCAGCCCCGCTGCCTACCTCGCTTCGACCCAGTTGTCGACGCTGGCGACGCAGACCGGCGCTGCGGTGGTCTGGCGTCCGATGTTGCTCGGCGGCGTATTTGTCGCCACGGGCAATCACTCGCCGGCCAGCGTGCCGGCCAAGGGCAAATACATCTTTAGCGACTTTGCCCGCTTTGCCAAACGCTACGGTGTGCCACTGAAGATCAATCCGTACTTCCCCATCAACACCATCACCCTGATGCGCATTGCCGTTGGCTTGCAACTGCGCAATGATCCACGCTTCATGGAGTATTGCGGCACCGTGTTCCGCGCGATCTGGGTCGAAGCCCGGAACATGAACGACCCGGCAACGGTAGCCGCCGCGTTGCAGGCCGCCGGCTTTGACGCGCCGGCCTTGCTGGCACTGGCCAGCGAGCAGGCTGTCAAGGACAAACTCAAGAGCGAGACCGAGCTTGCCGTGGCACGCGGTATCTTTGGCGCCCCCACTTTTTTTGTTGGAGATCAGATGTTCTGGGGTCAGGACAGACTCGACTTTGTGCGCGAAGCACTGACCGCTTGACCGAGACAAAGCATGAATGAATTACTTATAGATAGTTCCGACGGTGTCCTGACCATTACCCTGAACCGACTCGACAAAAAGAACTCCCTGACACGCGCCATGTACGCCGGCATGGCCGATGCACTGGCGCAGGCCGACGCCGACGCTTGCCTGCGGGCCGTCGTGTTGCAGGGCCATGAAACCGTCTTTTGTGCCGGCAACGACATCGGCGATTTTCTGAACCGATTGGCCAGTGGGCAGGAGTCCCCTGCGTTCCAGTTCCTGCATGCCATCAGCATCTTTTCCAAACCTCTGGTCGCCGCTGTTTGCGGTCCCGCCGTGGGTATTGGGACAACAATGCTGTTTCACTGTGACCTGGTTTACGCTGGGGACAATGCCGCCTTCTCGATGCCATTCGTCAATCTTGGTTTGTGTCCGGAGGCGGCCTCAAGCTATCTGGCGCCGCAACTCATGGGTTATGGGCGCGCTGCTGAGGCATTGCTTCTGGGCGAACCTTTCCTCGCTGAAACCGCACTGGAGATGGGGCTCGTCAGTCGCATCGTGCCACCGAGTGAAGCCTCGGCGCTGGCGCAGCGACAGGCGCACAAGCTGGCAGCCAAGCCATTGCTGTCCCTGATCGAGACCAAGCGTCTGATGAAGAAGAGCCATGCCCCCATCGTTGCCGAGCGTCTGCAGGAGGAGGGTGTCAGCTTCGCGCGCCTCCTCACGGAGCCGGCTGCGCGGGAAGCCTTCACCGCTTTCCTGGAAAAGCACAAGCCGGATTTTTCAAAAGCCTGAATACTTTTTCAAGCACACAAAGAATCGAGAGATCACACCCATGTCAAACATTGCATTTCTTGGTACCGGCCTGCTCGGCGCCGCTTTCGCGGAGGCAGCGGCAGGGCGCGGCGATACGGTTACTGCGTGGAATCGCTCACCGGACAAAGTCCTTGCGCTCAGGCAATTCGGCGTCATTGCTGCAGCAACACCGGCCCAGGCGGTCCGCGGTGCTGCGCGCATTCACCTCATACTTAAGGATGACGCCGTCGTCGATGAAGTTCTGGCCGCTGCGCATGCCGGCCTTGCGCCTGACGCCGTCATCATCGATCACACGACGACGCTGCCGGCCTTGACGGCGGCCCGCGCCGCGCGACTTGCCGCACAGGGCGTGAAGTACCTGCACTGCCCGGTCTTCATGGGGCCGGCCGCTGCACGCACGGCGAAGGGTTCGATGATGGTGGCCGGGCCACAAGCGCTGTTTGACAGCGTCAAGGCGGATCTGGCCCGAATGACGGCACGCCTGGAGTATTTCGGGGAGCGCACCGATCTGGCCGCCGTGAAGAAGCTGTTCGGCAACGCCATGATCATTGGCATATCAGCGCTGATGGCCGACGTGCTCACGATGGCGCAGGCGAGCGAGGTCAGCGGCGAGGAAGCCGTCAAGCTGTTTGGTCTGATCGACTTGAATTCAACCATTGCGATACGTGGCGCCAATATGGCCAAAGGCAATTTCGCGCCGACCTTCGAACTGACGATGGCACGCAAGGACGTGCGACTGATGCTGGAGACCGCGGGCGATCGCCCGATGGCGGTACTGCCCCTGGTAGCACAGCGGATGGACCAGCTGATCGCCGCCGGGCATGGCGCACAAGACGCCAGCGTGCTGGGCATCGACGCTGTGCGGCAACGGCCACTTTGATTGAAGGACAGCAGCATATGAACACAGCACAGCCCAACAACACACTGAAGGGCAAAACCCTTTTCATCACGGGCGCCTCCCGCGGCATCGGTCTGGCCATTGCCAAACGTGCAGCGGCGGACGGTGCCAATATCGTCATCGTCGCCAAGACCACGGATCCGAATCCCAAACTGGCGGGCACCATTTACAGCGCGGCCAGTGAGGTGGAGGCTGCGGGTGGCACGGCATTGCCGCTGGCGGTGGATATACGCGATGACGAGGCGGTCTTTGCCGCCGTCGCCAAGGCGGTAGCGACCTTTGGCGGGATCGACATTCTGGTCAACAACGCCAGCGCCATCAGCCTGACCAATACGGAAGCCACGCCGATGAAGCGCTTTGACCTGATGAACGGCATCAATGCCCGTGGCACTTACCTGTGCACCATGGCCAGTTTGTCGGAGCTGAAGAAGTCGGGTGCTGCTGGACGCAACCCTCAGGTGCTGACCATGTCGCCGCCACTGTCCATGAAGACGCACTGGTTCCAGGGACATACGGCGTACAGCATGGCCAAGTACGGCATGAGCATGTGCACGCTCGGTCACGCCGGGGAGTTCAAGAAATACGGCATTGGCGTCAACAGCCTGTGGCCACGCACCGCCATCGCTACCGCGGCCATGCAAATGATCCCCGGTGTTGACGTTGCCTTGTGCCGCAAACCCGAAATTCTGTCGGACGCCGCGTACCTGATACTGACCCGTGACAGTTCGATCAGCGGCAATTTCTACATCGACGATGAGGTGCTGGCAGAGCACGGCATCACGGACCTGGAAAAGTATTCCGTGACGCCAGGAACCAAACACTTCCTGCCTGATTTCTTCGTTGATTGATCCACCGGGAGCCGTCAGAAGCGACCTGCTCCTTGGCGCCATTCGATGCGAATGGCAACTTGATCAAGCAAACCTGAAACACCACAAACAACCTTCTTCATGGACAACTCATCCTCTTACACGCCACCCAGGATCTGGTCTGCCAGCAAGGAAAACGGCGGCCGATTCGCCAACATCAATCGTCCGACCGCCGGCCCGACCCATGAAAAGGAACTGCCAGTGGGACGCCATCCACTTCAGCTCTACTCGCTTGGTACGCCCAACGGCGTCAAGGTCACCGTGATGCTCGAAGAGTTGCTGGCAGCTGGGCACATGGGCGCAGAGTACGACGCCTGGCTGATCCGGATCAACGAGGGACAGCAGTTTGGCAGTGGCTTCGTTTCGGTCAATCCCAACTCCAAGATTCCGGCGTTGCTGGATCGCAGCGGACCGGCACCGACAAGGGTGTTTGAGTCAGGCGCGATCCTGATCTACCTGGCCGAGAAGTTCGGTGCCTTTCTTCCTGCCAGTGGCGCCGAGCGCGCCGAATGCCTGTCGTGGTTGTTCTGGCAAATGGGCAGTGCGCCTTTCCTTGGCGGAGGGTTCGGCCATTTCTATGCCTATGCGCCAATCAAGATCGAATACGCGATTGATCGGTATGCAATGGAGGTCAAGCGTCAGCTTGACGTGCTTGACCGTCGTCTTGCCCAGAGCCCGTATTTGGCAGGAGACGAGTACACCATTGCCGACATCGCTGTCTGGCCTTGGTACGGTACGCTGGTCAAGGGCCAGCTCTACGAAGCGGGTGAATTTCTGCAGGTTCAGGCGTATACCAATGTCTTGCGCTGGACGAACCAGATTGCCCAACGGCCGGCTGTTCAGCGCGGTCGCATGGTCAACCGCGTCGTGGGCGAACCGAGCAGTCAATTGCACGAACGCCATGATGCCAGCGACTTCGAAACCAGTACGCAGGACAAGTTGGTTAAATCATGATCACGCTGTACGACTGCGCCACTGCTCCGAGCCCGCGCCGTGCACGGATTTTTCTGGCCGAAAAAGGTGTTGCCCACGAGACGGTACAGGTAGACCTGAGGAACTCCGAGCAACTGAGCGACGCCTACCGAAAGATCAATCCGCAGTGCACAGTACCCGCACTGCGCACGCAAGAGGGTGCAGTGCTGGCCGACAACGCTGCGATCACTGCCTACCTGGAGGCACGCCACCCGGAGCCGCCACTCCTGGGCATCACACCGATCGAAAAGGCGGAAATCGCCAGTTGGAACTGGCGCGCCGAGTTCGAAGGGTTGCTGGCCGTCGCCGAAGCGCTGCGCAACAGCGCCCCGGCTATGGCGAACCGGGCGCTTCCTGGTCCGGTGGACTACCAGCAGATTCCCGAACTGGCGCAACGTGGCGTAACAAGGCTGCAGCAGTTCTTTGTCACGCTGAACGACCGACTTGCGGGCAGGGACTTCATCGCCACCGACCGATTGAGCGTTGCCGACATCACTGCAGTGGTCGCAGTTGACTTTGCACGCATCGTCAGGGTCAAGCCAGGCGAACAGCATCCGAACCTGCAACGCTGGAGAGAGTCGATGGCGAGACGCCCGTCAATGTCGCTCTGAGGTTGGAGATTAGTCCGAAATTCCATGGCGCTATCGACGAAAACCTGACCGTTAGGTCATGGCCTGGTCCTCGGTATTTATACAAAGCAATTGCTTGCCAAAAATAGTGAATTTGGGTATGCTGCGAGGCCATGATTGCAACTGCCTTGTCAATTCCGCATCCCTTGAAGCGAGCCCGCGGCCGCCCGCGCAAAACCGAAGACGAACGCGACGATGGCAATCGCCGCCAGGCGCTGCTCGCCGCCGCGGCCCGCCTGTTTCGGGTGCAGGGCTTTGACGCCACCAGCACGCGTGACATTGCCGCTGCCGTGGGCATGCACAGTGGCTCGCCCTTTTATCATTTCAAAAGCAAGGATGCCCTGCTTTGTGCAGTCATGGAAGAGGGAATGCACCGGGCCATTGCGCGACAGACCCACGCCTTGCAGGAGGACGGTGGCTCCGGCACACCGCTGCTTCAAATCAGAAGGTTGATCCGCGCCCACTTTGATACCCTGCTCGGGCCCGGCAATGACTTTGTCCCAGTGATGCTCTACGAACACCGGTCCCTGAATTCAGAGCAGCGCAAGTCGCTAGGCAAACTGCAGGTCGACTACGAGGCGGCCTGGACACCGGTACTGGAGGCCTTGCATGCAAGTGGCCATTTAAGTGCGCCAGTGAAACTCTCACGGCTCTTGATGCTGGGCGCGCTGAACTGGTCTGTGCAGTGGTTTGACAGAAAGAAGGGCGCCTCGGTCGATCAGTTGACCGATGCCGCCATGGCCTTGTTTTTGAAGGAGTCCTGATGGCTTACGGTTCTGTATTTGCGATCGGCTTGTTTGCCGGCAAGGTGGTGCTGATCACGGGTGGCGGCTCCGGCATCGGGCGCTGCGTTGCACACGAGCTGGCGGCGCTCGGTGCGCACACCGTGTTGCTCGGGCGCAAGGCTGAAACCCTGCAGACGGTGGTGGACGAGATCACGCAGGACGGCGGTGCTGCCAGTTTCCATGTCTGCGACATCCGTCAGGAAGAAGTGGTCAAGCAAACCGTGAGCGCCGTGGTCGAGCGTCATGGGCACATTGATGGTCTGGTGAACAACGCAGGTGGCCAGTACATGACGCCGCTGGAGGCGATCAGTGCCAAAGGCTGGGAGGCGGTCATCAACACCAACCTGACCGGCGGCTTTTTGATGGCGCGCGAGTGCTTTGTGCAAAGCATGAACAAGCAGGGCG
>CAIYMN010000035.1 GCA_903927295.1 uncultured beta proteobacterium | reverse complement strand
CTGCCGCCGCGCATCAGCACGGTGTCGCTGGCCTGCGGCAAGCGATTGCTCATGCGCTCCGACGGAAAATCTGAACGGCGCAGATGCTGACAGGCCGAGAGCACAAAACAACGCCCTTCCAGCGCGATGTGCTGCATGGTGGCAATCCAGGTATCGCGATCATCGGCCGTGGGCGCACAGTACAGCGTCACGCGTTGCTGGTACATCGCCATGCGCAGCGCCGGCATGTAGTTCTCCCAGCAGATCACGGCACCCATCTTGCCAAACGGCGTATCGACGGCCTGCAGCGTTGAGCCATCGCCAAAACCCCAGATCAGGCGTTCCAGCGCGGTGGGCATGAGCTTGCGGTGTTTGCCCAGCACGTGACCGTCCGGCCCCAGATAGACAGCGGTGCAGTAAAGCGTGCCGCCGTCGCGCTCGATGATGCCGACGCAGACATAGAGCTTGTACTGCAAAGCGGCTTTGGCCAACTGGGCAATCTCAGGTCCATCCACGCAAACGGCGGCGTCAAAATAAAGCTTGAACTCGGTGCGACCCTGCACGGTGCGCCCACCCAGGTAGATATGAAAGTCCGCACCCTTGGGATAGCCACCCAAAAAGGCCTCCGGAAACACCAGAACCTGCGCGCCCTGCGCGGCGGCTTCCTTCATCAAACCAAGCGCGCGTTCCACCGTGGCAGGTGTGTCGAGCAAGACTGACGAAGTCTGGATCACGGCGGCGGTAAGTTTCATCCTGGTTCTCCAGTGAGTTGAGTGTCAATTATCGGGCCCTTGGGCAACCGTTGGGAGCGTTCTGAATGAGGTGATGTCATGCCGGACTTGATCCGGCAACCAGTGCCGCAACAGCACTGGATTGCGGGTCGTGGCCCGCAATGACAACCGTTCACTCGCCGAGTCCGAAGGACAGAGGCCAAGCAGTTTATCTGGTGATACGGCGTTCTGGTCGCCATCGGCGTCTCTCAAAAAGAAGGACGTTTCCCCCCTCGAAATTAAAGGGTATTCAAAGACCACAGCGAGACGGGAGATCAGTCACAGTACTATCAAAGCTACTTTTTGTTACACGAGATCATCATGTCAAAGAAACTGATCCTTTGGATTGGACTGCTTCTGATGGTCTTCCAATCGGCCGTGGCTTCCGCGCCACCCATCAATGTCAGCATTCAACTACGCTGGCAGCACCAGTTTCAGTTCGCCGGGTATTACGCCGCACTGCACAAAGGCTTCTACAAGGACGCTGGGTTGGATGTGACCCTGAAGGAAGGTGGGCCCAGCATCTCGGCCATCGATGAGGTGCTGCACGGGCGAGCCGATTTTGGGGTTTCCACGTCGGGCTTGGTCAAATCTTATCTGGAAGGCAAACCGGTCTTGATGCTGGCACCCATCTTTCAGCATTCACCACAAGTCTTGTTGAGCCTGGACAAGAAACTGCTTACGCCAGCCAACCTTGCCAGAGCCGGTGCCATCGGGCTGCAGCCTGGCGATGAAAGTCTGGATCTCAAGGCCATGTTTGTCAACGAAGGCATCATGCTGGACAAGCTCAACATCAATGCGGATGGACTTGGCCTGAATGATCTGCTGGCGGGCAAGATTGTTGCCATGAACGCCTATCTCTCCAATGAGCCCTTTTTTCTGCAAAAGCGCGGCACCGACTACAGTGTGATCGACCCGCGGCAATACGGTATGGATTTCTACAGCGACGTGTTGTTTACCAGCCGTGCGGTCGAAAAAACCCAACCGAAAGTTGTATCGGCCTTTCGCAGTGCGACCCTCAAGGGCTGGGACTACGCCTTGACACACCAGGACGAGATCATCGGACTCATTCTGGCCGAGTACAACACCCAGGCAAAAAGCCGGGAATATCTCGTCTTCGAAGCCAAAACACTGGCCGACCTGATCGAATCGGATGTGATCCAGCTGGGCCACAGCAACCCGTCACGCTGGCGCCACATTGTCGAAACGTACGCCAAATTTGGCATCATCAAATTTGACTTCAGTTTGGACGGTTTCTTCTACGACCCCAACCCGCCACCGCCAGACATGACCTGGCTCTACCGCTTGCTGGGGCTGGCATTCCTGGCCGTGAGCGTGGTCGCTGCCATCGCCTTCTATATTTATCGCGTCAATCGCAAACTCCAACTCGCCCATAAAGTCATCGCACACACGCTGGACGAACAACACCAGTTTATGGACATGTTGACGCATGAGCTGGTAACGCCGATCTCGGTGATGCGCTTGACGTTGGGACAAATGACCGCCCCGGAGCAGCAAATGCGCCGCGCTGAACAAGCCCTGGACGATATGAACAACATTGTCGAAAGATGTCAGCAGCTCGATCAACTCGAACATCAGCAACTGGCTTTGCAGTTGCAGCGCTGCCAGATCGACGCTACTTTGACGCAATTGCAGGCACGCAGTTCAGCCCCGGATCGCCTTGTGATCACGGCAGCCACGTTGCCCGATGTCAATAGCGACCTTCAATTGCTGTGCATCATTCTCGGCAATCTGTTCAATAATGCCCTTAAATATTCTCCACCAGGCACCGCAGTCAACATCCACGCCAACGCGCTCACGCAGGCTGGCAGGCCAGGCATCGAAGTCAGCGTGAAGAACCTGCCAGGCAGTGCTGGTTTGCCAGACCCGACAAGGCTCTTTGAAAAATACTACCGCAGCCAGGGCGCCCAAAGGCAGACCGGATCGGGTCTGGGCCTGTACCTGGTGCTCAGCTTCGCAACGCTATTGGGCGGCCATGTCAGGTATGAGGTCGTGCAGGGACAAGCGAGCTTCACGCTGTGGATACCCTGCTGAATATCATCGCCGTGGAAGACCACGACGCGTTGCGCGACATCACCGTAGAAACACTGCGTGATGCCGGTCACGAGGTGGTCGGCGTGGATTGCGCAGAAGAGTTGGTGGAAATAGCGAATACCAGGCACGTCGATCTGATGCTGGTTGATCTCAATCTGCCGGGTGAGGATGGGATCAGTCTCACTCGCCGCATCCGGCAATGCCAGCCTGACATTGGCATCATCATGCTGACGGCTCGTGGCAAAGTGTCAGAAATAATGCAAGGCTATGCAAGCGGTGCAGACATCTACCTCACAAAGCCCACCACGATGGAAGAGCTCAACGCTGCCATTCAGGCGCTGGCGCGCCGCCTCAAACCCGCGAGGCCAGTCACTACCGCGTTAAAGCTAAACCTGTACAAACTGACACTGTCGGGTGCCCATCGCGCAGTCAACCTGACCGCGCCCGAAGCAAGCCTGCTCGCTGCCCTGGCGCGCGCGCCGGGGCAGCGACTGGAAAACTGGCAGTTGATCGCCTTGTTGGGGAAGGCAGAACTTGACTACAGCAAAGCCGGCCTGGAAATGCAGGTTGCCCGCCTGCGTAAAAAACTGGTCCAGGCCAGCGTGGATGTACAACCCATTAAAGCCATTCGTCAGTACGGTTACCAGTTGAGCGTTGCCATACAGATGGTTTGACTGCACAGTCATCTCTTTCGCTGACCTTCGCGTATTCCGGCAAATTTCAGCAGCCCAATCCTGCCAGCATTCGCGCTTGCGCCAAAACCAATTCCATTGGGGCTTGGTACGTTGCCACAGTGCTGTGCTCCATCACCCGCGTCATCCCGCAAGCAGGTGCGTGGCCAATCAACAGCTCTGTTGGTTTGTGTTGGTTTTCTTTATCCGGGTTTGATAGCGTCGCACCGTTCGATATCAAAACGACTTTCAGAAGCACACAGAACCTCCACCAACCGAAAGCCCACCATGCACAGCACCTCCCTCAACCACACTTATCGACTTGTTTGGAGCGCCTGCACTGGCACCTATGTGGCAGTAGCCGAAACCACTCGCGGCAGGGGCAAAAGCCGCTCCGGCAAAGCACTGAATGCGCTCGTTTCAGTCGCTGCTGGCGCTTTGCTTGCGTGTTCCGCAGGGGGAGCAGGCGCACAAACAATCGATGGCAGGGGTGGCAACATTGATGGCAACGGTGGCGCTGGCTATTTTGTGCAGTCAGGCACCCTGAATATCAGCAACGCTACCGTGCAAAACTTTTCTACTGTGGGCGGCAACGGCAGTGGCGGCGGCGCGGGATTGGGTGGGGCAATATTCATTGATTCGGGCTCAGCGGCGGTGCTGAACAACGTCAACTTTGTCGGCAACACCGTGACCGGTGGTAACGGTGGGATCGGAACTGTCGGGGGTTCACTCAACAACCGCTTTAACCTTTCTACTGGAACCGCTGGAAAGGATGGTCCTGCGATCAACGCAACCGGTTCCGTTGATGCCGGCGGCACGACGGGTTCGAAGGGGGGCATTGGTCTTACCGGCGGCATTGGTGGAAAAGGTGGCAACGGTGGTGACGGCAGTAGCGGCTACGGCAAGAATGACTATCTGATTGCGACCGTCGTGTTCGACGCTGCCGGAGTAGTTTCGGGGGTAGCGCAGGTCGGCCTTGCGGCTGCGAGTACGGCCGCCGCGATATTGGAACTTGCGGCAACCGGCTATGAGGCTCAGGCATTGGTGATTGCTGTAGCCAATACGGCTATTGCGGTATTGGCTACAGCCGCCTCTGCGGCAGATCTGGTTGTCGCGACGGCCGTATTGGCGACGGACACGGCCTCGCTGGGGCAATGGGATAAGGCGGTCGCAGATGGTCAGCTTGGCGTCGGTGGCGGCGGCGGCACCGGTGGTACCGGCGGCAAAGGCGCCGTCGGCAACGGCGGAGGCGCGGGAGGCAATGGGGGCGATGGCGGCAAGGGAGCAACCAGCTGGAGCGGTTCGGGGTTTAGCGGCGGCGCCAACGGTGGTGATGCTGGTTCAGGCGGCAATGGTGGTGTCGGCGGCTTCGGTGCTGGTGGCGGATCCGGGGGTGCAGGTGGCAAGGGGGGCGCGAGTGGTTTTTCCGAGCGCTCTGACGGGCTTGATGGCTCAGGCGGTGCGGGTGGCGCCGGGGGTTTTGGTGCGGGTACAGGTGCCAATGGCGCGGGCTACGGCGCACTCGCTGGCGCTGGCGCAGGCGGTAACGGTTATGGTGGTGCCATTTTCGTCAGGAATGGCGGTTCGCTCACCATCACGGGTACCGCGAAATTTGAACAAAATGCGACCGTGGGTGGCGATGGCCAACTCGGGACCAACAGCGCTCTGGATGGTACACCCGGCACAGGTATCGGCACGGACCTGTTCATGATGAAGGGTTCCACGGTGGTGCTCGCCCCCGGTGGCAACAATGTGATTACTTTCAATGGAACGATTTCTGATGACAGTGGCATCGCAGGCGTGGCCAATGGCAACGGTGCCAGCCTCACCGTACGAGACGGACTGGTTGCCTTCAACGGGGCCAACACGTATTCCGGCAGAACCAACATTGCTGCGGGCGGTGTGCTGCAAGCCCAGGACGGCACCGGGATCGCCACCAACAGCAATATCAACCTGACCGGTGGCGTGCTGCAGAGCAATGGTTTGTTCCATCGCTTTGTCGGCACTTCGAGCACACGCGTTCAGTGGACCGGTGATGGCGGCTTTGCTGCCCAGGGGGGTGCGCTGGAGGTGAGTCTTTCCAACAACCAGGCCCTGACCTGGGGCGCGGGCAGCTTTGTGCCTAACGGCAACAATCTCCTCTTTGGCTCAAGCACCGCCACGAATGCGGTGACGTTTGACAACGCGATCAACCTGAATGGCGCAACCCGCACCATCCTCGTCACCGCGAATGATGCAGATTTGTCCGGAGTCGCAGCCAATATTGACACCGCCACCCTCAATGGCGTGCTCTCCAACGGCGGCCTGGTGGTGGGCGATGCCAGCCACAGCGGCATTCTGATCCTCAACAATGCCAACACCTACACCGGTGGTACTACCGTCAACGGCGGCACGCTGCGCGAGTCAGCAACAGGCTTGCTCGCAGACACCGGCTTCCTGACAGTGGACGGCGGGACGGCGGTTTTTGATCTGGGCGCCAACCGTAACGACACGGTCGGCACAGTCACCCTCAACAACGGCGGCACCCTGGCTGGAACGGGCACCTCTGCGCTGACAACGACCGGCACCTACGAGATGCAGGACGGCACCGTCAACATCATTCTCAACGGCGCAGGCGCACTGAACAAAACCACCAGCGGCACGGTGACCCTGAACGACCAGAACACCTTCACCGGTCTGACCAACATCACCGCCGGCACCCTGGCCTACGGCACCAACAATGCCCTGGCCACTGGCGACGTGAGCATCAATGGTGCCACCGCAGTGCTTGACCTCAAGACCTACAACGACACCGTAG
>CAIYMN010000034.1 GCA_903927295.1 uncultured beta proteobacterium | reverse complement strand
TTATGCAGTCTGGGCTGGGTTGGGTGCTGCCATGGCGGCGATTCTGTATTCACCCGTGTTTTCTGTCGTCACGCGTCGCTTCCCGGATGACTTTCGCCAGGCCATCATCATCATGACCTTTCTTGGTGGATTGGCCAGTACCGTGTTCATTCCGTTTACCGCCTGGTTGATCGGGAACTGGGGTTGGCGTCAGGCGCTGGTTTGCCTGGCCGGATTTCACCTGCTGCTTTGTGCGCCCCTGCATGCGCTTGCGCTGCGCGGCGCGCCGACAGGAAGGGCACGAAGCGATGTCGGCCAGACACCCACCGAGCCAGGCGTACGGCAACTGGTTCGCAGCGCTCCCTTTCTGCTGATTGGGGTTTTCGTCGTTCTGATGATGGCTGTGACTGCGGCGCTGCCAGCGCACATGGTGAGCCTGTTGCGTGAGGGCGGCATGAGCGAGGTCTGGGTGATTGCGATCCCGGCCAGCATAGGCGCGATCCAGGTCCTGGGGCGATTGCTGTTGTTCTTTTTTGAGCGGTATTTTGATCTGCATCTGGCCAACCGCCTCATCCCTTGTCTTCTGCCGTTAGGGCTGATGGCCTTGCTGGTCGTACTCATGTCGGGCAACAGTCAGATCTGGGTCATGCTGTTTGTTTTGCTGTACGGCATGGGCAACGGCATGCTGACGATCGTCAAGGGCACGGCGATTGCCCAGTACGTGAGCCGCGAGCACGTCGCTACGCTGAACGGCGCGCTTGGCTTGCCACTGGCGCTGGCGCGAGCCGGTGCACCATTGATGGTGGGACTGTTGTGGACGCCAGTGGGTGGCTATACGCAGGCCTTGTGGTTGCTGTTGGTGCTCAGTCTGGTTGCCGTCTGCGCACTGATGCTGGCGCAGCGTCGCGCGCTCATCAGCGAGCATGGCGCTGGCTGAAGACTCAGGCCCGGTCGTCGCGCCCGAACTTCCAGAGTGCCAGGGCGCCGAACAGCAGGGAAAAGCCGAGCAGAGCGGCTACAGGCGCCAGAGCAGCTTCGAGCGGTAAGCCTCGCCAGGTCATGGCTTCCAGACCGTCCACTGCCCAACGTGTAGGTACCAGCAGTGTGGCTGTCTGCAGCCACTGCGGAAACATGAAGGCAGGGACCCAGGAGCCACCGAGCATGACCATGATCAGCGTGGCGAACGTGGCCAGCCCCCGAGTCGCCTCCGGCGTGCCGCCGAAAGCGGCAACAAACAGGCCGAACGTGGCCGTGAACAGGGCAAAGCACAACGCCACGCCAACAAAGCCGACTGCGCTGCCAGCGATGCTGACCTTGAAGAAGAGGGCGCCGACGAGATAGACAAAGGCCAGCAGTCCCAGCGCAATAAGGGAACAGGAGATCGCGCGCGCGGACAGAATCGTGGACGATCCGATCGGCGCGGCAAGCAGGCGCTTCCACAGTCCCAAGCGGCGTGCCAGCAGGATGCCAACGCCTGCGTCAAGCCCCATGAACAGGATGAACTGCACGCTCATGCCGGCAAAGGAATGCGCGTAGCCGTTGTACCTTGGGCCAGAACTCATAGCCTGATCGCGCGTGACAAAAGGCATGGACAATCCCGCGGAGCCTCCTGAAGGCGCTGGTCCGCTAGCGGGGTCCGCAGACTGGTTGCGGGTCTGAAACTTCTTCACGCCTTTCAGGAAATCGCGCAGCTCGGCTCTGGCCGGATCGGAAGCAACGGTGGCGTCGATCTGCTCAATGCTTTGATCAATGAAGGTCTGCCCGGACTTTCCGGAAAACATCTCGGCACTGACATGCTGCATCACCTGCTGCGTCAGCATGCCCTTGACCATGCCCAGCACAGCGCTTTGCGACGGATCATAAAAAATCTGAATTTCGGGTTTGTCGCGTCCACCAAAGAGGGCGGCGCCGGCTGCCTTGGAAAATCCTTCGGGGATCAGGATGGCGGCATTGAGCTTGCCCTTGAGCACCTGTTCCCTGGCCACGGCCAGCGCCAGATCCTGCACGTGCAGCGAACCATCTGCCTTCAGGCCCGCGACAATCCTGTTGCTTATTTCACCCTGATCCTGCGACACCACGGCGATCTCGATCTTGACGTTCTCGGGGCTGCCGGATCCACCAAACAGATAGCCAAAGAAGGCGCCCAGCATGACGGGCATGGTGAGACTCAGCAGCAGCGCGCGTCGGTCTGCCAGAAATAGAATCAGGTCCTTGCGAATCAGCGCAATCAGGGCGGTCATGGCGTCGTTGTGCTCCGTAGCTTGTCAGTCGCGCAGGGTGCGGCCGGTGAGAGTCAAAAAAACGTCTTCCAGGGTGGCTTTGGCGGTGCCAAAGTGCAGGGCATGGCAACCCTGAGCGGCCAGCCAATCGAGCACCGCCAAGGCGTCGCTGGTTTTTGTCAGGGCAATCTCCAGGTGCAGGCCGCTGCTGCTGACGCCGCTAACGCCAGGGCGCGTTTCAAGCAACACCAGGGTGTCAGCGGAAATCCCGGTTTCCAGATCCACCTGCAACGCGGCCGCTGCGGGCAGGCGCAGGTACAAATCCGCCGGGCTTTCGTCGGCGATCACCTTGCCATGATCGATCACGACGATGTGGTCGGCGAGGCGTTCCACTTCTTCCATGTAGTGACTGGTGTAGATCAGCGAGCGGCCCTGCTGCTTCAGGAGTTCCAGGCTGTCAAATATGGCGTTGCGGCTCTGCGGGTCGATGCCAACTGTGGGCTCGTCCAGAATCAGCAGTTGCGGGTCGTGCAGCAGGGCGGCAGCGATATTGAGCCGGCGTTTCATGCCGCCGGAAAAGGTCTTGATCAGGTCTTTGGAACGCTCAGACAGTTGGGTCAGTTCCAGTACCTCGTCGCAGCGGCTGCGCAGGGCCTTGCCATGCAGACCGTACAGGGCGCCAAACAGCTTCAGGTTCTCGTGTGCCGACATGTCCTCATAGAGCGCCAGGTCCTGGGGTACCAGGCCAATCTGGCGTTTGATTTCGCTGCGACCCTGACCGATCGCCACGCCCTGCAGCCGCACCTCGCCCGAGTCCGGACGCAGCAGCCCGCACAACATGCTGACGGTGGTTGACTTGCCGGCCCCGTTGGGTCCGATCAGGCCCAGGGTCTGGCCGCGTAGCAGGGCAAAGGAAACATCGCAGACGGCCTGCTGCTTGCCAAAAGACTTGTTGAGATGGCTTGCTCTAAGCATTGGGAGGCTTGGGGAAATTCGGCGCAGTGTAGCGGCCTTAGAGATTCGGCGCCAGCAAACGCTGCAATGCCCCTTCGCCGAACTGACGCCGCCCTGCCATGTCCCTGATTTGATCCTCACCGATCTTGCCGACGTTGAAATAGCAGCTCTGCGGGTGACCTAGGTAGAAGCCGCTGACGCTGGCCGCCGGTGTCATCGCCAGGCTTTCCGTGAGGCCCATGCCAATCTCCTGACACTGCAGGAGTTCGAACATGTCGGCCTTGACACTGTGATCGGGGCAGGCCGGGTAGCCCGGCGCCGGGCGGATGCCCAGATAGCTCTCGGCAATCAGCTCCTGTGTGTTCAATTCTTCCTGCGCCGCATAGCCCCATAGATCGGTGCGAACCTTTCTGTGCAGACATTCTGCAAAGGCTTCGGCAAGGCGATCCGCCAGCGCCTTGAGCAAAATCGCCGAGTAGTCGTCCTGCACCTCTTCAAACATCTTTTCGCGCTTGTCGACACCGATGCCGGTGGTGACCGCGAACAGGCCTGCATAGTCGGCCGCCGCGCCTTTGGGGGCGACGAAGTCGGCCAGGCAGCGGTTCGGACGCAGCACGCCATCCACCGTCTGCTTCTCGGTTTGCTGGCGCAGGCCGTACCAGGTCATTGCCACCGTGCTGCGCGACTCATCGGTGTAAAGCTCGATGTCGTCGTCATTCACTGAATTGGCCGGATAGAGGCCGACCACAGCATTGGCCGTCAGCCAGCGGCCGTCGATCAGCTTCTTCAGCATCGTCAGGCCATCAGCGTGGACCTTGCTGGCCTCATGGCCCACCACCGCGTCCTTGAGAATTGCTGGAAATGCGCCAGCCAGATCCCAGGTCTGAAAGAAGGGACCCCAGTCGATGAATTGCGCCAGTTCACCGAGGTCGAAATTGCGGAACACGCGGCGACCCAGGAACTTCGGCCGCGTCGGCTTGAATTGAGTCCAGTCCAGCGGCGTTTTGTTCGCGCGCGCCTTGCCCAGTGGCCACAGCGGCGTCTGCTTCTTGCTGGCATGCTGCTGGCGCACACGCTCGTAGTCGGCCTGGAGTTCCTCAACGTAGCGCACGGCCTGCTCCGACAGCAGTGCCTGGGCCACACCGACGCTGCGCGAGGCATCCGGTACGTAAACGACCGGACCATCGTAGTGCGGCGCAATCTTGACGGCGGTGTGCACGCGTGATGTCGTGGCGCCACCGATCAGCAAAGGGATTCTCCTGTTGCGAAAGTAGGCGTCCTTCTGCATCTCGCTCGCCACATAGCTCATCTCTTCCAGACTAGGCGTGATCAGGCCGGACAGTCCGATCATGTCGGCGCCTTCGGCCTTGGCGCGGGCCAGGATCTCGTGGCAGGCCACCATGACGCCCATGTTGACCACGTCATAGTTGTTGCACTGAAGCACCACCGTGACAATGTTCTTGCCGATGTCATGCACATCGCCCTTGACCGTGGCAATGACCATCTTCCCTCTGGTCTTCACATCGCGCCCGGCTGCTTCGTCCAGGCGCTTTTCTTCCTCGATGTAGGGAATCAGGTGCGCCACCGCCTGCTTCATGACACGGGCACTCTTCACGACCTGCGGCAGGAACATCTTGCCCTGACCAAAGAGGTCGCCCACGATGTTCATGCCGGCCATCAGCGGCCCCTCAATCACGTGCAGGGGTCGACCCCCTCTGGCCAGAACATTCTGGTAGGCCTCTTCGGTGTCCATCGTGATGAAGTCGGTGACACCGTGCACCATGGCGTGACTCAGGCGCTGCTCTACGGTGGCGGGCTTCTCGGCTGTGCCCCGCCATTCCAGCCGTTTGCTCTCGTCCTTGGCTGCGCCCTTGGCGTCCTCGGCAATCTCGACGAGGCGTTCGCCGGCATCAGCGCGACGATTCAGCACCACGTCTTCGACGCGCTCGCGCAGTGCCGGCTCGAGTTCGTCATAGACGCCAACCATGCCGGCGTTGACGATGCCCATGTCCATGCCGGCAGCGATCGCGTGGTACAGGAAAACCGTGTGAATAGCCTCGCGCACCGGGTCGTTGCCGCGAAACGAAAAGCTCACATTCGACACGCCGCCCGACACTTTCGCGCCCGGCAGGTTTTGCTTGATCCAGCGCGTGGCGTTGATGAAGTCGACGGCGTAATTGTTGTGTTCCTCGATGCCGGTGGCGATGGCGAAGATGTTGGGGTCGAAGATGATGTCCTCTGCCGGAAAGTTCACCTCATCCACCAGGATCCGGTAGGCGCGCTGGCAGATGTCGATCTTGCGCTGGTAGCTGTCGGCCTGACCTTGTTCATCGAAGGCCATCACCACCGCAGCGGCGCCATAGCGGCGCAGCAAACTGGCCTGGCGCTTGAACTCGTCCACCCCCTCCTTCATGCTGATCGAGTTCACCACCGCCTTGCCCTGCACGCAGCGCAGGCCGGCCTCGATGACACTCCACTTGGAGGAGTCAATCATCACCGGTACCCGGGATATATCGGGCTCCGAGGCAATCAGGTTCAGGAAGCGCACCATGGCGGCCTGGCTGTCGAGCATGGCCTCGTCCATGTTGATGTCGATGATCTGAGCGCCGTTTTCCACCTGCTGGCGTGCCACGGCCAGCGCCTGCTCGAACTCGCCGTTCAGAATCATGCGGGCGAAGACCTTGGAGCCGGTGACGTTGGTGCGCTCGCCGATATTGATAAACAACGCTTTTGGGGAAAGATCTTCAGCACTGTCCTCAACCGAACTGACTGCGCCAACGCGCACCGGCTCCAGACCGGACAACCTCATCGGGGGAATAAACGTATCGGCCATGCATCTCACCTGTAGATCTTGAAAAGGCAGGTGAGCGTCGTTCAAGTCATCCAAGCCTGACGGGTGGCTTGACCCGCTGCAACGCTCCTTGGATGGGACGGATTTTAAGCTGCAGGCTTCGTCCGGGGGAAAGACGGTGCTCAGCCGCCCTGCATGTCACCCGACAGCAGTGTCACGACGCCGGGTGTTGCGGCCTGGACGGTCCGGATCAGCGCCTGCGCCACATCCCTGGCAAGAATGGCGCGGTAGTTGGCGGGCAGGACGGGACGCAGGGCGCGCGCCAGCAGCAGGCCGATGCCCTCGCCTGCGCGGCCAGCCTGCCCCAGGAAAGCCCTGTCACCGTCGATCAATGCGGGTCGTGCAATCACCAGGCTCTTGAAGCCCATGCGACCCAGCGCGATTTCCATCTCCCCCTTGATGCGGTTGTAGAAGACCGGCGACTGGGCGTCGGCGCCCATGGCACTGACAACGCCCAAGGTCGCTGCGCCAGAACATCGAGCGGCCAGGGCCATCGCCAGCACGCCGTCCAGGTCCACTGCACGGAAGGCAGCCTGACTTCCCGCGACCTTGATCGTCGTGCCTAAGGAGATAAAGCATTGATCCACCTTGGGCAGAGTCGGCAGCGCGCTGAATTCCGCCAAATGGGTGATGAGTTTGGGGTGCTTCACGGGAATCGGTCGTCGACCCACACAGTGAACCGCTGCCACCGTTTTGTCGGCCAGCAGAGTGGCGAGGATTTCCCGTCCGACCAGACCGCTTGCTCCAGCCAGCAAGACCACACTGCCGTGATTCGCCGCGCCATCCTCGTTGATCGTGTCGGGTGTGCTCAAAATCATATTGATTTGCGGTGATGGTGCATCGGGAATTGGCCTGAATCGAATCAGGCTGCTTTCGGGTAACAAAATGAGCCCTGCAAGTTGCGTGTTGCCACGCCCCGCACACTTGCGCCGATGGCTGCAATGTGCTCGGGCGTGGTGCCGCAGCAGCCGCCAACGATGTTGACCAATCCCTCTGCGGCAAACTCGTGCAGCAGCCGACTTGTGTCAGCCGGTGTTTCATCAAAGCCGGTTTCACTCATCGGATTGGGCAAGCCGGCGTTCGGATAGCAACTGATGAAGGTGTCGGGGGCGGCTCTAGCCAACTCCTGGATGTAGGGGCGCATCAGCGCAGCGCCAAGCGCGCAATTCAGACCAACGGCCAGCGGCTGCGCGTGGCGCACGCTGTACCAGAAAGCGGTGACGGTCTGACCTGACAGGATGCGTCCGGACGCATCGGTTACGGTGCCGCTGATGATCAGTGGCAGGCGCTCGCCGGAAGCTTCAAAATATTCATCGATCGCAAACAGCGCAGCCTTGGCGTTGAGCGTGTCGAAAATGGTTTCCACCATCAGCACATCGGCACCACCCCGAACCAGTGCTTCGGCCTGCTCGTAATAGGCAGCACGCAATTGTTCAAAGTTCACATTGCGGGCACCGGGGTCGTTGACGTCCGGGCTGATGCTGGCCGTCTTCGGCGTTGGCCCGAGTGCGCCCACAACAAAACGCGGCTTCTCGGGAGTGGAAAACTTGTCGCAGGCAGCGCGCGCCAGTCGGGCCGAGGCCAGATTCATCTCCGCGGCCAGATCAGCCATGTCGTAGTCGGCCTGGGCGATGGCTGTGGCGCCAAAGGTGTTGGTCTCGATCA
>CAIYMN010000033.1 GCA_903927295.1 uncultured beta proteobacterium | reverse complement strand
TTCTCTTGCCGGGCATGCCGCCTACCTTCGATTGGTGTTCGAAGGTCCGACGGTAGCCCCGCCTCCCGGACCCGCCCGGTAAAGGCCTCTAACCGGCCAACATAGTTGTCGTCAACCGGCCAAGGTAATTGTCGTCAACCACACCACCGCTTCCTGCATGATCTTGCGCGGCCTGCCTGGGCGCTTCGCATCAGGGCGGCGCGAAGGTGGGCAGGGGTTTTTGTTTACGACCGGCGCCGCTATGGACTTTGCCGGTCCACCAGAATGTGCGGCCTTCTGTGCGTCCCATGCGTCGAGCTGCTCATCGGACCATGCAGTAACGCCTGGGCCCAGCTTGATACCGGCGGGGGCGTCGCCGTTGCGGACCCAGCGCAGAAAGGCGGCTTTCGAGATTGGATACCTGCCCGGCGCACGGCCGGGTGAAGAAACAATCTGACTTATTCGAAAATACCTGACAGCCATTGAATACCTCCAAGAAAACTAGCCAACACCGTTTAAGACGATGTAAGAAGTTTCTTGGGGCGTTCGGCTCTGGTGAAAACTATTTTCAATGGCCCAAAACGTAGGCGGCGCAAGGGGTTTTAGTGGGGCGCAGTTTTGACGTGTTGGGGCACGCCCCAGTGTCCCACTTATTTGGGGATGAATTCCCAGCCGGTGAGCGCCGCTTTTCTGACTGTCTCACTGTTTGGACAGGACCGTGGATATGCCGCTTTTCCCTCTATCTCCCTAATCCGCTTGGCTAATACGGCTGAAATCTTTCGATTACTGGTGGCGTGTTTGATCTTGTTGTCCTTCTTCTTCTCGTTTTCTTCGTGAAGTTTTTCGCCTATGTCTTGCGCCAAACTCAGAATGTCATGATCCTTTTGCCACCATTGAAGTTTCGCTTCTGGTGATCGATTGCCGCCGTCACCGGACTGGCCGGTGTCGGTGCCTGTCTGCTGGACGCGCTTGCCAGTTGGCGTTGGCTTCCCGTGTTCCCATTCATCAATGAGTTTCAAAAGTCGAACATCAAGGATGTGCTGCTCGTTGCGCAGTACGTGATATTGCCATTCTGCTGGTTGGATTGCGCAAACCATCGTCGCTACGCCGTATGAACCATTTTTTGCTTCCGACTCCATCCGTCGATACGTGTCGGGCCTGTCAGCGAAATGTGTCTTTGCCAGCGTCAATATGCGGGTGATGATTATTTCGAAAGTGAATCCCAAACCTTCAAATGGTCTTTTCATGGCACCTCCCGGCGCTCGATCCCGATGTAAGGAGCCACCAGCGGGACCATCGGGAGGAATGGTTTGTCAACCCGGTTTCGAGGCGGGTCTGAGCTGGCGGCAAAAACAATTACGAGCGCGGTTTCCTTCGCACCGGTCCGCCTCCCAGGCGCTCTGCGGTTTGCCGGATGATCTGATTTTCAATGTGCTGCATCACGTCTTTTGTGAGCATGACGTAGGCACGGCCGATCTTTGCCGCTGGCAGCACGCCCGTCTCGATCATGCCCAGCACGGTCTTGGCGTGGACCTTCATCAGCTCGGCCGCGCCGTGAATGTCGAGAGTGTTGGGGTTCATGATTACTGCGATTGGCTGCATCCGATTGTCTTGGTCCCGCGAGTGCGCCCCACGATGCCAAGCGTAACCTTCAACGCCTGAAACCTCTTGTCCTTGTTTGCTTTGTTGTAGTGGTTCCACTGGGCATTAAGCATTGCCTGACCTTGGGCGCTTTGGCGGTATATGGCATCTGCCAGTTCCTTACTCTTGAGCCGAATTTCACGCGATGTCCATGACTGCGGATCCGCTGGTTGCGTGCGCAGGAAAAACCAATCCACTTGAGCATAGGCGCGGCTCGATCCTTTGGCACCGGGCGGCCGCTGGCGGCGCAAACAGCAGTCGATCTGACCAGCACGCCAGTGCAGTTCGTCATAGCCTTGCGGCCATTTGGTGCCTCTGGGAACAAGCCCCTCGGATTCGAGCATGGCGCGAGTACCGATGAATTTGGCAAACTCGATATCGCTTTGAAATTCGACGATCAGATCATCGGGCGCGGCTGGATCCTGGATCGTGGGCGCTGGTTGGTTTCCATCCGGCGAGACAAGTGCGACGGTCGGGGCTTCTGCCGGTTCGCTGATAATCGTTTTAGCCATGGTGCAAGGTTCCTTTGCGTTGTGGCCAGGGGCTGGTCAGTGTTCGCGCACTGGTCGGACCCGCCTGTTTGTGCCCCACATAGATCGCCGTGGGGCAGGGCGGTTATTCGGTCGCTGCGGGCTTGCCCTTGGGCGGCGGCACCACGTACTTGGTGTGCAACGCTGCAAGGTCCTGCACGCTCTCCAGATAGGCGCCTACCCACTTCGGGATCGGCGTCTTGCCGGTTGCCCAGCTCGATGCCGTTGACTTGTCTGTACCTACCTTGCGATTGAAGTCCGCCTGGCTCCAGTGCAGGGACTCAAGGGCGGCGGTGAATTCTTCTGGTGTCATGATTGACCTGTCATTTTGTTGATTTTCTGAATTATGTCATAGTCTCTAAAAACATACAATCAATTTATAAACAGATACGGAATAGAAGATTAATGGGTTAACATAATGCCTGTTATATAAAGCAGAGAAAAAGAACAACATTGTACGGTTATAGAGATAAACGTAATGGATTCAACAGCTTGCAACCCTTGTCCACTGTGCTGATTTATTGGGCATTGTTGATAACTCTGGCTTCTGACTGTTGCGAAAAAGTTATCCACATGGGGTCAGGCGGCCTTGAACTCGACCACGTTGTCTCCGGTCGCTGGCGGTATGTCAATAAACGCTGCCCAGTCTCGCATCAAGTTGCGGCGCTTGTCGAATAGGTCGCCGCGCCGATATGCCGCTTCCGTACCGTCACCAATGGCGTGCGCCAGTGCCATTTCCCGGACCTCTGCCGGGTAGGACGTGCGCTCCGATGTCCAGTCGCTGAAAGTGGACCTGAACCCGTGGGGAACCGCCTCCAGCTTCATCCTGCGCATGATGGCGGTCAGGCTCATATCTGACAAGGGTTTGGTCACTTCGCGGCCTGGAAACACCAGCTCGGTGCCTTCGAACCGGTGCAGCTCCTGCAACAGCTTCAGGACGGGCGCTGGGAGCGGTACGCGATGGGGCCGACCCGACTTCATGCGCTCGCCTGGAATGCTCCAGACGGCCGCCTGCTGATCGAACTCTGCCCAGGTAGCCAGTCGCGCTTCGCCTGAGCGGCAAGCTGTCAGGATCACGAACTCAAGGCACCTGGCAGCGGTGCCCGTGGTGCTGCGTAGTTTCTGGGTGAATGCGTGCATGTCGTTGATCGGCATGGCAGGATGGTGCTGGCGGTTGTTTACCTTGGATGGCTTGGGCAGCACCTGGTCAAGATTACCTCGCCACTGTGCCGGATTTTCTTTGGATCGGTAGCCTCTGGCGGCGGCCCACGCCAGCACCAGCTCAATGCGGTTGCGCACGCGCACCAGTGTTTCATTCTTCGTCGTCCACTCCGGCTCGATGGCGTTGATGACGTCGGCCATGGTGACGTCTCTGACGTGCTTGTCACCGAATATCGGGTAAACGTAGGTGGTGAGCGAGTTTTCCCATTGCTGTGCGTGCTTGGCGTTCTTCCAGCTCTCTCGGTGGCCTTTGATGTAGGCGAGCGCACATTTTTGGAACGTCCACTCAACCAACATCTGTTTGGCGCGGCGCTCGGATACGGGGTCTGCGCCGTCCTTGATTTTGACCTTCATGGCGCGGGCGGCTTCTGTTGCAACAGCTAGCGCTATTTCCGGATATGAACCGAGACCGATATCACAGCGGCGGGCGCCAATGGTAGTGCGCAAGATCCACGACCTCGACCCGGACGGTTTGATGTTGAGCATTAAACCTGCCACCGTGCCCACCGGGTGCATCCGCGGCTCAGTCAGACGCTTGACCTCAATGGCGCTCAAAGACTTGATGATTTTCGGCATCTTGACCCCTTGTTTTGTGGGGACTGGGATCGTCCCCACATACGTCCCCACATAAAAAAATGCGCTTGAAAGAAACCAAATAATACGCCATGAATCGAACTCTATAGCTAAAGTGCTTGTTTTTTGTGGGGACTGTGGGGAATTTAGAACGAAAAAAAACCGCCTAATAGGCGGTTCCGGCGGAAGCTTAGGGATTCGAACCCTAGAAACCTTTCGGTTTGCCGGTTTTCAAGACC
>CAIYMN010000032.1 GCA_903927295.1 uncultured beta proteobacterium | reverse complement strand
CAACATGCCGGCAGACAAAGTCCAGAGAATCAGCGATGCCGTCGCCCAGGCCTCGAGCAACCCGGAGTTTCAAGCACGCGTGCGCGCCCTGGGCCTCACCCCTGCTTTTGCCGGATCGCAGGCTCTTGCCAATCTGCAGGCGGCGCACCTGAAGCGCTGGGAAACTCCGATCAAGGTATCCGGTTACACGATGGACCAGTGAGTTCCAAAAAACTGATCTCGTGCAGTTGGGAACGGTAGGGCAAACACCGGTTCCCAAGATCATCAGTACCTGTTACCGTGTTGACAGGGAGTGAAAGATGAAGACAAGAAGAAGTCAGCCTTCGAGCGACGTGACATGAAGACGTTGCCTTGCCCAGTATGTGGATCGGATTTGGAAAGAATTCCTCGCCGCTTTCTGATGCGCCTCATGCCGTGGAGCGAGCGTTACCGATGCAGTCGGTGCAGTCGCGACTTTTTTAACGTCGGCTTTAGGTACCTGGTTCGGCTCTGGTAGCTGCAGTCTTGTTCACCAACGGCAGCTCTGGTCAACTGTGAATGGCCGTGCTGGCTGACTCAAGGCATTTGAGAAAATCTTGGCGACCTGCTGCCTGTGTCTTCTGGAGCCAGCCACTTTTCTCTGTAGCAGACCGTCAATGCGGAGCGTCAGGTATGGAGAAAATGTAGTGCAGGAGTGCAGCGGAACCGGTCATTCGGCCACACCCGCAATTTTTTATGCTTAGACGGGTGTTCCTACATACAAATCGTTAAACGTCTGTCAGCCTGCAATCACGAATAGGCCTCAGATGTTAAGAAAGTTGCACTCTATGTCCCCGCAGATTACAAGTGTCATTGGCGTCATCCTCATGGCCTTTTGTGGCTCAGCTATTGGAAGGCACATGGGCCTCGTTGGTCTTGACCAGATATATATCGCTGGCTTCGCGCTTGGTATTGTCATTTTTGGACAAGTGTCTTCCATCTCCCTCCATAAGCGCATCGCTGCATTGGGAGAAAAGCTCGCTTTGCAGAGCCATCCATAACAGTCGCAAGTTACGGTAACGCGATGGTGGCGACAGACTGCTTTGTCTGTATTTAGGCCGATGCCGTGGCCGACAGATGGACAAGGCTCGATGACAGTTTGCAGTGACGCATTCAGCTCGCCAGCCATGCGCACGGCAACGCTATGATGTCTGCACCAACGTCGTTTCCTGAAAGTGGTGACCCCCATGCGCGCTGCCAGCCTTGCCATTGCATGCTTCCTGTCTGCCTTTGTCCTGACTTCACCCGCTGTTGCGCAAGCGCCCTGGAACACCGACTCCGGTCTGGTGCTGGTGGGCAAAGTGGTCACCATGAACGATGCGGGCGACGTGCTGCCCAACGCCCGGGTTTGGCTCTCTGGCGGCAAGATCATGGCGGTGGCACGCGCCGGCGAGGCGTTGCCAGACGCCGCAAAAGATGCGCCGGTGATTGACAGCAAGGGCGTGATCTATCCCGGCATCATCGACCTGCACAACCATCCGGAATACGCGATCTACCCACTGCTGCCGATCACGCGCAAGTACCGGGACCGCTACGAGTGGCGCTGGTACGACGATGTCTACAACAAGCGCGTCACCTTTCCCCAGGAAGTGCTGACGCGCCCATACTACCTGGACCTTGGTATCGAGGTCGGCCGTTACGGTGAGTACAAGGCGCTGGCCGGTGGCACGACCTCCTTGCAGGGTGGCCGGACGAACCTGGCCTATTCCAAAGAGGAGTGCCTGGTCCGTAACATCGAGAATTCGCAGGTGGAGTCGCGCGTGGCGGCCAGCCGCGTGGACATTGGTCGCAGTTCCAAGGAGTGGACTGCCATGCAGACCGAGCGCAGCAAAGGTCCGCTGGTGGTGCATCTGGCAGAAGGACCTTCGCCGCGCATGGCCACCGAGTTCTACGCCATCAAGGACAGCAATCTGCTCGGGCCGGAACTGATCGCCATTCACGGCGTCGGCTTGACCGAGCCGCAACTCAAGGAACTGGCCGCAGTGGGCGCCAAGCTGGTGTGGTCGCCGCTGTCGAACTTCATGCTCTACGGTCAGACCGCCAATATCGAGGCAGCGCGGCGCGCCGGTCTGGCCATCAGCCTCGCGCCGGACTGGGGACCCTCGGGCAGCAAGTCCAGCCTGGGTGAGCTCAAGGTCGCTGATCTGTTCAACAAGCACGCGCTGCACGGTGCCCTCTCGGACCGGGATCTGGTTGAAATGGTGACACGCAAACCGGCCGACGCCATGGGCTGGAGCAAGCGCCTCGGCCAGATCACCGAAGGGTACCTGGGCGATGTGCTGGTGGTCGATGACCGCCATGGCGATCCGTATCGCAACCTGATCCTGGCGATTGAAGAAAACATCCAGCTGGTCGCAGTGCGCGGGGAGCCCCTGTATGGCGACCTCGCGCTGCTCAAGACAGCACGCGGCCGGAGCGACGATATGGAGGTCAGTTCCACCTTCAAGGGCAAGCGCAGCAAGGCGATGACACCCAACTGCCCGACCACCAGCCTGCCACCCATGAGCATCGCCGAGACCATGAAGCGCATCCAGCAGGGCCTGAATCTGGAACCGGCTCAGTTGGCAGCCAGGCTCAGCCCGGAACAAGTTGCCAAGGATTTTTCCGAATGCCATCTGCCGCTGCCTGCCGGCGACATCAAGGCGTCTGACGCCAAGCGCCTGCTTGCCTGTCGCTTCGGCCTGCCCTTCGAGAAGACACGTCTGAATGGCTTGACCACCAGCGATGATCCGGATTTTTTATCGCGTCTGATGAAGAATCCGAACCTGCCCAAGTACCTGCGCGCGCTGCCAGCGTACTACCGCCAATGAACCCGGTGGCGTCACTGCGAGCGAAGCGCGGCAGTCCATGCATGGATTGCTACAGGCATTCGGCCCTCGCAATGACGGCGTTGATGAGGAAGATCAGCCCGGGCCTGCTGGCTGCGCTGTTCCTGTGGTCGGCGCAGGCTGCCGAACTGAAGTTGCGGCTTCTGGAGACGACCGACCTCCACATGAACCTGCTCAGCTACGACTACTACCAGGACCAGCTGACAGACCAGTATGGCCTGGCTCGCACCCTCAGCCTGATCAAGGCCGCCCGCGCCGAGGCGCCGAACAGCCTGCTGTTTGACAACGGTGACCTGCTGCAGGGCAACCCGCTGGGCGATTGGGTGGCACGCGTCAAGCCACTGCAAGAGGGGCAGGTTCATCCGGCCTACAAGGTGATGAACACCATGGCCTATGACGCGGCCAACGTTGGCAACCACGACTTCAATTACGGACTGGATTTTCTGCGCCGCTCGTTGGCCGGCGCTAACTTTCCCTACATCAGCGCCAACGTCTATCTGGATGACAAGGACAAGGATTCAGGGCAAGCCCATCATGCCTTCACGCCTTACGTCCTGCTTGATCGCCAGTTCAAGGACGCGCAGGGTCAGAAGCACGCCATCAGGGTCGGCGTGATCGGCTTTGTGCCGCCACAGATCATGCAATGGGACAAGGCCAATCTGGAGGGCCGCGTGGTGGCGCACGACATGGTTGAAGTGGCAAAGCAGTATGTTCCAGAGATGCGTGCCAAGGGAGCGAATCTGGTCATCGCCATTGCCCACTCGGGCTTCGAGAAGGGTGAGGTCGGTCTGTTTGCAGAGAACGCCGTGGCACGTCTGGCACAGGTGCCCGGCGTTGATGCGATTCTGTTCGGCCACGCCCATTCCGAGTTTCCGGGCAAGGGGTTTGCGAACCATCCGAGAGTGGATATTGAACGCGGGACCATCAACGGTGTGGCGGCCGTGATGCCCGGGCGCTGGGGCGATCATCTGGGCATCGTGGACTTCCAGCTTGACAACGGCAGCGGCAGTTGGAGGATCACAGACAGCCGCTCTTCCATCCGTCCCGTGTTCGACCGCCTCGCCCGCAAGTCACTGGCTGATGCCGACCCGTCGGTCGAACAGGCTATCAGCGAAGAACATGCGCAGACCTTGACCTATCTGCGCGACAAGATTGCCTTCAGCAGCGCACCGATCTACAGTTTCTTTGCCCAGGTCAGCGATGATCCGTCGGTGCAGATTGTTTCCAACGCGCAAATCGCTTACGTGAAACGCGCGGTGCAAGGCACGGACTATGAAAAGTACCCGGTGCTGTCTGCGGCCTCGCCCTTCAAGGCCGGTGGGCGCCAGGGCTCGACCAACTACACCGACATCCCGGCCGGCCCGCTGGCGATCAAGCATGTGGCTGACCTGTACGTGTACCCGAACACGCTCAAGGCCATGCTGCTGACCGGCGCCGAGGTGAAAGAGTGGATAGAGATGTCGGCCGGCCAGTTCAACCGGATTGACCCACAGGGCCCGGCGCAGCAGGCGCTGGTGAACAACGGCTTCCCGTCATTCAACTTTGACACCATCGATGGCGTGACTTACGAAATCGACGTCACGCAGCCGGCCCGCTACGCGGTGAACGGCACGCTGGCGGCGCCCGACGCGCATCGCGTGACGAACCTGCGCTACCAGGGCCAACCGATCGTGCTGGATGCCAAATTCATCGTCGCCACCAACAACTACCGCGCCTTTGGTGGCGGTAATTTTCCGGGGCTGTCGGCAGCCAAGGTGATACTGGACGCGCCAGAAGAAAACCGGCAAGTGCTGATCGAGTACCTGCGCATGATGGATGTATTGGGTCCCAACAAACAGGTCAATCCCAGCGCCGACGGCAACTGGCACATCCAGAATGTCCCAGGGATCAGGATGGTCTTTTTTTCAGCCAGCGCAGCGCAAAAGCACCTTGCCAGACACCCGGACATTCAGTGGTTGAAGGACAACGGCGACGGCTCGGCCTTGTACCAGCTCAAGCCTTGATCCCGGCGCTGCCAATCCGGTTATAGACGACGGCCCCTGCAACGGGTGCGGTGTCGCCAATCTGGTACGCCGCCTGCAGTTCGCGCGCAGCCTGCTCAGCCGCTGCCGCAGTGCGTGCATGGACCATGGCCAGCGGCTGACCCGCTTCGATGTGCGCGCCAATCTGCACCAGTTCACTCAGCCCGACCGCAAAATCAATGCTGTCTGTCGGACGGCTGCGACCACCGCCGAGACCCAGCACCGTAAGGCCGAGGTTGCGGCAATCGCAACGCTGCACATAGCCCGAACGGGTGGCCGTCGCGGGCAGCAAAACCGGTGCAGTCTCCAGATAAGCGTTGGGGCGTTCCAGCAAGTCCGCCGGGCCGCCCAGCGCACTCACCATGCGCGCAAAGCGTTCTGCTGCAGTGCCGCCATCGAGTGCCGCCTGCAAGCGCTTTCGTGCGTGGTCCAGACTGTTGGCAAGACCACCGAGCAGCAGCATTTCAGCGCACAGCGCCATCGTCACTTCATGCAGGCGCGCCGGTCGCGCTCGGCCACTCAGGTAGTTGAGCGCGAGGCGCACCTCCAGCGCATTGCCGGCACTGGGCGAGAGCGATTGGTTCATGTCGGTCAGCAAGGCTGCCGTGGGCAAACCAGCATAGCTACCGACGCTGACGATGCTGTTTGCCAGTTCCAGTGACTTCTCGTAACTGGGCATGAAAGCGCCAGAGCCCACCTTCACATCCATCACCAGATAGTCCAGCCCGGCAGAGAGCTTCTTCGACAGGATGGAACTTGTGATCATGGGCACGGACTCCACCGTGGCGGTAACGTCACGGATCGCATAGACCCGCTTGTCGGCCGGTGCGAGTTGTGCCGTCTGTCCGATGATGGCGACACCAACGTTTTTCACGACCCGGCGGAAGGTGTCGATGTCGGGTGTGCTGCAGTAGCCCGGTATGGCGTCGAACTTGTCGAGCGTGCCACCGGTGTGTCCAAGGCCGCGACCCGAGATCATGGGCACAAAGCCGCCACAGGCCGCCACCATCGGTCCCAGCAGCAGCGAGACCACATCGCCCACGCCACCGGTGGAATGCTTGTCCATCACCGGACCCGGCAAGTCGAGTGAACGCCACTCCAGCACCTGACCCGAGTCACGCATGGCCAGCGTCAGGGCCACCCGCTCCTCCATCACCATGTCCTTGAAATAGACCACCATGGCAAAGGCAGCAACCTGACCCTCGCTGACGCTGCCGTCGGTGATGCCCCGGACAAAAAACTCGATCTCGGCGCGACTCAGAGCGGCACCGTCGCGCTTTTTGCGGATGATTTCCTGTGGCAGCAAGGTCACGGCTCAAACCCCGTAGGGAATCCAGATGTTTTTCACCTGGCTCGCATGCGCCAGCACCGGCCGGCCAGCGGCCTGAGCGGCGTCATACCAGTCACGCCCTTTGCCACCCCCAACCCAGGTACGCTTGAGCGACTGGGCCGACAGACGCTCGACTTCGGTGCAACCTGCGGCCGAACCGTCGTGTCGCCAGACGGCATCGACGTCACTGTGACTGGTCAGCACGCGCGCCAGTTCGTCCGCGCTGCCGGTAACGATGTTGACCACACCACCGGGCAGATCGGAGGTGTCGAGCACCTGATACAGATCGGTGGCCGAGAGCGGATGCCTTTCAGAAGGCACCACAACAATGCAATTGCCCAGCGCAATCGCCGGTGCGACCAGCGAGATGAATCCCAGCAAGGGCTGCTCGGTCGGGCAGATGATGCCGATCACGCCCAAGGGTTCGTTCAGTGCCACCGTGATCCCATGCATGGGTGGCTGGTGCGCCAGACCATCGTATTTGTCGGCCCAGGCGGCGTAGTAGAACAGGCGCTCGATTGAAGCCTGAACTTCGCGCTCGGCATCGGCAGGACCGGTCATCAACTGCAAACGCGCAGCAAATTCCTGCCCGCGAGCGGTCAGATTTTCGGCGATGTAGTACAGCACCTGAGCCCGGTTGTGCGCCGTCGCACGGGACCAGCCCGAGGCTTTATGGGCCGCTTCAACTGCATTGCGGATGTCCTTGCGGTTGCCCTCACCAACATCGGCCAGGAAGGCTCCACCGGCGTCGTGAACGGCGCGACTGTAGCCACCGTCCGGACGCACCTGCTTGCCGCCGATGTAGAGCTTGGCAGTGCGGTCAATATCGAGGGCGCCAGTGCCGTCTTGCGACGCCGCACCCTTGCCGCCCTCAGGTTTGGCGACGCGTGGCGGGGTGGCGGGGCGTGCATCTTCGGCCAGCGGTGTGAGGTATTCAAGCATGCCTTCGCGACCGCCTTCGCGACCGAAACCCGATTCGCGGTAACCGCCAAAACCACAGGCGGCGTCGAACTGGTTGGCGGTGTTGATCCACACCACACCAGCCTTGATTTGGGGAGCGATGTGAAGTGCCAGACTGATCGATTCGGACCAGATGCACGCCGCCAGACCATAGACCGTGTTGTTGGCCAGTTGCACGGCTTCAGGTGGTGTGCGAAAACTCATCGCCACCAGCACCGGGCCAAAGATTTCCGTCTGTGCCACAGAGGCAGATGCGGAAGCTCCCGTGATCAAGGTCGGCGGGTACCAGCTGCCGCCACCCGGAAGCTCGCACTCACACTGCCAGATTTCGCAGCCTTCGGCGCGCGCCGCCTCGACCAGACCGGTGATGCGCTGCAGCTGCACCGGGTCCACCAGCGCGCCGATGTCCATGGATTTATCCAGCGGTGAGCCGAGCCGCAGCTTGTCCATGCGCGCTTTCACCTTGGCCAGAAAACGCGATTGCACCGATTCCTGCACCAAGAGGCGTGAGCCGGCGCAGCAGACCTGGCCCTGGTTGAACCAGATCGAATCGACCAGACCTTCCACGGCAGCGTCCAGGTCAGCATCCTCGAACACGATGAAAGGTGACTTGCCACCGAGCTCCAGCGACAGCTTCTTGCCGCTGCCCGCCGTGGCGCTGCGAATCAAGCGACCGACCTCGGTGGAGCCGGTAAAGGCCAGCTTGTCGATGCCGGGATGCTTCACGATGGCCTGGCCCACTTCGCCGTCGCCGGTCACGATGTTGACCACTCCGGGTGGTACTCCGACGCGCTGGCAGATCTCGCCAAACAGCAGTGCTGTGAGCGAAGTGAACTCGGCTGGCTTGAAGACGACGCAATTGCCCGCTGCCAGTGCCGGCGCGATCTTCCAGGCCAGCATCAACAGTGGGAAGTTCCAGGGCACGATTTGCCCGACCACGCCGACCGCGCGGTAGCCAGGAAACTCTTCGCCGAGCAACTGCGCCCAGCCCGCGTGGTGATAGAAATGGCGCGCTGCCAGCGGCAGATCGACATCGCGGGTTTCACGCACGGTCTTGCCGTTGTCCAGCGTCTCCAGCACGGCAAACAGGCGCGCGTGCTTCTGCAATTGGCGCGCCAGTGCATACAGCACCTTGGCGCGACGATGACCACCCAGCGCCTGCCAGCCACCCAGCGCGGCGCTGGCCGCTGCGACAGCACGATCAACATCCGCGCTCGTGGCCTGCGTCAACTGCGCGAGTTCCTTGCCGTCAGCAGGATTGAAGGACGCAAAAGTGTTGCCGGGCGCGCTCCAGGCGTTGTTGATGAACAGGCCAAAACGGCGCTCATGCTGCGCCAGCCAGGCCAGCGCTTCCTTCTGGCTTTCCGGCGATGGGCCGTAATCCATGGTCTTGAGAATGTCTTGGATGCTTGTCATGGTAGTGCGTGCCGATGATTGGCTGAGTAGTTGCCGGTCACGTGGTGTTCCAACTGGCGTTCGATGTCGGTCAGCAGGCTCGACGCGCCGATGCGAAAGAGCTGAGGCTCCAGCCACTCGCGCCCCAGTTCTTCAGCCATCACGGTGATGTACTGCAAAGCCGATTTGGCGGAAGAGACACCACCGGCCGGCTTGAATCCCACGCGAAAGCCGTAGCGCTCGAAGTATTCCCGAATGGCCCGCGTCATGGTGAGCGCCACCGGCAGCGTCGCGTTGACACCTTCCTTGCCGGTAGAGGTCTTGATGAAATCGGCGCCCGCCATCATGCAGACCCAGGAAGCTTTGGCCACATTCTCCAGTGTCACCAGATCGCCAGTCGCAAGAATCGCTTTCACATGGGCATGACCACAGGCCTGGCGGTAAGCCAGCATCTCGTCATAAAGCACTTGCCAGTTGCCGGTGAGCACGTGCTGGCGTGTGATCACGATGTCAATTTCACTGGCACCCGCCGCCAACGACAGCTCAATCTCACACAGCTTGGTCTCGAGGCTTGCCTGTCCCGCCGGAAAGGCCGTAGAAACCGCGGCAATCGGCAGCCGACCGGCCAGCACGCGGGAGGCCGGTGCGATCATCTCGTGGTAAACGCAGACAGCGCCAGTCGTCAGCGTCTGCACGCCCAGCGCTTGCAGCAGATCGGCACGCAGGGGCTGCAGCGCCTTGCGGCAAAGACGTTCAACCCTGCCCGGCGTATCGTCGCCGCCCAGCGTCGTCAGGTCCATGCACTGGATCGCTTTGAGCAACCAGGCTGCCTGATACTCCTTCTTCACGCCGCGACGATTGACAAGGCTGGCCGCTCGCCGGTCGGTCGCGTTGCGATTGACCTTGATCTGCTGTACCCAGCCCAGATCAAGACCGACTGTCTGGTTGCGATGCAACTCGCCTGAATCAGTCATAGCAGGTTCTGTCCATGGCCCAGTGGAGCGACGCCGAGATGGCTGGCCAGAGTCTGGCCAATGTCCGAAAAAGTGCCGGAGACACCCAGCGAGCGAGCCTTCAGACCGGGCCCGAAGAACAGCATCGGTATGTGTTCACGGGTATGGTCGGAGCCACTCCAGGTCGGGTCACAACCGTGGTCTGCCGTGATCACGGCCAGATCTCCCGGCATCATTCGGTTGATGAATTCGGGAAGGCGCGCGTCAAACTCGCGCAGGGCGGCGGCGTAGCCGGCGACATCGCGCGAGTGACCAAAGAGCTGATCGAAATCCACAAAATTGACGAAGCTGAGCGAGCCTGACTTCGCCTCGCTGGCGACTTGCAGGAGCGCGTCAAACAGGCTCATATTGTCCTTGCCCTTGACCACGCGCGAGACGCCCTGCTGGGCAAAGATGTCGCCAACCTTGCCCAGCGCCAGCACTTCGCCGCCCGCATCCCTGACGTGATCCAGCAGCGTGGCTTTGGGCGGCGTCACGGCGTAGTCGTGCCGGTTGGCGGTACGCCGATACTGCCCCTTCTGGCCCAAAAAGGGTCGCGCAATGACACGGCCAATGTGATAGGGCTTGACCAGATCAAAAGCCGCTTCGGACAGGGCATACAGGCGCTCCAGTCCAAAGTGCTGTTCGTGAGCTGCGATCTGAAACACCGAGTCGGCCGAGGTATAGAGAATGGGCTTGCCGGTCGCGACATGCTCGTCGCCCAGCCGGTTGATGATCTCGACGCCGGAAGCGTGGCAGTTGCCCAGAAAACCGGGCACGCCAGCGCGCGCCTGCAGGGCGTTGGTCAATTGCTGCGGGAAGGCCGGAATCTGGCGCGGGAAGTAACCCCAATCAAAATCAACCGGCAATCCGGCAATTTCCCAATGCCCGCTTTGTGTGTCCTTGCCGGTCGAGAGTTCCCTGGCCGCCCCATACGCTGCGCCAAAACCGGCGCGCCGATCGAAGCCCTGTGGCCACTGTCCACAAGCCAGTTGTGCTGCGGCGCCCAGGCCCAGCGCCTCCAGATTCGGCAATGGCAGGCCAGTTCCCGTGTCGGCAGCCCAGGCTGCAACATGGCCCAGGGTGTTGACCCCGGCATCGCCGAAAGCTGCGGCATCCGGCGTCGCTCCGAGTCCCATGGAATCAAGCAGGAGAATGAAAGCTCTGGACATGGCTGCTCGTTCCTGATCTGCAATTGCTCAGATTGAGGCTGGCGTGGCCGGTTGCCGCGCCAGATCGGCAACAAAGACGCGCAGCAAGCCGAGCAGGTCCTTGGCACCCAGAGCAGCATATTTCAGAGTCTGCTCGTGCGAAAGATCCGCCGTACCCAGACCCTCGGCGAGGTTGGTGACCACAGAAACAGCTACAACCTTCAAGCCACAATGACGCGCGGCGATGACTTCGGGCACGAGCGACATGCCCACCAGATCAGCGCCCAGGATGGACATCATGCGGATTTCTGCGGCGGTTTCAAAATTCGGACCCGGACACGCGGCGTAGACGCCTTCATGCAGTTGGATGCCGCTGGCCTGGGCGCTGGCCCTGAGCAGCCCGAGAAGCTCGCGGTCATAGGCGTTGCTCAAACTGAAAAAGCGCGGCCCAAACCGTTCGTCATTTGGGCCGACCATGGGTGTTCCGGGCAACAGATTGATGTGGTCTTTGACCGCCACCAGGCTGCCGGCGTCGACCTCCTTGCGCAGGGAACCGGCGGCGTTCGTCACCAGCAGCGTCTCGCAACCCAGCAGTTTGAGGGTGCGAACTGCGCTCGTCATCACACCCATGCCATAGCCTTCGTAAAAATGCGCGCGCCCTTTCAGGCAGGCTACCGGCAAACCGGACAGCGTTCCCAGCACCAATTCACCCGCATGGCCATGAACTGTAGAAATGGGGAAACCTGGCAGTTCGTCAAAGCGGACTGATACAGCATCAGTCAACTGCTCCGCCAGCGGCCCCAGGCCGGAGCCCAGAATCAGTCCCAAGCGCGGCACAAAGCCCGGTTTGCGATCGCGAATGGTCGCAGTGGCTGTGAAGGAAGCGTCGTCTGTCATGGCATGTTCAAGTGCTCTGGCCCGAAACTCTCGGGTAGCAGTTGCGCCAGTGTGAAAGCAGGTCCGATGGCATCGTCGCTGGCCGTCAGGATCGGCGTGTCGGGTGCACAGAATTCGCGCAGCTTCTGGCGGCAACCGCCGCAGGGCGTGGTCCAGGACGCACCGGCTGCCGCACCCGTCACCAGCACGGCGCGCACGCGGCTGCCTCCGGCCAGCACCATGGCACAGAGGGCAGCTGCCTCGGCACAGACTCCTTGCGGGTAGGCAGCGTTTTCAACGTTGCAGCCGGCATGGATGCGCCCCGCTTCATCCAGCACTGCAGCACCCACCCGATAGCTGGAGTAAGGCGCATAGGCCCGACTTCTGGCCGCGCGGGCGGCTCGCAACAATTCTTCCCGCAGGACGCCTGTGAGCAAAAACGGTGTCATGCCAGTTACCTTACCACGTTCCAAAAAACTGCCATACTGCTACTGATTCTGCTCGATTTCAGAAAGCAAGCTCTCATGTTGAAGTTCACCTGCTGTGACGCAGTCCAGCAATTTTTTACCAATGGTCAGGCCCAGGTGCTGCGCGGCATCACGCGTGGTTTTGAGCGTGAATGTCTGCGCGTTGACGGCGCTGGCAAGCTGGCGCAGACGCCGCACCCCCTGGCGCTTGGCTCCAAGCTGACGCACCCCTGGATCACTACCGATTACTCTGAAGCCCTGCTTGAGTTCATCACGCCACCCTCCACTGATCCGGACTTTCCGCTGCGTTTCCTGCGTGATATTCACCGCTACGTGGCACCCCGACTGGACAGTGAGACGATGTGGGCCAGTTCCATGCCCTGCGCGCTGGGTGCGGATAGTGACATTCCGATTGCGGACTACGGCAAGTCCAACGCCGCCCGCTTCAAGTATGTCTACCGCGAAGGCTTGAGCTTGCGCTATGGGCGCAAGATGCAGGCCATCGCTGGCGCCCATTACAACTGGTCTTTGCCAGAAGGCTTCTGGCTGGCACTGAAGGACTGCTGTGGCGCTGCCGGCAGGGGGCAGGACTACGTGAGCGAGCGCTATTTCGGCCTGATCCGCAACTTCCTGCGTTTCGGCTGGCTCGTGCCCTACCTGTTTGGCGCCTCACCGGCTCTTTGCGAGTCATTCCTGAAAGGACAACCATCGGACCTGCAAGTACTGGTGCCAGGCACCCGCTACGGAATTCACGCGACCAGCCTGCGCATGAGCGATCTGGGCTACCACAACCGGGCCCAGGCCAACCTCAACGTCAGTGTCAATTCACTGACTGAATACACACAGGGGCTGGAAGCAGCGATCCGCACACCGGACCCCTATTACGAGGAAATTGGTGTGCACGAGGGCAAGCACTGGAAGCAGCTCAGCGCCAACCTGCTGCAAACCGAGAGCGAGTTCTACGCCGCCATTCGCCCGAAGCGCACCGGCACCGATAGACCCGCCAAAGGTTTGCGATTGCGCGGCGTTGAATATGTCGAAATGCGTTTGTTCGACCTCAACCCCTTCATCGACATCGGCATTGCCCCGGAGCAAAGCACTTTTGCCGACGTGCTGTTGCTGATGTGCCTGTTTCGCGACAGCCCGCCCATCACCAGCCGCGAACAGAGCGAAAACGACGAAAACAAGCGCCGCGTCGTGAACCATGGCCGCCAGCCAGGGCTGCACCTGCTGGCGCACAACCGCGAGCAGGCGTTTCGGCCGCTGGCACACGAGTTGTTTGACGATATGCAGCCCTTTGCCGAAATGCTGGACGCGGCTAACGGTGGCGAACGCTACAGTTCAACAATGCGGACCTTGCGCCAGCGCATAGACGAGCCTGACAGCACACCTTCTGCGCAGGTGCTGGCAGGCGTTCGCGAGCACGGAGGCTTCCTGAACTACACCTTGCAGTTGTCACAGCAGCACCAGCGTCAATTGCTGGCGCAAGGCCTTGATGCACCAGGCAGCGAGAGATTCCTGGCCAGCGTGCAGAGCTCATGGCAGGCCCAGAGCCAGTTCGAAGCGCAGGAACAGGGAAGCTTTGAAGATTACGTGGCGCAGTACTACGCTTGAGAGCCGGATTCACGCCTCTGTCGAGTGACAAGGCAGGCAGTCGTAAAGTTTTGTTAAAGCGAAGAGTCGGCGCAGGTGCATGCCTTAAAATTGCCGTTCCGTTTTACCTCTAACAAGAATTGAACACCGCGCCTACTCTCTCATTTTCCAAGCTAGGCTGCAGTCGGGGAGGAAGACAACTTTTTCAGGGCGTTGATTGTGTCCTGAAGGCTGGGCGCTGGCTTTATGTGGCCGGTGCCAATGGCGTGGGAAAGACCAGCCTGCTGCGCATGGTGTGTGGTCTGGCGCCCATCGAGTCGGGTCAGATTCTCTGGAACGACACACCGATTCACTCACAAAGCGAGGTTTACCGTCAGGACCTGTGCTATCTGGGCCATTTGAACTCACTTCAGGAATCGATGACGGTGAATGAAAACCTGGTTTTTACTGCGGCGCTGGCCGGCAATGCGCCCGAGCCGACGCAGTTGCAGGATGTCTTGGCGCACTTTGGCGTGCGCGGTCGCGGTGAACAGTTGGTCAAGCACCTGTCACAAGGACAAAAGCGGCGCGTTGCCCTGTCACGACTTGCGCTGAGTCAGGCGCGGCTGTGGGTGCTCGATGAGCCGTTTGTTGCCATGGACGAAAAAGGTGTGCGCATGCTGGCGGATTTGATCGCCAGCCATCTGGGCAAGGGCGGCCTGGCGGTACTGACCAGCCATCAGCAGGTGGACATCGGCACGATAGCGCCGCAGATGCTGGAGTTGCACGCATGAAGAGACTCGGACTGACCGGTGTCATGGCAGCGTTGCTGCGCCGGGAAGTCTCGGTGGCCCTGCGGCAAAAGGGCGAGGTACTTACACCGCTCGTGTTTTTTGTGGTCGTTGCCAGCCTGTTTCCGCTAGGCGTCGGGCCGGAATCGGCGCTGCTCCTGCGCATGGCACCTGGCGTGCTGTGGGTCAGTGCGTTGCTGGCTGCGATGCTGTCCCTGCAACGCCTTTTTGCCACCGACCATGCCGACGGCTCGCTGGAGCAGATGGCACTCTCAAGCACTCCGCTGGGTCTGCTGGTGGCGGCCAAGGCGCTGGCGCATTTTCTGTTGTCAGGTTTGCCGCTGGTCCTGATGGCGCCGGTACTTGGTTTGCAGTTTGGGCTGGAAAGCCGTTCTCTGGGCATCCTGATGCTGACCCTGCTACTGGGCACGCCGACCCTGAGTTTGATTGGCAGCATCGGCGCAGCGCTGACTTTGGGCGTACGCGGTGCAGGGGTATTGCTGTCCTTGTTGATCCTGCCCCTGTATATTCCGGTTTTGATATTCGGCGCAGGCGCCGTTGAAGCTGACGCGGCTGGCCTGGGTTTCAGTGGCCACCTGTCCTTGCTGGCGGCCCTGTTGGTGCTATCGGTCTTTTTCGCGCCTTTGGCGACCAAAACAGCCTTGAGGATTTCCCTGGAATGAACGCTCAAACGATTCACTGGTTCAAGTTTTCTTCCCCGCAGAATTTCTACTTTCTGGCGGGCCGGATGTGGCCGTGGTTTGCGGCGCTGGCCACGGTGCTGGCGGCGCTGGGTTTGTGGATCGGGCTCGTCATGGCACCGGTCGACGCCCAGCAGGGGCAGGGCTATCGCATCATCTTCGTACACGTGCCTGCCGCCTCGCTCTCCATGTTTGTGTACCTTGTCATGGCCGGCTGGGCCGGTTTTGGTCTGGCTTTCAACACCCGGCTGTCGGGCATGATGGCGTCGGCGCTCGCCCCGACGGGTGCGCTGCTGGCGTTTTTGTCATTGGCGACGGGTTCCCTTTGGGGCAAGCCCATGTGGGGCACCTGGTGGGTCTGGGACGCGCGCCTGACGTCGTCGCTGATTCTGCTGTTCCTGTATCTGGGGTTCATAGCACTGCAGTCGTCCATTGACGACCCGCGCCGCGCCGACAAGGCCAGCGCCCTGCTCGCGCTGGTTGGCGCCGTGAACATTCCCATCATTTACGGCTCGGTCTATTGGTGGAACACCCTGCACCAGGGAGCCTCGGTGACCGTGAAAGGCGCCTCCATTGCACCGGCCATGCTGTGGGGCATGGCCCTGATGACGGTGGCCTTCTGGATGTACGCCATCACCATGACCCTGGCACGAGTGCGCGCCATCATCCTGGATCGGGAACGTCATACGGAGTGGGTAAAACATGCAGTGGAATAGCTGGAACGAGTTTTTGGCCATGGGCGGCTATGCCCAGTACGTGTGGCCGGCCTTTGGGCTCACTGCTTTGGCGGTGGTCATCGAAGTGCTACAGGTTCGTGCCAAGCGTCGTGAGGTGTTGCGCAGCCTGCGCTCCCAATTTGAATCGGAAAGAGGTGATCCCCAATGAAACCACGTCACAAGCGCGCTGCCATGATCGTCGGCGGGCTGGCTGCCTTGGGTCTGGCGGCTTATTTCGTGCTCAATGCGTTCGAGAGCAATCTGGTGTTCTTCTTCAGCCCGACGCAGGTTGCGGCCGGCGAAGCGCCGAAGAACCGGACCTTTCGCATCGGTGGTCTGGTCAAGACGGGCTCTCTCAGCCGCGACAATCTGACTGTCAACTTCATCGTGACCGATACTTCGAAGGAAATGGGTGTTTCCTACACCGGCATCCTGCCCGATCTGTTCAAAGAGGGCAAGGGCGTCGTAGCCCAGGGCAAGTTCGACAACGACGGCAAATTTGTGGCGACCGAAGTGCTGGCCAAACACGACGAGAACTACATGCCGCCCGAAGCCAAGGATGCGCTCGACAAAGCCCAGAAAACCATGAAGACCCTGAAATAATTTTGCCGGGACGATCTTTAGCTCGACCCCCAACTAGGACAAAGACATGATTCCTGAAATTGGTCACTTTTCGCTGATTCTTGCGCTCTTTGTGGCGCTGGCACTGGGCACACTGGGTGTCGTCGGCGGGCAGAAGGGACGCGCAGACTGGATGGCGTTGGCAAAGCCGGGGGCACAGGCGCTCTGGTTTCTGGCATCACTGTCCTTCGTTTGCCTCACCTATGCCTTCTTTACGAACGATTTTTCGGTATCGTATGTAGCGCAGCACTCCAATTCGAAGTTACCCGACATCTACCGGATTGCCGGTGTCTGGGGCGGCCACGAGGGCTCGCTGCTGCTTTGGCTCGTGATGCTGTGCTCGTGGATGATGGCGATATCGCTGTTTTCCCGTCAATTGCCTGATGTGATGGTGTCGCGCGTGCTGGCAGTCATGAGTCTGGTCGCGGTCGGCTTCCTGCTGTTCATGCTGATCACCTCCAATCCCTTCCTGCGCTTGAGTGAGATTCCGCCGGACGGTCGCGACCTGAATCCGCTGCTGCAGGACCCTGGCCTGGTGTTTCATCCACCCATGCTCTACATGGGCTATGTCGGCATGGCTGTGCCCTTTGCATTTTCCATCGCTGCATTGCTCAACGGCCGGCTTGACGCCGCCTGGGCCCGCTGGACGCGGCCCTGGGCCACTGCGGCGTGGATCTGCCTGACCATCGGCATTGCCATGGGTTCATGGTGGGCATATTACGAACTCGGTTGGGGTGGCTGGTGGTTCTGGGACCCGGTGGAAAACGCCTCCTTCCTGCCCTGGCTGGTCGGCTCGGCCCTGATCCATTCCCTGGCGGTGACGGAAAAACGCGGCTTATTCCGCAGTTGGACCATCATGCTGTCGATCATTGGTTTTTCGCTCAGCCTGCTCGGCACCTTCCTGGTTCGCTCCGGCGTCCTGACCTCCGTGCATGCCTTTGCCACGGACCCCAAGCGCGGCATCTTTATTTTGCTGTTCCTGTCGGTCGTCGTCGGGGGTTCCTTGACCCTGTTCGCGATGCGGTCCGGCAAAGTGCGCGCAGGCGGTGCCTTTGCACTGGTCTCGCGCGAAACCTTTTTGCTGATCAACAATGTGCTCCTGACCACGGCGGCGGCGGCCGTGCTGCTGGGCACGCTGTATCCGCTGATCGTGGACGCCCTCAACCTGGGCAAGTTGTCTGTTGGCCCGCCCTACTTCAACTCGGTCTTTGCTCCCATCATGTTGCCGGTGCTATTTTTCATGGTGGTCGGCTCCTATGCGCGCTGGAAGAACGACAGCGTGGCCGAACTCGCCACGAAGCTGCGGCCTGTGGCCATTGTTTCGGTCTTGCTCGGTTGCAGCGTACCGGTGCTCGCAGGTCCCTGGTCCTGGCTCGTGGCACTGAGTTTGACGCTGGTATTCTGGATTGTGCTGTCGTCGCTGCAACAGATTTACCGCCAACTCAAGGACACGGTGAACTGGAAGGCGATTCCTGTTTCCTACTGGGGCATGCATCTGGCACACATCGGGATTGCCGTGTGCGTGGTCGGCATCACCATGGTCAAAGGGTATGAAACCGAAAAGGACGTACGCATGGGCATTGGCGACACCGTTGAGGTGGCTGGCTACACGTTTAAACTGACTGGCATCAGCGAAGTACCTGGCCCCAACTACAACGCGGATCGTGGGGTTGTCGAACTGAGCAAGAGCGGCAAGGTACTGCGCACGCTGGAGCCCGAGAAGAGAACCTATTTCTCGTCCACGATGCCGATGACGGAAACCGCCATTGACAGCAACCTGGTACGCGACGTCTATGTTGCGCTGGGTGAGCGGCTTCAGGATGGTGCCAGCCCGGCCTGGGCGATGCGGGTTTACCACAAGCCCTTTGTCACCTGGATCTGGGGCGGCTGCCTGTTGATGGCAATTGGTGGCGCCATGGCAGCGCTGGACCGACGTTATCGCCGCAAAGCCCTGGCCAGCAAAGCACCAAGTCAGGGAGTGCCAGCATGAACAAGAAGGCATTGATTCCACTGGGAATTTTTGCTGTTCTGGTGGTCTTTCTGGCCATCGGCCTGACGCGTGATCCGCACGAAATTCCGTCGCCCTTCATTGGCAAGCCGTCGCCTGCCTTTACGGCACCCAAACTGCATTCACCGGAGCAGACATTTTCTGGCAAGGACATGCTGGGCAAGGTGTGGATCCTCAATACCTGGGCCTCCTGGTGTGTCGCGTGTCGCCAGGAACACCCGATCCTGATGGAATTTGCCAAGACCAAGACGATTCCTGTGATCGGACTTGACTACAAGGACCAGAACACCGAGGGCCTGAAGTGGCTGGCCCGTTTTGGCGACCCCTACGACCTCTCTATCACCGACCAGGACGGCCGCATAGGCATCGACTTCGGCGTTTATGGCGTGCCGGAGAGCTTTCTGATCGACAAGATGGGCATCATTCGCTACAAGCAGATCGGGCCTGTCACTGTAGAGGCGCTGCGCGACAAGATTCTGCCCATGGTGCGGGAGTTGCAAAAATGAAATACTGGCTGGCCCTGATCCTGACGCTGCAAGGCGTCCTTTCCAGTTATGCAGGTGAAGCCATACCACTGGCGGAAGACCCTGTGGTGGAACAACGCATGATCGCCATTTCGGAAGAGTTGCGCTGCCTGGTTTGCCAGAACGAATCACTGGCAGGATCGCGTGCTGACCTGGCCATGGATCTGCGGCGCGAACTGCGCACGCTGGTCAAGGCGAACAAGAGCGATGCGGAGATCATGGAGTACATGGTCAGCCGCTATGGCGACTTTGTGCGCTACCGACCACCCATGAAGCCGCTGACCTGGATGCTCTGGTTTGGCCCCTTTTTGCTGTTGATCGGCGCCCTGTTTTTCCTGGTACGTGTGGTGCGACGCCAGCAGGCTGGCAGCGCCGCGCCTGTACTCGATGCAGACCAGCGCAAGAAGGCGCAGTCTCTTCTCAAAGATACGGAACTTCCCTCATGACTGTTTTTATTGCCATCGCAGCCGTCCTGACCCTGTTGGCTTTGGGCTGGCTGGTGCGCCCGCTACTCTGGCCGTCCGCTGCTGCCGGCGTGACAAGCCAGGGACTCAACGCCTCCATTTACCGCGACCAACTCGAAGCGCTGGAACGTGATCTGGCGCGCGGCATCATCAGTGCGCAAGACTGTGAAACCGCCCGCGACGAATTGCAACTGCGCCTGCTCGATGACACGCAGGAGTCGCCCGCTTCACACGGACCGGGTGCGAGCTTCTGGACAGGTCGGCGCACGGCGCTGGTGATTGCGCTGCTCATGCCGCTTGGCGCCGCTGGCATGTACTGGTGGCTCGGCAGTCCCGAAGCGATCGATCCGGTGGCAACTCAAAAGGCAAATGACGATCAGGTTGCAACCATGGTCGACGCGCTCGCCGCACGCCTGAAAGCCAACCCCGACAATCCCCAGGGCTGGGCCATGCTCGCGCGTTCCTACAAAGTGATGGGACGTTTTGCCGATGCGGAACAGGCCTTCCTGAGGGCCGGCGACCTGATCAACAAGAATCCGGATTTGCTGGTGGATTACGCCGACCTGCTCGCCGTGCGTGCCAACAACAACATCGAAGGCAAACCGCTGGAATTGGTCAACAAGGCACTGGCGCTGAATCCGCAACATCCGATGGGACTGATGATGTCAGGCGTTGCCGCCTATCGACGCTCTGACTTCGCTTTTGCCGTGGCACAGTGGGAAAAATTGTTGGCAGTACTCGATCCGGGTTCACCGGATGCCCAGCAGGTGGAGGCCGACATCGCCGAGGCACGTGCCAAAGCGGGGCTGCCTGCAACTGCCAAGGCCGCACCGGGCGCCAAGCCGGCCGGCACCGGATCCGAAGCCGGCAAACTGCCGCCGGTTGACCCGGCAGCTGCAGGCGTCATGACCCCGGAAAAGATCAACCAGATGATCGACGGTCTGGCAGCCAAACTGAAAGCCAGTCCTTCAGACCTTGCGGGTTGGGCGCGTCTGGCTGGCGCCTACAAGGTTCAGGGGCGTTTACCCGAGGCCGAACAAGCCTTCGAGAAAGCCGGCAAACTTGTCGACGGCGACGCCGGTCTGCTAACCCAGTATGCTGACCTGCTGGCCATGCGCATGAACACGCTGGAGGGTCGCCCGCTGGCACTCGTCAACAAGGCGTTGGCACTCGATCCCAAACACCCGATGGCCCTGATGCTGGCGGGTTCCGCGGCCTATCGGCGCTCAGACTACAAACTGGCCATCAGTCATTGGGAAAAGGTGCTCACGGTACTGCCACCCGGCTCACGTGACGCAGCGCAGGTGGAAGCCGAAATCGCCGACGCTCGCAGCAAAGCCGGTCTGGGCCTGCAGCCCAAGGCGAAACCCTGATCCGACCTCCGAGCCGGTTCACCCCATCTTGCAGAGTTCGAGGCCAAAGTCCTCGACTGCCTGCCAGTCCGTGAACTCGACCACGACCGAGGGGTCGGTCGGTCCCTTGGTGATCAGCATGATGAACCTGATCATCTGGCGGTCAATGAAGCGATAGCGCGGGTAGTCGAGTTTGCCGGCAAAAACGCCGAGCAACTTCGGTTTCCAGCTGATCGTCCGCAGGAACTTGATCAGATAGGGGTTATTCTCGGGACGGTTCTTGTTGGGCTTGCGCGCCACGATATTGACAGTAAAAAAGGCGTTTGCCTTGCGCTCCAGCAGCGCCTGATGCCGCGCAATAAACTGCGACACCTCTGGCTGATGCTTGCCGTAGCGGATGCTCGCACCAACGACGATAACATCGAACGCCGCCAGATCGAGCGCATCAGCCTGGGACAAGGGCACCACCTTGGCGTCATGCCCCTGCTGCTCGATGACCTGTCTCAGGCGCTCGCAGATGCGTGGCGTATGGCCGTCAGTGGTTGAATATGCCAGCAGAACATGGCTCATCGAGCCGGCCCTGCCGGAGCATCATCGTCGAGATTGACGGCCTTGTACTTGCTAGCAAGCTGCTGCTGGGTGGCGTCAGGCACTTGCGCGTAGTGCGAGAACTCGATGCTGTAGGAACCCTCACCGGCCGTCAGTGATTTGAGGCGTCCCTGGTAGTCGCCCAATTCGGCCAAGGGGATAAGGCCACTGATGGCCACCGCCCCGTTCGGGCGCGGCTGAGTGCCGGTCACGTGGCCACGCTTGCTGGCCAGGTCACCCGTCAAATCTCCGATGGTGGCTTCGGGCGCCAGCACCTCAATATGAACCAGTGGTTCCAGCACCATGGGACGCGCCAGGCGTACTGCCTCAATGGTCGCCTTGCGGCCCGCCGACGTGAACGCGATATCCTTGCCATCGACGGCATGTGTCTTGCCGTCATGCACAATGACGCGCAGGTCGTGCACCGGGTAGCCTGCCACCACACCTTCAGCCAGCGCCTGGCGCACACCTTTTTCCACCGCCGCCATGAACACGCCTGGAATGGCGCCGCCTTTGACAATATCGACGAACTCGAAGCCAGCGCCACGCGGCAGGGGTTCCACGCGCAGCATGACCTCGCCGAATTGACCGGCGCCGCCGCTTTGCTTCTTGTGGCGGCAGTGACCCTCGGCATTGCCATTGATGGTTTCGCGGTAGGCGATTTGCGGCACACTGGTGTCGAGCTCGAGCTTGTACTGTTGCAGCATGCGTGAAAGCTTGGCTCGCAAATGCATGTCTCCGAGCCCTCGAATCACGGTTTCGTTGGTGCCGGGGTGACGCTCCACCTTGAAGCAGGGGTCTTCCAGTTCAAGCTTGTGCAATATATCGAACAGCCGCTGCTCGTCGCCCTTGCGTCGCGTTTGCACGGCCAGACCATGCATCGGTTGTGGAAAAGCGAGTGGTTTCAGGTGAATGTGATCCTCGTCGTGCGAGTCGTGCAGCACGCAGTCGAATTCGATTTCGTCAACCTTGGCAACGGCACCGATGTCACCTGGCACCAGGTCTGCGACCTCAATGTGATCCTTGCCCTGAAGGCGATACAAATGCGATACCTTGAAAGGCTTTTTGGCGGATCCAACAAACAGCTGGGCGTCGCGCCGGATGGTTCCCTGGTGCACGCGAAAGATCCCCAGCTTGCCAATGAAGGGATCGATCACAATCTTGAAAACGTGTGCCAGAACGTGCAGCGCGTCGTCAGGTTGTGCCTGAAAAGCCTGCGGCTCGGCGCCAGGCTCGGTACGGTAAAACGGTGGCGGGTTGCCCTCCGCCGGGTTCGGAGCAAGCCGCGCCAGGGCGTCCATCAATTGCGGCACGCCAGCCCCGGTCCTGGCTGATACAAAAAGGATCGGGATCAGATGCCCGGCACGTAAGGCACGCTCGAAGGGCTCGTGAAGTTGATCCAGGGTCGGGTCTGCACCAGTTTCCAGGTAGCTGGCCATCAGGCTGTCATCTTCTTCAACGATCTGGTCAATCAGGCTCCGGTGTGCGGCAGCAACTGAAGCAAAGTCGCTCTCGCCGTCATCATGACCCAGCAGTTCCACCACATCCTGACCATTGTGTGTCGGCAAATCCAGCAGCAGGCACTGCTTGCCGAAACGTTCACGAATCTCGTTCACCAACGCCGGCAGATCGACGTTGTCGGCATCGATCTTGTTGATCACAATCATGCGGCACAGCCCACGCTCACCGGCCAGCGTGAACATGCGCTCGGTCGCAAGTTCAATGCCGTTCTGCGCATTGATCACGACCAGCGCGGTGTCCACTGCCGCCAATGCGCCCATGGACTGGCCGGAAAAATCCGGGAACCCGGGCGTATCAATCAGATGAATCTGGGTGCCTTCCCATTCAAAACCAACGATTGATGACTGAAGTGAGTGACCCAGTTCCTTTTCAATCGGATCGAAATCACAAACGGTGTTGCCTTTCTCGATCGATCCCCGACTCTTGACCGCTCCACTGGCCGCCAGCAGGCTCTCTGCCAATGTAGTCTTGCCAACGGCCCCATGGCCAACCAGGGCTACGCTGCGAATACGGGTACTGCGTGTCTGACTCATAAATGACCTTTATCTTTATCAAATTGCAAATTCGAACATACATCTTACTGGACAAAATGGGCCGTCTAGCGACTCCTTCCGGCCTTGTATTTGCCACTGCCGGCGCCAATCACTCCGTCCGCTAACGCCAGGCGTGCCAGCGCCTTGGCGGCGTGCGCGTGGGTAATCGCCAACCCGAGCGCGTCGGCAGCGTCCGCCCCCGGCAAGCCGGGCAATGCGAGCAAACGACGAACCATCTCCTGAACCTGTGTCTTGTCTGCCCGGCCATAGCCGACAACGGCCTGCTTCATCTGCAGCGCCGTGTATTCGGCAACGGGCAGATCCAGCGATACCAATGCCGTAACACAAGCACCACGGGCCTGACCCAGCAACAAGGTAGATTGCGGATTGACGTTGACAAAGACAATTTCGACCGACGCGCAGTCGGGCTGGTAACGGGCAATGACTTCGCGTACACCGTCAAACAGCACCTTCAGGCGCGCTGGCAACTGGCTCTTTTCAAGATGGACGGTGCTGATGGTGCCACTTGCCACATAGCCCAGTTCAGCGCCCTGCACGTCGATCACACCAAACCCGGTAGTGCGAAGGCCGGGGTCAATGCCGAGAACTCTCATCGAACTACAGGCCAAAATACCAGCGGACCGAGTGAAAGAAGACCGGTGCAGCAAAGCACAAGGCATCGACCCGGTCTAGCAAACCGGCGGCACCCGTCACCGCCGTGCCCTGACCACGCCAGATGGGTATGCCTCGGTCGCGCTTGAGCGCTTTCATGACAAGATGGCCGAAGGATCCGGCCATGCACGCGATAAAGGACAGTGCAAACGCCTGCCCTGGCACAAAGGGTGTGATACCCGCCAGCAAGGCGCCAAGGAGACTGCCGACCGTGATACCTATCCACCAGCTGGGCCAGTTGAAACTCTGGCTGATTGCGGGTGCGACCGGCGGCCTGTGCAGTCGGCGCGAGGCCAGATGCTGCGCAATCATGCTGGTTTGCACCACCAACACGAGAAAGAAAACCAGAAATGCGTTCTTCTTGTCGTAATGGGGAAAATCGAGCAGCAACAGGGCCGGCACATGGCTCATCCCATAAATACAGACCATGATGCCCCACTGCAATTTGGCATTGCGCTCCAGGAAGCGCTGCGGATCGTTGGCCAGGGCACTGACGACAGGAATCGCAAGAAACACGTAGACCGGAATGAACACTGTGAACAGGTTGAACAGTTCGTTGCCGACCAAAGCGTATTGAACCGGTAGTACAACAAAGAACGCCAGCACCAGGCTGCGGTGGTCGCCCCGGCGCGTCGGTGACAGTGTCATGAATTCACGCAATGCAAAAACGGATACCAGACCGAACAAGGTCAGCGCAACCCAGTCGCCGGCCAACCAACTGACCCAGAACACCAGCATCACCAACCAGCTGGTCCTGAGAACACCCTCGAAATTACGCAGATCACTGCGCTGCTGCTCGGCACGATGGCTGTCGCCCAATTCGCGCATCGAAAGCAGCACGGCGACGACACTCGCCAGCAACAGAATGCCAAACACAATGGTAAAGAGCGCACCCACCTGCTGGCTTGCGCTGAGATTTTTCAGGGCCTGATACATGCCGTCAGACCTCACGCAAGGCCATGACGGCACTGCGGGCGCGTTCAAGGAAGGCCACGCGCGCTTCAGCTTCCTGCAGATGAAGCGGTGTGCCAAAAGTTACCGAACATAGCACCGGCACGGGCACGACCTCGCCCTTGGGCAGAACACGCTGGACATTGTTGATCCACGCCGGCACCAACTCAACGTCCGGATACCTGCACGCCAGATTGTACAGCCCGGCCTTGAAGGCCTGCGGCTCATCCTTGTTGCCACGCGTGCCTTCCGGGAACAGAATGATCGAATCACCGTGGTCCAATGCCTCAAAAAGCGGCTCCAGCGGATCCTCTTCGGCGTTGCGCTCACGCGATACGTAGATGACGTTAAACACGGCTGTTGTAATCCACTGCTTGAAGGGTGTCCTGGTCCAGTAGTCCCTGGCCGCAATGGCCCGGGTTGTCGAGCGCAGTTCCTTGGGCAATGCCGCCCAGATCATGACCAGATCGGCATGACTTTGATGATTGGCAAAGTAAATGCGTTGCTCCGCCTTCGGTGGACAACCATACCAGCGCGCCTGGGATCCGGTCAATACACGGATCAACCCGAGGAGGAAGTAACTCATCAGCATGGCACGCATGGGGAGATGATAAATGGATTGCCCATCACACCCGCAAAAGGGTGGATCGGCAAGTTGTCGTCAAGGCAGTTCAGCACTGCCCAGGCGAGTCGCAATCACACCCGCGCGTTCGGCCAGGTAGCTTGAATTGGGCAGTTTTTCGAAGTATTTCGGTCGCGGCAGCATCACAGCCAGCCTTGCCGATTCCAGAGCACTGAGCCTGGACGCCGGCTTGTGAAAATAATGCTGCGCCGCCGCTTCGGCACCAAAGACACCCTCACCCCACTCCACGCTATTGAGGTAAATCTCCAGAATGCGCTGCTTGCTGAGCAAAGTCTCAAGCAGCAGCGTCAGCACAAACTCCTGCCCCTTGCGCGCCAGCGTGCGCTCACCCGACAGAAACAGGTTTTTTGCAAGCTGTTGGGTGATCGTCGATCCGCCCACAACCTTCGGTGTGCGAGGTGGAGGCTTGTTGTTGGTCCGTGCCGCTGCTGCTCGATCGCCGGGTACTCTATCCGCCTGTGCCTGTGCCCTGGCGTTCTTTTGCCAGGCTTTTTCAAGAGCATCCCAGTCCACGCCATCATGGTTACTGAAGCCGTCGTCTTCACTGGCGATGACGGCCCGCTTGAGCAGGTCTGAAATCTGGCCATAGGGAACCCATTGCTGGCGCCAGGGCAGGCGGCCTTTTTCCGATTGCAAACGCCAGGCTTCGGAACGCTGAAAGGCCGTCGACTGTGGCTCAAGCACTGCCATGGCTGCGATTCGACCGATAAAGAAGAGTTGCAACGCCAGCACCGCAAGAGACGTCAAGCCAAGCCAGCGTAGCAAAGGTTTCATCGCTATCAGCACGTCAGGGCATGAGTAGGCGCAGTTCGGCAAGCACCTGCCGCGCCGGCGGGCGCACACCGCGCCAGATCATGAAAGCCTCGGCTGCCTGCTCCACCAACATACCGAGCCCGTCGCGCGCCTGCGCACCATGTGCCTGTGCCCAGTTCATGAAACCCCGGGCCGCGTTACCGTACATCATGTCGTACGCCAACGCGCCGGATTTGAGCGTGCAATCCGGGACCGGTATGGCGCCGCCCGTGAGGCTGCTGGCAGTTGCATTGATCAGCACATCAAAACTTGATGCCAATGACTGCGAGCTCTGCGCCCGCAATTCAACTCCCTGTTGCGCCGCCAGCGCCGCATGCCGTGCCACCAAAGCACTGGCTTTGGGTAAAGTGCGATTCGCCACCGTGATGCTGGCTGGACGGGCCAGCAGCAGCGGACCGAGTACGCCAGCGGCGGCGCCGCCCGCACCAATCAGCAGCAAGTTGCGCCCTTTCAATTCGACTCCGGCGTTGCACTCAATATCGTTGACCAAGCCGGTGCCGTCGGTGTTGTCAGCCAGCAGTTTGCCATCCTGCAGGCTCAGAATATTTGCAGCCATTGCCAGCGTCACCCGCTGCGAGGCCTGGTTGGCCAATGCAGCCGCTTCAAACTTGAAAGGCACCGTGATGTTGCAACCACGCCCACCCTGCGCAAAGAAGGACTGCACCTCTGCGGCAAATCCATGGATCGGTACAAGCCGCCTGCCGTAGTGCAGCGTCTGGCCCTCAAGTTCAGCAAAGCGCGTGTGTATCCACGGTGATTTGCTGTGCTCAATCGGGTTACCCATGACGCAGTAGATATCCATAAGCTTTCAGTTCGCAGTAAGCCGACTTTCAAGCGTTTCATCGCGCGTAAATTTGAAACGCGAAACAACCCATATCTGTTCAGCCTGCCGGCGCATGGCAGCATTAAAGCGCCCAAAGGGTCCAGCGCTCCTGACAATCGCCATCGCGCGCCGGTCCAATGCGCGGTTGCCTGAGCCTTCAACAATCTCAACCTCATGAATTCGGCCGTCGAAATTGACAGTCACAGCCAAAGTCAGCTCTCCGTACATCTTTTTGCCAGCCGTTTCCGGAAAATTCTCCGTGCCCTTGTCCTCAATGCGACGGCGCAAACGGTCGTAATACAGGGCGTATACCTCTTCCCTGGTGGATGGTCCGATATAGCGTTTTCTGGGGCGTTCGTTTTCAACTCTGATCCGGTGTTCAATCTCCGCGAGCAACTTGCTTAACTGACGACGAGTCTCCTCACGCTGAGCCTGCTCTGGCGTCGGCTTGTTGGGCTGAGGGTCTTGTACGGGCATGCTGGCCAAGCGAGCTTTGACCTCTGCCAATAACAGGTTTTGTTGCTCCTTCAGCGTCTGCAATTGTGCCTGTGTCTGGGTTTCACTTGCATCCCCAACCTGGGACACTGGCGCCGGCGGCAGTGGACTGATCGCACGCCCTGCCTGCGCATCACCACCACCAAGCATGCTGGCCTGGGCGATGGCCTGGGCCTTCACCGGACGTTCACTGGTCCGCGCGTTAACCAGAATGACTTCAAGCGGCGTATCTTGAAACACGCGGTTGAAAGCGTCTGGATCGACAAAGCGCACGGACAGCACCACAGCATGCACGGCAATCGATGCGCCCAGGGCCCACTGCAGAGAGCTAAGAGGAAACCACTTCACGACACTGAATCATCGCTGGCCACTGCGCTGACGGCAGCATCGGCATCGTTCATATCGACGGCAATGGCAATCGGCCCCGCCGCTCCACCATCGTCAACTTCATCATCATCGGCGTCGCCATTCGGCGCTGTGTTGTCGGTGACTGTCGAAGCATCGAGTCGCACCAGCACCGTCCCTGTCACGTCCAGACTCACTTCGTCAATACTGCCGAGTCTGACGCGCAAGCGCACGCCACGCGCCAATCCTTGTGCCCCGGCAACCACCAGCACCAGCGGCAGTTCATCAGCACGCACCATGTTCTCCTTGAACACCGTAGCGTTGATTTCAGTAATCGCATTTTGCTGCAGGTACTTCAGTGTCCAGAAGCGCTCCATTGCACCCTGGTATCCGTTGTAGGCGGCGTAGGCGGCGTCAAAGCTCGAAATGATCGAAAACAAATCAGCGTCTTTCGGCTTGAATGGCGCCACCAGTGCAGCGGTCTTGCCATGGCGCGCGCACGCGATGATTTGCCACTGATTCACCAAGTCGGTGTAGCGGCGCAGCGGCGAACTGCTCCAGGCATAGCTCCTGACACCGATACCCGCATGCGGCAGCGCCTTGGTGCCCATGCGGACCTTGACGCCCGGCAACAATGAAGCCTGACTGCGGTAAATGCCTGGCACACCATGTTCGGCCAGCCAGTTACCCCAGGTGCTGTTGGCAAGAATCATGGCCTCCGATACGATCAGATCAAGCGGCGCACCACGCTGGCGAATGCTGATCTGCACCGTCTCCGTGCCCTGCGGTTCCGTGCCCTGGTTTTCGAGCAGTTTGAAGTTGTAGTCCGGGCGGTTGAAGCTCTCTGGCTTGCCGCGTACCAGTTCACGTCCAGCTTTCAGGTGTCTGGCCAACCGAAACAGAAAGGACAGTTGCTCACGCTGCTGCTGCAAGACCTGCGGCTCAATCTGATGCTCGAACGCCGGATCCTCCAGCCATTGCGTAGTTACGATGGCATCAAGCTGGTCATGACGCAGGTTGGCGCGGATGTGGACGCGTTCAATTCGTGTCTCACTGCTCACGATCTCCAGCGTCCGTTCATCGAGTTCGATGTAGAGGGAAACGGCAGGGCAGTCGCAGCCTTCCCGCAAGGTGTAGCTTTGCACCACATGCTCGGGCAGCATGGTGATCTTGTATCCTGGCATGTAAACCGTTGACAGCCGCTGGCGCGCTGCAACGTCAATCGGGCTGCCGGGCAGGATCGCCAAAGCTGGCGCCGCGATGTGAATGCCTATTTGTATCCGACCGGTACCCAGTCCCTGCACCGACAGTGCATCGTCTATCTCGGTGGTAGCGGAGTCGTCGATAGAAAACGCATGGACCGTTGACAGCGGCAAGTCCTCGCGAATCGGCGGCGCGTCCATCCTGGCAAAACCTGTTCCTTTGGGGAAGTTCTCCAGCAGGAAACGCTTCCAGTGAAACTGGTAGGGTGAGTCGATCGCACCGGCCTTGATCAGCAGTTCCAGCGGCCCCAGATGGGTCGCCCGCGATGCCTCCACGACGGCTTTGTATTCAGGCGCATTCTTGTCCGGCTTGAACAATATTTTGTACAGTTGATCGCGCACCGCCTGGGGACATTGTCCCTCGCTCAAGTCCATGACCCACTGCTCAACCTGCAGCGCGATCTGCCTCTTCTTTTCAATCGCTGCCAAGGCCTGCGCCAGTATGTCAGCTGAAGCCTTGCGAAAACGCCCCTTGCCAGCCCGACGAAAGTAGTGTGGCGCCTCAAAAAGGCGCAACAAAGTGCCGGCCTGTTGCTCCAGAGTGGCTGGCTGGTTTGCCTTGGTGCTGAAATACTCACGCGCCAGGTCGGCAAATCCGAATTCATCTTCCGGACAGAACTCCCAGGCCAACTCCAGTTCTATGTCCTGGCTGATCAACTGTGCGCTGGCAAGCAACTGGGCCGGCGCCGGCTTCTCAAACCTCAGCAGAATACTGGCCGCCTTGACCTTGACGCGCTTGCCACTGTCGAGTTCAAGTTGCGCCGAGGATTCCGTCTCGGTCAACACACGCCCGGCGAAAAACTTCCCGGATTCTTCAAACAATAAGTACATGAGGAACATTGTCCCAGCAAAACGGGAGCGGCGGCGGCGCCTCAGTCCAGGCCCAGGAACTCCAGCAGCGCCGGCAAATGCGCCTCAAAGTCACTCAGCGCATGGTCGCTGCCGTCAATCAGTCGAACCTGGGCACGAGCGTAGTGCGCCAGCATCTCGCGCCAGTCCAGCAATTCATCCCCCTTGGCAATCACGGCCAGAGAACGCTCCGGGAAACTCAGAAGTGGCAGCGCCAGGTTGCGCAATTCCTGGACGAATTCTTCCCGAAAGAAGAAATGTTCGGCTGGATCATGCCAAAGGCTGTGTTCACCAATGTACTGCGCCAGATCACGTGCAGGGTTGACTGCCGGATTAAGCAGTACAGCCTTGCATCGCGTCTGCTCAGCCACCCAGGTGGCATAGAAACCACCAAGCGAAGACCCGATGACCGCCATGCGGTCGTGTGGCCAGTCCGCCACTGCCTGCATCACCTCCAGCATGGCCTGACGAGGGGAAGCGGGCAGTTGCGGGCACCACCATACCAACTCTGGATGCAGTGTGCCAAGAAGTGAGGCCATCCGACGCGCTTTGTTTGACTTTGGCGATGAGCGAAAGCCGTGCAGATAAAGCAGGTGCGTGATCGGGCGCTGAGCAGTCATGTTGGCTTCATCGTAACGCCCGACAAGGGATAATTGCAGAATGGCAGTGGTTTTCAAGAATCTTTCGGTGTGGCAGCGCATGGCGCCCTGGTTTCGCGGGTTTGACGGGCCATTGGCGTTTGCCGTCTTCCTGCTCGCTTGCGCGGGTCTGCTGACCATGTATTCATCCGGCTTTGATCAGGGTACGCGCTTTGAGGACCATGGACGCAACATGCTGCTGGCCGGCTTCATCCTGTTTGTTGTTGCACAGATTCCACCGCAGCGCTTGATGTCACTGGCCGTACCGTTGTACCTGGTTGGCGTCACGCTACTGATCGCCGTCGCAGTTTTCGGCGTTACCAAGAAGGGTGCACGGCGCTGGCTCAATGTCGGCGTCACGATCCAGCCCAGCGAAATACTCAAGATCGCGGTACCGCTGACGCTGGCCTGGTGGTTCCAGAAGCGTGAGGGGCAATTGCGACCGCTGGACTTTGCTGTGGCCGCTTTGTTGCTGGTCGTGCCGATTGCGCTGATCGTGCGCCAGCCCGACCTGGGCACCGCCATTTTGGTGCTGTCAGCCGGCCTGTCAATCATTTTCTTCGCTGGATTGTCCTGGAAGCTGATCCTGCCGCCTTTGCTACTGGGGGTGGCAGGCGTGGCTTTGGTGGTCGGTTTTGAACCTCAACTCTGTGCTGACGGCATGCGCTGGCCGGTATTGCACGATTACCAGCAGCAGCGTATTTGCACCTTGCTGGATCCGACACGTGACCCACTGGGCAAGGGCTTCCACATCATTCAGGGCATGATCGCGATTGGCTCGGGTGGCTTTTGGGGCAAGGGCTTCATGCAGGGCACTCAAACCCATCTGGAATTCATCCCGGAGCGCACCACCGACTTCATCTTTGCTGCGTTTTCTGAAGAGTTCGGCCTCTTTGGCAACTTGCTGCTGATTGCCGGTTTTGGCTTCCTTATCCTGCGCGGCCTGAACATTGCGCTGGAAGCCCCAACCGTGTTCTCAAGACTGCTGGCTGGCAGCATCACGTTGATCTTCTTCACCTATGCCTTCGTCAACATGGGTATGGTCAGCGGCATTTTGCCGGTGGTCGGTGTGCCACTGCCTTTTGTCAGCTACGGCGGCACCGCCATGGTCACCTTGGGCATGGGGCTCGGCATATTGATGTCTATTGCCAAGTCCAAGCGGCTGGTGCAATCCTGATGCCTTGCCGGACAGACCGCAGTTGCGCGAAGCGCACCAGTACTGTCCTCAACTGATACCATCAGCCATGATCTCTCGCGAACCGACTCTTGAACGCCTGGCAACTGCCAAGGCCCTGCTGCTCGACCCCTTTGGTCTGGACGAATCCGACCTGACCCGCGCTCTGAACGAAATCAAGTCACATCAAGTTGACGAGGCTGACCTGTATTTCGAGTACACGCGATCGGAGGGTTGGAGTCTGGAAGAAGGCATCGTCAAGACCGGCTCCTTCAGCATTGATCAGGGTGTCGGCGTGCGCGCTGTCAGCGGAGAAAAGACTGCTTTCGCCTACTCGGATGATATTTCCGCAGCGTCGCTACTGGACGCTGCCCGCACCGTGCGAACCATTTCAAGCGCCGCGCAAACTGCGCGCGTGCGAACGAGTGCGAAGAAGTTGGCAACCGCGCGCTCACTCTATCCAGGTCTGGATCCAATTGCCACGATGGACAGCGCCAGCAAGGTAGCCTTGCTTGGAACCGTCGAACGTCTGGCGCGTACCAAGGACCCTCGTGTCGCGCAGGTGATGGCGGGTCTGGCCAGCGAATACGACGTGGTGCTGATCGCGCGCGCTGACGGAACGCTGGCGGCCGATGTGCGCCCGCTGGTGCGCCTGTCCGTCACGGTCATAGCGGAGCAGGTAATCGGTGGCAAGAGCCGGCGTGAAGTCGGCACGGCGGGCGGCGGTGGCCGTTTTGGTCTGGCCTACTTCGACGCTACGCGCATCAGTCAGTATGTCGATGAAGCGGTCCATGCCGCGCTGACCAATCTGGAGGCGCGCGCCGCTCCGGCGGGAGAAATGACGGTGGTTCTGGGCGCCGGTTGGCCTGGCATTTTGCTGCACGAAGCGATCGGGCACGGTCTGGAGGGCGACTTCAACCGAAAGGGTTCAAGCGCCTTCAGTGGTCGCATTGGCCAACGTGTCGCAGCCAAGGGTGTGACCGTGCTGGACGATGGTACGCTGGCTGAGCGCCGTGGCTCGCTTAATGTCGATGACGAGGGCAACATCAGCCAGCGCAATGTGCTGATCGAAGATGGCATTCTCAAAGCCTATATGCAGGACACCATGAATGCACGGCTGATGGGTGTAGCAGTGACCGGCAACGCCAGACGCGAGAGCTACGCATCGGTACCGATGCCGCGCATGACAAATACCTATATGCTCGGTGGAGACAAAGACCCCAATGAAATCATTGCGAGCATCCAGAAGGGTCTTTATGCGAGCAACTTTGGTGGTGGACAAGTTGACATCACTTCCGGCAAATTTGTCTTTTCGGCGAGTGAAGCTTACTGGGTCGAGAAAGGCAAGATTCTGTACCCGGTCAAGGGTGCGACTCTGGTTGGTAGCGGCCCCGAATGCCTCAAGCGCGTCAGCATGATCGGCAATGACATGAAGCTCGACAGCGGCGTCGGCACCTGCGGCAAGGAGGGACAAAGCGTCCCCGTCGGCGTCGGCCAACCGACGCTGCGCATCGACGGCCTGACCGTCGGCGGGACCGCGTGAGCCACTTGTCGTCAACGGTTGTGATACATTCGATGTCATGAAGTCGGCCAGTTTTTACTTTAGCTATTTTTGGTTCTCAGGCGCCTGTGGCGGTAGAGAGTTCTGAACGTACCTGAAAAAAACGTCCTGATCTTCCCAAAACCGCCGGCAGCCCCGGCGGTTTTTTTTGTCCACGTGAAACCTCGTGGGACAGACCGCAGCTACGCGAAGCGAGCCAGTTCTGCCCCCAACAATGAAGGAAACAGAAGATGAAATCAAAAGCCAGTACAAGCCAATCCGATGCCTGGTATGCCAAAGCAAATGCGCCCATCACTGATCGCACCGGTCAGACCGACGACGAACGCATCAAGGACATCACCGTGTTACCCCCTCCTGAGCATTTGATTCGGTTCTTCCCGATTCGTGGCACCGCTGCCGAGTCCCTTATCAGCGCGACACGCCGACGTATCCACAAGATCATGACGGGTCATGACGACCGCGTGCTCGTCGTCATTGGTCCCTGCTCCATTCACGACCCGTCTGCGGCACTGGACTATGCACAGCAGCTGAAAATGCAGCGTGAAAAGTACGCGGACACACTGGAGATCGTGATGCGCGTGTATTTTGAGAAGCCGCGCACCACGGTGGGGTGGAAAGGATTGATCAATGATCCGTATCTGGATGAGTCCTTCCGCATCGACGAAGGCTTGCGCATGGCGCGCCAGTTGCTGATTGAAATCAACCGTCTGGGTCTGCCTGCCGGCAGCGAATTTCTCGATGTGATCTCGCCGCAGTACTTGGGTGACTTGATTTCATGGGGTGCCATCGGTGCACGAACCACCGAGAGTCAGGTGCATCGCGAACTCGCCTCGGGTCTGTCGGCTCCGATTGGCTTCAAGAATGGCACCGATGGCAACATCAAGATAGCCACCGATGCCATTCAAGCGGCTGCCGGGGGTCACCATTTTCTGTCGGTCCACAAGAACGGACAGGTCGCGATTGTGCAGACCGCTGGCAACCCCGATTGCCACGTCATCCTGCGCGGCGGCAAGACACCCAACTACGACGCCGCGAGCATCGCCGCGGCCTGCAAGGACCTGTCAGTTGCGAAATTGCCAGCAACCCTGATGGTCGACTGCAGCCACGCCAACAGCAGCAAGCGTCACGAGAAGCAAGTCGAGGTTGCGCGCGACATCGCAGCTCAAATCGCGTCCGGCTCCACGAGCGTGTTCGGCGTAATGATCGAAAGTCACCTGCGCGCTGGCTCCCAGAAGTTCGTTGCCGGCAAGGACGATTCTTCGCAGCTCGAATACGGCAAGAGCATCACCGATGCCTGTCTGGGCTGGGACGATTCCTGCAACTCGCTGGAATCCTTGTCGCAGGCAGTCAAGCTTCGTCGGGCCCGCTAGACTTCCTGAAGTGCCGTCAACAATTTGCCGTGAATGTCGCCAAAGCCGCCATTGCTCATGCACAGGATGTGGTCCCCGGCCCGGGCTTGCCTCATGACTTGCCCGACCAGTGCCTCGATGCTGTCGGCCACCTGAGCTTTGGCACCCATGTCGAGCAGGGCTTCGCGCGCATCCCAGCCCAATGCACCGCCATGGCAAAACGCCAGATCGGCACCTTCAAGACTCCAGGGGAGTTGCGCTTTCATGGTGCCGAGTTTCATGGTGTTGGAACGCGGCTCAAACACTGCCAGAATGCGCGCGAGCGGTCCAACTTTGCGCCGCAATCCATCGATGGTGGTTCGAATCGCGGTTGGATGATGAGCAAAGTCGTCATAAACCGCAATGCTGCCACCCTGACGTGCCACGGTGCCGCGCAGTTCCATGCGACGCTTCACATTTTCAAAAGTCTGCAAGGCCCTGGCTGCCTCAACCGCTGACACACCAACATGCTCAGCCGCGGCAATGGCCGCCAGCGCATTCAATTGATTGTGCACACCAGTTAGTGCCCACTTCACACTGGCAACCTTTCGACCTTGATAGAGCACGTCAAACGCGTCAGGTTCACCCTCCGCGCTGAAGTCGCTGATGGCAGAGCCGAAGCTGCGGACCTCGCTCCAGCAACCCAGGTGCAGCACACGCGCCAGGCTTTCTTCCAGACCGTTGACCAGTACGCGTCCAGTCCGAGGCACTGTGCGCACCAGATGGTGGAACTGGCGCTCGATCGCCCCCAGGTTGTCAAAGATATCCGCGTGATCAAACTCAAGATTGTTAAGCACTGCGGTGCGTGGTCTGTAGTGCACAAACTTGCTGCGCTTGTCGAAGAAGGCGGTGTCGTATTCATCGGCTTCGATAACGAAACAAGCCCCCACGCTGGTCCCTTCGCGCACTGCGCGCGGCCTTGCAGGCCGCGGCTCACGAGACGCTTCGCCTTTGTCGCCTGCCCAACCCTGCTCAAGCATGCTTGGAGCCGCAGGCTCCAGCCCCGAGGCGGCTGAACTTGCTTGGGGCGGCCCGTCGGAAAATTGCTGACCCTTTCGACCCAGTCGGGCTGACACACCGAAGTTCAGCGGTACGCCACCAACCAGAAAACCAGGATGCAGACCGCTACACTCGAGAATCCAGGCGATCATGGCTGTGGTCGTGGTCTTGCCATGTGTGCCGGCAACGGCGATCACATGGCGCCCTTGCAGTACGTGCTCCGCCAGCCATTGCGGGCCGCTGGTGTAGGGCAGTCCAGCGTCCAGAATGGCCTCCATCAACTCGAACTTGGGGCTGCCATCGGCCATGTGCGCCCGGCTGACGACGTTGCCGACGACGAAAATATCGGGTTTCAACGCCAGTTGGTCGGCTGCAAAACCTTCGATCAGTTCAATGCCGAGAGCGCGCAACTGGTCGCTCATGGGCGGGTAAACGCCGACGTCACAGCCAGTCACCTTGTGGCCTGTATCGCGCGCCAGCGCTGCCAGCCCGCCCATAAAGGTTCCGCAAATGCCAAGAATATGAATATGCATTGACGGATTCTAGGCCGACCCAATCAAGGCAAAATTGGACCTCATGGACAACTTGAAGGCGGAAATATCGGTGGTTGCAGCGCGTCTCGTCGTGGAAGAAGGGCTGGACTATGGATCAGCCAAGCGGCGCGCCGTGCGCCAGTTGGGGCTGCCTGTGCGCAGCGCCTTGCCAGACAATGACCTGATCGAAGACGCGGTTCTACAACACATCTCGCTGTTCTGCGCTGACAGCCAGGCCGTTGAACTCATCGCTCTGCGACGTCTTGCTCTGCTTTGGATGGAGCGCCTGGCCGCGTTTTCACCGCACCTGGGTGGTGCCGTCTGGCACGGCAGCGCCACTCGCTTGTCCGACATCTACATCCAGCTCTTTTGTGATGACAGCAAGTCGGCTGAGATTCTGCTGATTGGTCAAGGGGTCGACTACAACGCCCGCAGCGTCACCGGCCTGCATGGCGACATCGTGGAAACCTTGAGCGTGCACGCCTTCTGCGAGGACCTCCATGAGGACATTGGCGTTCATCTGCTCATCAATGATTACGACGATCTGAGGGGCGCTATGCGGCCTGACGCCAAAGGACGCCGTCCTAGAGGTGATCTGGCGGCGGTTCGGCAATTGGTGCATGATCAGAGAACATGAAGAACTCAGATTCCGATCCAAATCGACGCCACTGGCTTGTTGGCGCAGTGGCTGGTACCGCCACGTTGGGGGGGATCGGCTTGGCGTGGCTTAAACTTCAAAGAGATCCGGTCCAGAACGGTTTGGACCCAGCTTTTTGGCAACTCAAATTTACTGCGCCCGACGGAACAGCCCTCTCCATGCATACCCTGCGCGGCAAGCGACTGCTGCTCAACTTCTGGGCCAGTTGGTGCCCCCCCTGCATCGAAGAACTTCCATTATTAAGCGCTTTTTATAAAGAAAATGTAGCTAACGGCTGGCAAGTTCTTGGATTAGCCGTTGATGAACCTGATCCTGTAAAGCGTTTTTTGGCTCACGCACCTGTCAGTTTTCCGGTCGGCGTGGCAGGGATTTCCGGCGTTCAACTCAGCAAGTCACTAGGTAATTTGATTGGTGGCTTGCCGTTCACGGTCGTACTGGACCAGAATGCTCAAATTGTGCACCGTAAAATGGGCAAGGTAACGTTCGAAGAGTTGCATGCATGGGTTGGGTCAGTGTAGGAATCGAACCAAGAACATGCAATATTCGCTCCGTGCTCGTCAATTTGATTTACAAAAGATGATTGCAAATAGCGTATTTTGTCTGTACTTAATGTAGATTAGAATACTGTTACAAGAACTTCGTTGGAGATGCAATGGATTTAAGAAAATTGAAGACGCTGATTGATCTCGTTTCGGATTCCAATGTTTCCGAATTGGAAATAACCGAGGCCGAAGGCAAGATTCGTATCGTCAAGGGAAGCGGCGCAATGGTTTCGCATCAACCGGCGCTCGCTACGGTCCAGGCACCCACTGGTGTCTTGACCGCCGCAAGCACTTCCATAGTGGAGCAGGCCATTGCGGCACCGCCCCCAATTGTCGGTCACAAGGTCAAATCACCCATGGTTGGCACTTTCTACCGATCCGCTTCACCAGGCGCGAAGTCTTTTGTCGAAATCGGGGACTCCATCAAGGCTGGCGATACCATCTGCATCATTGAAGCCATGAAGATTCTGAACGAGATCGAATCTGACAAGTCCGGAGTCGTCACCCAGGTTCATTGCGAAAACGGGCAAGCTGTCGAATACGGTCAACCCTTATTCACCATTGAGTAAGGTCAAGCGCCACAACTTATGTTCAAAAAAATCCTGGTTGCCAATCGAGGCGAAATTGCCCTCAGAATTCAGCGTGCATGTCGCGAGCTCGGCGTTCGGGCGGTCATGGTTTACTCGGAAGCAGACCGCGAAGCCAAATACGTCAAACTGGCTGAAGAAGCGGTGTGTATCGGCCCGGCCCAGTCAACGCTGAGCTACCTGAATATGCCGGCCATCATTTCGGCGGCTGAGGTAACCGATGCCGAAGCGATTCATCCAGGCTACGGCTTTTTGAGCGAGAACGCCGACTTCGCCGAGCGAGTAGAGAAAAGTGGCTTCCAGTTCATTGGGCCCACCCCTGAATCGATTCGCCTGATGGGTGACAAGGTGTCCGCCAAACAAGCCATGATCAAAGCGGGTGTTCCCTGTGTCCCTGGCTCTGAAGGCGAGTTGCCGGACGATCCCGCACAAATTCGCCGTATCGCCAAGACAGTCGGATATCCGGTCATCATCAAGGCTGCTGGTGGTGGTGGTGGCCGCGGGATGCGGGTAGTGCACACAGAAGCTGCGCTGATCAACGCTGTGACGATGACACGCGCTGAGGCTGGCGCCGCGTTCGGCAATCCGGCCGTCTATCTGGAAAAGTTTCTACAGAACCCCAGGCACATCGAAATACAGATCCTTGCTGACAAATTCAAGAATGCAGTCTACCTCGGCGAGCGCGATTGCTCGATGCAACGCAGACACCAAAAGATCATTGAAGAAGCACCAGCACCCGGCATCGCACGCAAGTTGATTGAACGTCTGGGCGAACGCTGTGTTACAGCCTGCAAGAAGATTGCTTACCGGGGCGCCGGTACTTTTGAGTTCTTGTATGAAGACGGCGAGTTCTACTTCATTGAAATGAACACGCGCGTACAAGTTGAACACCCGGTCACAGAAATGACGACCGGCGTTGATATCGTCAAGACCCAGATCATGGTGGCTGCCGGAGAAAAGCTACCTTTTACGCAGCGCCAGATCCAGATTCGCGGGCATGCAATTGAATGTCGAATTAACGCTGAAGACCCTTACAAATGCACGCCATCGCCTGGGCGCATCACTATGTGGCATGCCCCCGGTGGCCCTGGCGTACGGGTCGATTCCCACATCTATACGAACTACTTTGTCCCGCCGAATTACGACTCGATGATTGGCAAAATCATTGTGCATGGCGATACCCGTGAACAGGCTGTGGCTCGCATGGTGACTGCGTTGGGCGAAACCGTCGTGGAAGGCATCAGTTCGAACATTGCGCTGCACCGTGAACTGATGCTTGATGCAAAATTTGTTGCTGGTGGCACCAACATTCATTACCTGGAAGAGTGGCTTGGTCACCACCAGCGCTGAGTCGAACACCGCATGTTTGAATTGAGTCTGCTGTGTTCACAGCACCAGTTGGACCTCTTGACTGATGCCCTGGATGCACTCGACGCCTTGAGTATCAGCGTGGAGGATGCAGACGCTCAAACCGAAGCTGAAGAAGCTATGTTTGGCGAGCCCGGCATGCCTCCCCCTAAGGAAGGTTGGCAACGCTCTCGGGTTTCTGCGCTTTTCGCCTCCGATATTTTGGCGAAAGATGCACTGATCATCCTGCAGGCACAGGAATTCTTCACCCAGTGCAAGTTCCTGGCGAACCGGGAAGTGCCGCAGCAGGATTGGGTGCGACTAACCCAGTCCCAATTTTCTCCGGTGGAAATCACGCCCGAGTTCTGGATCGTGCCAAGCTGGCATGAACCTCCAGCGCAGGCACGAATCATGATTGAGCTTGATCCTGGACTCGCGTTTGGGACCGGCACCCACCCGACAACCCGTATGTGTTTGCGCTGGATTGCACAGAAGAATGCACTCGGCCGCGTCCTTGATTACGGTTGTGGTTCCGGGATACTGGCTATTGGCGCGGCCAAATTCGGTGCCACCCAGATTGATGCTGTTGACATTGATGAGGCGGCTGTGCAATCAACCGTTTTGAACGCCAAGGCAAATCAGGTCAGCGTCCGCACAGGCACACCAGACATTGCAGAAGGCGTGTACCAGACGGTGCTGGCAAATATTCTGGCAATCCCGTTGAAAGTCCTCGCACCACTTTTGTGGTCTTATGTGGCACCGGGCGGCTCTCTGGTACTGGCAGGAATTCTGTCGCGCCAGGCTGATGAACTCAAGGCCGCCTACGCACCCTATTGTCAACTCGACATTACCGACGAGGAAGATGGCTGGATACGCATGACCGCGCGGCACTAGGACACTGCGCCGATCACCCTACAATTTGCGCTTCATGAGCCTGATTACACGCTGCCCGGCATGCCAGACCCACTTCCGGGTGGTACCAGACCAGCTTCGAATTTCTGAAGGTTGGGCTCGCTGCGGGTCGTGCGACTCCATCTTCGATGCGTCACTGCACTTATTGGCCGACACCGTGAAAGCCGACCCAGCCACGAGCAATGACCTGGACCCCGAATCACCTACCGTCGACTCGGTATTCACCCCTAGCACCGAACCTGCCACCGCTACCCAATTGCCCATGGAACTTGGCACATCGCGTCCAACCAAGGTTGTACGGCACTTCGCGTTGGTTTCCTTGGCCTTGACGCTATGTCTCGTACTTGGCGCTCAAGTACTCCTGCACGAACGCGACCGGCTTGTCGCCTGGCAGCCGACACTCAGACCGTGGATGTCGGCACTTTGTCTGCCCCTGAAATGCCAGTTGTCGCCGCTACGGCAAAAGGAGTCGATCACCATAGACCACGCGTCCTTCAGCAAGATCATCGGAAACTCCTATCGTCTGAATCTCACTGTCAGAAACACATCCACCGTTCCCGTTGCAGCACCAGCAATCGAATTGACGTTAACCGACATTAGTGATCAACCCGTCTTGCGCCGCGTACTCCTGCCCACCGACCTTGAGTTCAAGTCGGACACGCTGGAGGCCGGCGCCGAATGGTCCGCTTCATTGGTTGTCACTGTTGATCTCTCTGACGCGATGCAGCAGACAGGTGGCTACCGTGTCTACGCCTTTTATCCCTGAACTCATCTCCAAAACCATGGCAACCATCATTTGCGGCTCACTGGCCTTTGACACCATCATGAACTTCGAGGGCCGCTTTGCCGAGCAAATCCTGCCTGATCAACTCCATATACTGAACGTATCGTTTCTGGTGCCTGCGTTGCGCCGCGATTTTGGCGGGTGCGCTGGCAATATCGCCTATGCCATGCGGCAACTCGGCGGAACCGCACTGCCCATGGCAACTGTCGGGATCGACGGTGCGGGCTACCTGGAACGGCTGCGCGGTCAGGGAATTTCAACAGAATTCGTGCGGACCATTGAAGGCACGTACACAGCTCAGGCCATGATCATTACTGACCGTGACAACAACCAGATCAACGGCTTCCATCCGGGCGCCATGGAGCAGGCGCATCAAAATCAGATTACCCCACGCGGCGACATCAAACTCGGCATTGTTGCTCCCGATGGACGTAACGCGATGTGGCAACATGCGGAACAATTTGTCGCCGCAAAAATTCCTTTCGTATTCGATCCCGGCCAGCAATTGCCTCGCTTCGACAGCCATGAGTTGCAAACGCTGATAGATCAGGCGACCTGGGTCACTGTGAACGACTATGAAGGCAAGATGCTGAACGAGCGCACCGGCTGGAGCAACGCAGAAATTTCCCGGCGCGTCCAGGGGCTGATCGTGACTCTCGGAGCGGACGGTTCAGAGATCTGGCTGGAGGGCACCAAGACACATGTTGCGCCAGTCAAAGCGAACGCCGTGGTGGACCCAACCGGCTGCGGTGATGCCTTTCGAGGCGCACTATTGTTCGGGCTTGAGCGGGGGTGGTCATTGACGCGCAGTGTGGCCCTTGGCAACCGCCTGGGTTCGCTCAAGGTAGCGGAGCGCGGCCCACAAAATTACACTTTGGACTTAAAGTCATTCGACCTCCAGTAACAAAAAAGCCCGATGCTTTTAGGCACCGGGCTTCAAGTCGAACTTGTCTAAAGTTCAGGGCTTGGTGGCCGTCGGAAATGGCCAAGCGGCCTGGGGGCTCAAAGTAGTTTGAGCAGCAGGGGCGGCCGGGGCAGGCGCTGCCTTGGCAGCGGGTGCTTTCGCGGCTTTCTTCGCGGCCGGCTTCTTGGCTGCTTTCTTGGCGGCTGGCTTTTTGGCAGCAGGTTTCTTCGCTACGGCAGCCTTCTTTGCAGGCACCTTCTTAGCAGCTACTTTTGCTGGTGCGGCCTTTTTGGCAGCAGCCTTCTTTGCAGGTGCAGCCTTCTTTGCAGGTGCAGCCTTCTTTGCAGGTGCAGCCTTCTTTGCAGGTGCAGCCTTCTTCGCTGGTGCCGCTTTCTTTGCAGGTGCAGCCTTCTTCGCTGCTACT
>CAIYMN010000031.1 GCA_903927295.1 uncultured beta proteobacterium | reverse complement strand
TTGGTCGTAAACGGATGATCGCCGCGCCAACATGAACGTCAGCTGCTCATCCCATTGCCGACTTGCAGAAGATTCTTTGTACAGTTGCCGCGTGCGCAATTGCGATCGCGAAAGTTTGCGTCTTTGACAACAGAGCGACACGGCGAGCTGCTGCGAGAATGGGGCGAATGGCGTTGCCTGAACGCGCCGCAACTTCTCCACCCGCAATGCCCCAAACCCCGACCAACGACGCCCTGCCCAGAATCCTCTGGCCATTGCTGTTTGGCAACTTCGTCATTGGCACCGGCGTCATGGTGGTGCCGGGCACGCTTAACGAGATCAGCAGTTCCCTGGCGATTACCGTCCCGGTAGCCGGGCAGTTGATTACGGCGGGTGGTGTGCTCATGTGTGTGGGGGCGCCGCTGTTCGCCAGCGTCGTGGCGGGCTGGGACCGGCGTCGGCTGCTGACGCTGTCGATGCTCTGGTACGCGCTGTTTCTGGGCTTGAGCGCTCTGGCTCCCGGCTTTGCCTCACTGATGGTGCTGCGCGTGCTGACAGTCGTATCGCCAGCCATTTTCACGCCGCAGGCAGCCGCCTGTATCGGCCTGCTGGTGCCTCCTTCGCAACGCGGGCGCGCGATCACCTTCATCTTCCTGGGCTGGTCGCTGGCCTCGGTGCTGGGCATGCCGTTCGGTGCCTGGATCGGCGGCACACTGGGTTGGCGCAGCGCTTTCGCAGTGGTGGCCCTGCTGGCGCTGATCAGTGCCTTGTGGGTCTGGCGCAGCCTGCCCGACGACATCTGTCCGCCCGCACTCTCCCGCGCTGCGTGGGTGGAGACCTTGCGCTCCAAAGCGCTGATGCTGTGCGTGGTGGTCACACTGCTCTACTCGGCCGGCCAGTTTGTGCTGTTTTCCTACTTTGCACCCTATTACAAGGTGGTGCTTGACATCACGCCGGGGCAGTTAAGCCTGCTGTTCGCGTGGTTCGGAGCCTTTGGCCTGATCGGCAACATCGTGATGTCGCGCCAGATTGACCGCCGGGGTGCGGCACGCTCGGTGATGTGGGGCGTGGGCAGCATGGCGCTGAGTCTGTTGCTATGGCCTCTGGGCAGCAGCTTGCTGCTGGCAGCCTTGATCAGCGTGCCTTGGGGGCTGGGCTGTTTTTCCAGCAATTCGGCGCAGCAGGCGCGCCTGGCGGGCATTGCGCCGGCCCTGTCGTCGGCATCGATCGCGCTTAACACGTCCGCCATGTACGCGGGTCAGGCGTTGGGTGCAGGCAGCGGCGGCTGGCTGATTGCCCGTGACCGCATGGCAGACTTGCACTGGTTCGGTCTGGCGGGGCTGCTCATGGCCATGCTTCTGAGCTGGTGGGCATCCCGCCAGGGACCGCACGTGACCAGGTAGCGGCGATACAATGGCCGCGCTGGCTGCCTCAGGCATGCCAGTAAACGCTAGGGGTGCTGGAAGTCGAAAGATGCCCGGCTGAGAAAAAACCCTGGAACTTGATCAAGGTAATTCTTGCGCAGGGAAGCGATGTTGATTCCGTGGGGCCCCGAGCCCAACTCTTTCTGCACCCCCCTGCCGTCGACTAAGGAACATTCGATGGCATTCCATTTGAAACGCTCTACTCTGGTGACCGCGCTGGCCGCGACGGCCTCCTGCTGCCTGTTCGCACAAACCGCGCCGCCCCAGTTGCAGGTCATCACCGTTACTGGCAAGGCTGCGCCGCTGCTCGATGTTGAAAGGGCGGACGTGGGCGGCTTTGGCGCGCCGCTTGCCAAGACACCGCAAAGCGTGACCGTTTTGACGTCTGACCTGTTGGCGGGCACGGCGACGCAATCGCTCTCCAACGTACTCAAGCTCGATGCCTCGCTGGCTGACAACTACAACACCAGCGGTTACATCGAAAGTCTGACGATCCGCGGCTTTGTGCTGGACCAGAGTGGCAATTTCAGCCGCAATGGTCTGGCCATTTCCAATTACGCGCCGATTGCCCTGGAGAACAAGGAGCGGATCGAGGTTTTGAAGGGGGTGTCGGGTCTGCAGTCCGGCGTGTCGGCTCCTGGCGGGCTGGTCAACTACGTCACCAAGGTGCCGATGAAGGAGCCCTTCAGCAACGCCACCTTCGCTGTGGACAGCAACGGCGGCAGCAGGATCCACCTTGACAGCAATGGCAGCATTGGCAGTGTCGGCCTGCGGCTGAATCTGGTCGATGAGCAGGTGCATTCGCAGTTTGACCACGCCAACGGCTCACGTCAGTTGCTCAGCCTGGCGTTGGCAACCCAGCTCGGTGCCGATACCTCGGTGGCCGCCGATCTGGAATACCAGCGCAAGAGCCAGCCCTCGGTGCCCGGTCTGGGCTTGCTCGATAGCAACGGCGACGGCGTGGGCGACAGCCTGCCGGGCAGCATCAATCCGCGCCTGAACCTGAACAACCAGAGCTGGTCTTTGCCCTTCCAGTCCAGCAGCACAACGGGCCAGATGGCGCTGACGCACCGCTTCAGCGCTGACTGGCAGGCGCGCCTTGCAGTCAACACGCAGACCTCGCTGATCAATGACCGGCTCACTTTCCCCGATGGTTGCAGCAATGCCTTCAACTATGTCTATCCGGGTCTGTGCGCCAATGGCGACGTCGATGTGTACGACTACCGCAGCGAAGGCGAGCGGCGCAGCCTGCAGAGCTGGGACGCGCACCTGGATGGCAGGTTCAATGCACTGGGCCTCTCGCACAAGGCCCGCTTCGGACTGAGTGGCCACAGCAGCCGTGCTGATCTGGCACCGATGCAGGCCTACAACTACGTTGGCAGCAGCAACATCTTCGCGCCGGTGGTGCTGCCGGCCGACCCGACGCTGACCGTCCTGAACAGCAACAGCCGCGAGCGCGCTCTGGACAGCTATGTGTCGCTTGCCTCGCGCTGGAGCCCCGACCTGCAGTCCTTTGCCGGCGTGCGCGTATCGCGAATCAGCCGCAGCAGCGAGCTGAGCGATGGCAGCGAGGCGGTGGCGTTTGAGCAGACGGTAAGCACGCCCTGGGCTGGGCTGGCCTGGTCGGCCAGCAACAACACGACGCTCTACGCTTCCTGGGGCCAAGGCGCTGAGCTTGAAGCCGTGCCGAACCGGCCGGCACTCTTTGCCAATGCCGGCCAGGTGCTGCCTGCGCTGAAAAGCGAACAGACCGAGATCGGTTTGAAATGGCAGGCCAATAGCCGCTTGCTGCTGACAGCGGCTGCCTTCAGCATCGACAAGCCCTACGCGGATGATGTCGCCAGCACGGTTGCAGGCGCCTTGCCAACGCGGGCGGCGGGTGCCAAGACGGCGCGTCATCGCGGCTTCGAGCTGAGCGCTGCCGGTCGTGTCTTGGACGGGCTTTCAATCCAGGCCAGCCTGATGGCGCTGGACGCGCGTTACACACAGGCAACGGACCTGGCGCTCGTGGGGCAACGCGTGACCAACGTGCCGCGCGTGAAGGCTTCTGTCTTTGCCGACTACAAGGTCAGTGCGATGCCCGGTCTGTCAATCAACACGCTCGCCAGTTTTGAGGGAGCCAAGGCGGCCAACGCCGACGGCAGTGTCGAACTGCCCGCTTCCTGGCAGCTTGATGCTGGCCTGAGCTACGCACATTCCCTTGCCGGCCAGTCGGTGCTGTGGCGCGTCAACATGGAGAACCTGACGGACCGGACCTACTGGCGTGAAGCACCGACCACTGCCTGGGGCGGC
>CAIYMN010000030.1 GCA_903927295.1 uncultured beta proteobacterium | reverse complement strand
CACCCCAGCCAACCTCGCCGTCACCGCCACCAATGCCAGCAAGACCTACGACAACGTCGCTTACAGCGGTGGACATGGTGTGAGCTACAGCGGCTTTGTCGGCGGCGAGACCTCTGCCGTACTGGGCGGCACCCTGGCCTACAGCGGTACTTCTCAAGGTGCCATCAATGCCGGCAATTACGTGCTCACCCCCGGTGGCCTGACTTCTGGCAACTACTCGCTCGGCTATGTCAACGGTTTCTTGACCATCAGCGCTGCGCCCCTGAGTGCCATCAGCCTGAGCGGCACACGCGCCTACGACGGCACCGTCAATGTGGCAGCAGGTGTCTTCTCGCTCAGCGGCTTGGTCAGTGGTCAACAACTCACGCTCAGCGGTGTGGGCACGGTCGCCGACAAGAACGTGGGAGCCAACAAGCCTGTGTCCTTGGGCACCCTCACCCTGGGCAACGGCGCTGGCGGCCTGGCCAGCAATTACACGTTCACTGGCGGCACGCAGGTTGCCACCATTACGCCCGCCAACCTGACGCTCAGCACCACCAACGTCAGCAAGGTCTACGACGGCAACCTCTCAGCGGCGGGTACAGCAGCGGTCATTGGCGGCACCTTGTTTAGCGGTGACACACTCAGCGGCGGCAGCTTCGCCTTCACTGACAAGAACGTGGGCAACGCCAACAAGACTGTGACTGCCAGTGGCATCACCGTCAATGATGGCAACAGTGGCGCCAATTACACGCTCAGCTATGCCAGCAACACCACCAGTTCGATCACACCCAAGGCGCTGACGGCCACCGTAGCGGCGCCGAACAAGGTCTACGACGGCACCACCACCGCCTCGCCCACGCTCACCATCACCGCCGGTCTGGTCAGCGGTGAGACCGTCAGCGCCACGGGCACGGCCAGCTTCAACAGCAAGGATGTGCTCACCGCCAATCTGGTCAGCGTCAGCAGCACCGCTCTGGCCAGCGGTGCCAACGGCGGTCTGGCCAGTAACTACAGCCTGGCCAGCGGCCAGAGTGTCGCCGCCAGCATCACGCCCAAGACAGTCAACCTTAGCGGTAGTCGGCTTTACGATGGCACGACGGATGTCTTGGCGGCCGTCTTTACAACGAATTCCTTGGTGGGTGCCGATGCCCTTGCGCTGAACGGAATCGGCACCGTGGCCGACAAGAATGCAGGACTCGGCAAAGTGGTTGGCTTGGGTACCCTGACGCTGGGGACCGGACTGGCGGGCAATTACAGTTTAAGCGGCGGCACGCTGATTGTGGACGTGACGCCGGCTCCTCTGACGCTGAGCACAAGTTCCATCACCAAGACCTACGACGGCGGACTTTCGGCTATGGGGAACCCCGTCGTTGTCGGAGGTACTTTGTTTTCCGGCGATACCCTCAGCGGTGGCAGCTTCGCCTTTCTCGACGCTAGTGCTGGCTCGAACAAGACAGTAAATGTCTCCGGCGTCGCCCTGAGTGATGGCAACGGTGGCCGCAACTATGTTGTGACCCTGGCCAACAACACGTCGAGCACCATTTTGCAGCCACCCGCGCAGGTTACCGCGCCGGCACCCGTCCTGTCGGCCACACCCATGGCCAATTTCGCCACAGTCTCATCTGCCAGTGCAACTGGCGTAGGCGCCATAAGTAGCACGGGTACCGCAAGCACTGCAGCTCTATCGAACGCTCCAGGCAGTTCCAGTGGCTCAGGCGTAGCCAGCAGTTCGGTCGCGGCAAGCTCAGGTACGTCAAGCAGTTCAGCTGCCCCGGATGCTGCCACTGGTTCAAGTGCATCAAGCGCATCCAGTAGTTCAGGCCCTGCAAGCTCGGGCACATCAAGCAGTTCAGTGGCCTCGGATGGATCAGGTCGCTCGAGTGGCTCAAGTGCTTCAACCAGTTCAGGCTCTGCGGGTAAGTCCAGCGATTCGGGTTCGTCAGGTGGCTCGGGCGCAGGCATTCGACCCGCCGCCAAGAGCGCTGATTCATCTGGCGGTGGCGCACCCCAAAAGGTGGCCAATGCCGCGGTCAGCAAAACGACCGACAAGGGCAGTGACACCAGCAAGGTGGATGGCAAAGTAAAGGAAAGCACCAAGCCGGCAGGCAAAGGAAATGAAGCCAGGAAAGCTGACGCCAAAACAAAGGACAGCAAGAAGTTGGCCGAGGCTAGAGTTGCACGACAAGCTCAGACTCGCAGTTCCATTGCCGCCAAAGTGAAGTTGATGGCAGCCAACCGTGCCGCCAACAGATCCGCGTTGACCAATGTCGGGGCGTTGGCATTGGCAAATGCCGGAGCGTTGGTGGCGGGGAATGCTGCGACGGCTGCGGCGGCCAAATTGAACCTGGCCGCGCCAAGTACGGCAAGAGGCAATCTACCGATCGGCAGTGTCGGCTCGAACGCACTTCTTGTCGTGCCTCCGCTGTGTGACGGCGGATGCTCGCGAAGTGACGCCAATGTCGCATTGGCCGTTCAGGTGCAGGCACAAGCCTCCGGATCCCAATTGGGCGCGCCCGGCGATAGCATGTCGGAAAGCTTTCACGAACTCCCATGGCGAAGCAATTCGGGCATCAGCAATGCCACACGATCCCGCGCTGTCACTGGCTACACCGAAAACCTTGAATCGGTGAACTTCATGAATATGGTCAACATGTTCATGATTCCCTGACTCATTCAATGCCGCAGTAATTACACAACATAAGGACTAACTTCATCATGATTGACTGGCTGCACACCCTACCTAACGTGATCATCGGTGTCTTGATCATGGGCTTAGGTCTGACGGTCTCGACTCTGGTGCCATTCTTCGTTCGCTGGAAATTTCATTTGGATCCTGGCGAACATCTGGCCAAGGGCGCAGAAGAGTCATTCAAGCTATTTACTTCAGTGACTGTGCTGCTGCTGGCGTTCTGTCTGGTACGCGTTCAGGGTGATCACCGCACCGTGGAAGATCTTGTAGCCCGCGAAGCAACCATCATTTTCAAGCTCAACCGGGCCTTGAACGGCTTCGATAGCGATGAAATAGATGTGCTGCGAGAAGGTCTCAAGCTCTACACCGCCTCGATCATCGATGTCGAATGGCCTCTGCTGGCCCACGGGGAGCGAAGCGAGGCTACCTCAGACCTGCTTTCGGTTCTGGTCCAGGGCTGTCGTGAACTGGATCCGAAAACGCCGATGCAACAACTTGCACGCGCCGAGATTTTGGGCACACTGACCCAAATGTCCGACGTGCGGGAGGCGAGGCTCTCGGCCGCCAATTTGTCACTGCCGATCTATTTCTGGCAGGCACTTCTGAGTGCCATTGCCTTGCTCATCATTTTTGGATGGATGCAGAGTCCGCTGCCAAAGATGGTCGCCTACGTTGGAGGCGTGACCTTGGGTGTGTCATTGTTGCTCACGGTGCTGATTACCACCGATGAAATGTTCCTGGGTGACAGCCGCGTTACTTCGGCGGCCATAGCCCGCATCCTGCCTAGCCTGGGAAATTGAACTCGCCACCGATCGTTTGATCTGATACCCTTGGCTCGGTGACTTGTGAACGCTTTCCAAAATCATGGTCGGCCTGAACTCCGGCGTCCTTTATGCCACGCTGGCGTACGCGGCCTGGGGCTTGCTGCCAATCTTTTTCAAGCAACTCTCCCACATCAATGCATTCGAGGTCGTCGCGCACCGCATGGTGTGGGCTCTTCTCTTCCTGTTGTGTGTGCTGCTGGTTCTCAAACGCTGGGCCTGGCTGCGCGACCTGAGCCGTCAGCCGAGGGTGCTGCTGGCTTTTTCCGCTTCCGCGCTGCTCCTGTCGGCCAACTGGTCGGTCTATGTGTGGGCCATACAAAACGCCCACGTTATCGATGCCAGTTTGGGCTACTTCATCCTGCCGCTGGTGAATGTATTTCTGGGATTCATCTTCCTGAAGGAGCGACCGCGTCGTGGCCAATGGATCGCAGTCGCACTCGCAGCAGCCGGCGTGCTGTGGCTCACGCTGCAGGCCGGGCGACTGCCCTGGATCGCTTTGGTGCTGGCAGCTACCTTCGGCATTTATGGACTCCTGCGCAAATTGGCCCAGTTGGGCGCACTGGAGGGGCTGACGCTCGAGACCTTGCTGCTCTCCCCTTTCGCCGCAGGTGTGTTGGCATGGTGGGCATGGCACGGGCAAGGTGCACTGGTACAAGGTGATGCTCCCACCATGGGCTGGCTCTTGCTGGCCGGGCCACTGACTGCCATCCCCTTGTTGTTGTTTGCCGCCGGTGCACGGCGCATACCGATGGCAACGCTGGGAATCCTGCAATACATCTCACCGAGCCTGCAGCTGTTCCTGGGTGTGTGGCTCTATGGCGAGGTGTTCGAGCCAGCTCGCGCCATTGGCTTCTACCTGATCTGGATTGCCTTGCTTGTGTACAGCGCGGAAAGCTTGTGGAGCGGGCGACGACCTCTCAATGGCCAACTGCCGACATGATCGGCTGCATCATGCTGTTGCGATTGCCTTCTGTGTCGACGAAAGCCACGTATTGCCCGACACCGGGAATTTCCATGGGCTCGCCAAGCACTTCACCGCCCGCTGTTCTGACACGTGCCATCGCGGCATGCACATCCTCAACGCCAATAACCACAGAAGGGTACTGAGCAGGCCAATCCAGCTTGAAAGGGAAAAGTCCGCCATTGATGGCGCCGGCCGGAGCACCGGGTCGTACATCCGCCAGTGCGGTTGTGACGAGCAGGTAGTCGCCCATCTCGGGTCCCAGCATCTGCGTCTGCCAGCCGAATGCACCAGCGTAAAACCGGGCAGCACGCTCGCGATCGCGATACGGCATCTCAAAGTGAACAACAGGATTCATCATGGGCAGGGATCTTACTGATGCCGCCGCGCAACGACAAGCGGCAGCATCATTAACCCTGACTGCGATGTGGTGGATCAGCCATGATCTGGTACCCTAGGCTGGATGTCTGTTCAACCCCGTCCCACCATGGCTCCTGGCTTGACCGTTTTGCTGCTGTCCTTGCTGCTGGGGGCGCAGCCGATCACCACCGACTTGTACTTGCCGGCGCTGCCCTCCTTGACGGAAGGCTTCGGCGCTTCCATGGCGCAGGCGCAACTGACGCTGACCGCGCTGCTGCTGGCCTTTGGTCTGTCGCAGTTGATCTGGGGGCCTTTGTCCGATCGCTTTGGCCGGCGCCCGATTCTGCTGATCGGCCTGGGCGCCTACGTGCTGGCTTCGGTTGCCAGCACGCTGTCACCGACGATGGAAATGCTGATCGTCTGGCGCGCGCTACAGGGTGCCGCCATGGGTGCCGGCGTGATGTGTGCACGGGCCATTGTGCGGGACCTGTACGCGCCGGCACAGGGAGCACGCATCATGTCCAAGGGTCTGAGCGGGCTCGGCCTGATCGCCTGCCTGAGTCCGCCGCTGGGCGGTCTGCTGTCGGACCTTTTCAGCTGGCGCATCTCGCTGCTCACGCTCGCCATTTTTGGTGCCATCAGTCTGGCTCTGATTGCGCTGCGCTTTGAAGAAACCCTGCCGAAAAAGAACCTGCAGGCGCTGCAGGGCGGCAACCTGCTGCGAACATGGTTGACCATACTGCGCAACCCGACCTTTGTCGCATTTTCCGCCCTCGCCAGCGCCTCCTACGGCGGTCTGTTCACCTTCCTGGCATCAAGTTCTTTTGTCTTCATCAAGGTGCTGGGTCTGAGCAAGACGCACTATGGACTGCTGGTCTTCTCGATGGCTTTTGCCTACCTGCTCGGCACATTTCTGTGCCGACGCCTGTTGGCACATTTTGATGTGCGGCGCACCGTCGCCATCGCCGGCGCACTGAGCCTCACCGGAGGCACGCTCAGCGGTGTTCTGGCCATGGCCGGATGGCAAAGCGCATGGACCATCATGCCGCCTTTCTACCTCTTCATGCTGGGTCATGGTATTCACCAGCCTTGCAGTCAGAGCGGCGCCGTGGGCCCCTTTCCACAATCGGCGGGTGCCGCTTCCGCCCTGAACGGATTTCTGATGATGTTGGTGGCCTTCCTGATCGGCAACTGGCTGGGTACGCACATGGACGGCAGCATCTATCCGCTGGCCTATGGCATCTGGTTCTGGGGTGCCATGAGTGCACTGGTCGCCTGGACACTTGTGCAAAGGCAGGGCAGGCGTGGTGCAAGCTGACGCTGCGCTGCGTTACCTTGCTTTGGCAGGGCCTACCGCGTCCGGCAAGACGGCAGCCGCCATGGCCATCGCACGTGAGCGCGCGGTGGAAATCATCAGCGTTGACTCGGCCCTGGTCTATCGCGGCATGGACATCGGTACCGCAAAACCGTCCAGCGCCGAACTGGCTTCGGTGCCGCATCACCTGATCAACATTCGCGATCCACTCCAGGCTTACAGCGCCGCCGAGTTTGTGACCGACGCACACGCCCTGATCGCCGACATCACTGCGCGCGGCAAGCTGGCTTTGCTGGTGGGTGGCACCATGCTTTACTTCAAGGCCTTGCGCGATGGACTGGACGCCATGCCCAAGGCAGATGCCGGCGTACGCGCCGCATTGGAGCAGGAAGCGGCGCGGCGCGGCTGGCCAGCGCTGCATGCCGAACTTGGCAAAGTGGACCCGCTGACGGCGGCACGGTTGCAGCCCGCTGATGCGCAGCGCATCAGCCGTGCGCTCGAGGTGTTCCGGCTGACCGGCCGACCTTTGTCGTCGTTTCACGGCGCAATCAAATTGAGCGCAAGCTCCAGGTCCGGCCCGAGCGGCCAGCTGATATCTCTTGAACCCACAGAGCGCAGTTGGCTGCATGAGCGCATAGCGCAGCGCTTCGATGGCATGCTCGCCAGCGGCTTGCTCGATGAGGTTCGGGCACT